>JBEWPY010000100.1:0-5761 GCA_047689495.1 Candidatus Sulfurovum profundilacunae | reverse complement strand
ATATATTTATCAAAGGTTTCTCAGGCGAGCTTTTGATAGGGTAGAGTAACGATATTATAGGCTTCCGGGAGAGAAATGTCAGGCAGATGCTTCCACTTTTTCGTAAGCTTTTTTCTGAGTAAATCCGAGAGCTCTTTTAACTGTTTGTCTGCCTCTTCCAAACGCATGGGATCTACGTTGATAAAAACCTGGACACGTTCTTCGCTCTTACCTTGAAAGATATGATAATTTTTGATGGACAGTGTAGCAAAAAGGTGTCTGATCACATGATGGAATCTTTGGTACTCTTCACCTTTGTATTCAATTACAAGGTAGTCAGTATACCCATTTTTAAGTAATGGTGCAGCAATCGTATATTCACGTTGCAGGTGCTGTTCCAGCAATAGAGGCGTCAGCGGTTCATTGATACGTTCAAATTTGGCATAAAAAGTACGGTTGTTGAGCGGTATTTTTTCAACGATTGAATTACGTTTGATATAGTAATAACTGTCTATAAGATCGAGGTCAAATACTTTCAACTATTTGACCTTTTCTTCTCTTGTCCCATCCTTTCTTGAGGTTGAGCACTTGACTGGTTTTTTTTGTATTGAAGGTGATTTCACCTGTTCCCAGGTGGAATGAGAAAGAACGGCGTGTCATCAATAGATCGGCTTCTCGTAGATCTTGAAGTTTGAAGCAAGTGCTTTCATCTTCTCTTTGATCTTCGCATGAAGTGCTGTATCATTGATGTTGTCAAGCACATCCGCGATCTTGTTTGCGATGATCTCAAACTCTGCTTCTTTCATCCTTCTGCTTGTAAGTGCGGGTGAACCGATACGTACACCTGACGTCACAAATGGACTTCTTGTTTCTCCCGGAACCGTGTTTTTGTTCACGGTGATACCTGCTGCACCGAGTGCGGCGTCCGCATCTTTACCGGAGAATTCTTTGTTGAGGAAGGAAAGGAGTACCAGATGGTTGTCCGTACCGCCAGATACCACATCGTATCCTCTCTTCATCAGAACCTCTGCAAGGACAGTTGCGTTGGCTTTGACCTGTTTTGCATAGATTTTCCAGTCACTGCTCAGGTTGTGTTTGAATCCCACTGCTTTAGCTGCGATCACATGTACAAGAGGACCCCCCTGGAGACCCGGGAAGATTGCAGAGTTTACCTTTTTGGCTATCGTTTCATCATTGGTCATGATCATCCCGCCGCGGGGTCCTGCAAGCGTTTTGTGCGTTGTCGTCGTCACCACATCTGCATACGGGAATGGGCTGGGGTGCTCATCCGCTGCAACAAGGCCTGCAACATGTGCGATATCGGCAAAAAGGATCGCACCGACTTCATCAGCGATCTCTCTGAATTTTTTGAAATCAATTTCCCTGGCATAGGCTGATGCACCGCACACGATGACTTTGGGTTGTACGGTTTTGGCGATATCCATCACTCTGTCATAGTTGATACGACCGTCCAGCTCTACACCGTAGGTGAAGCTCTGATAGTTTTTCCCCGAGAAGCTCGGCTTGCTTCCATGCGTAAGATGTCCGCCGTGGCTGAGGTCCATACCGAGGATCTTCTCTCCGGCTTTGAGCAGCGCGGCATAGACCGCACCGTTCGCCTGTGAACCGGAATGCGGCTGTACGTTTGCATACTTGCAGTCAAAGAGTTCACACGCTCTGTCGATCGCAAGTTGTTCAACGATATCGGCATTCTCGCATCCGCCGTAGTATCTCTTGTACGGATAGCCCTCTGCATATTTGTTCGTAAATACGGAACCCATCGCTTCCATGACTGCAGGAAGCGTGAAATTCTCAGATGCGATCATTTCAAGGTGATCAGTTTGTCTTTCCAGTTCATTGTTAATCGCCTCAAAAATTTCCGGGTCGAAAGTTTCCATTGCGTATGACATGTTATTCCTTTTTCCGATGATATCGGTGGTAAATTATTGAATGTATTTATAGCAAAATTCGGCTAAGGATATTATGAAAAACGTATAAATACCCCTGAGTCCCACTACGGATAAAGGTGGATTTTATCCACCCTGCGGTTATTTATTTTTTGCTCTCTCTTTACACGCTGCCACATCGATGCAGAACATTCCTTTGCCTTTTTTGGCAGGTTTGAGCTCTTCAGTGACATCATGGCCGCACTTTTTGCACAGGTCTTCTATATCGCACAGCGGCTGCAGTTCCGGACGCGGTGCTTCCGGCTTCATTGCGGGGAAGAGAAGTACGTCACGAATAGAGTGCTGGTCGGTCAGCATCATTACGAGACGGTCGATACCGATACCTTCTCCTGCAGTCGGTGTCATACCGTAGCTGAGTGCCTTGACGTAATCCGTGTCCATCTGCATGGCTTCATCATCGCCTGTTGTCTCTTTGGCATCGACCTGTCCTTTGAATCTCTCGTACTGGTCGATCGGGTCATTCAGCTCACTAAACCCGTTCGCGATCTCTTTCCCGGCCATAAAAAGTTCAAAACGCTCTGCGAGTTCCGGGTTGTCATCGCTTCTGCGTGCAAGCGGAGAAATATCGACAGGGAAGTCGGTGATATAGGTAGGGTTGATCAGCTTCGCTTCCACGAACTCATCGAAAAGCTCAGCCTGTACATATCCCAATGTCAGGTTCCCGTCCACCTCTACACCGTTCTCTTTGAGGTAAGCGATCGCTTTCTCTTTATCGGCAGCCACATCGGCAGGTACGTCGCCGATCGTAGTGATCGACTCGATATAGGGAACTTTCGCAAACGGTGTAGAGAAGTCGATCTCCATTTCACCGTACGGGAGTTTTCTCTCCAGTTTCAGATGTTCAAAGAGGTAGTCAAAGAGTTCTTCGGTGATCTTCATCAGGTCATCATACCTGTGATACGCCCAGTAAAACTCGATCATTGTGAATTCAGGGTTATGGGTGTGGTCCATCCCCTCATTTCTAAAATTACGGTTGATCTCAAAAACTGCTTCCATACCCCCTACGATCAGACGTTTGAGGTAAAGCTCGGGTGCGATACGCAGGTAACGCTCTACATCCAGTGCATTGTGGTGCGTGATAAACGGCCTGGCATTGGCCCCTCCGGGGATCGGGTGCATCATTGGTGTTTCCACTTCAAGGAAGCTCTTCTCTTCGAAGAATCTTCTGATCAGTGAAACGATCCTGGAACGCATGACAAACGTCTCTTTGACTTCCGCATTCATGATCATATCAAGATAGCGTTGTCTGTAGCGAAGTTCCGGGTCCTGGAGTCCGTGGAACTTCTCGGGAAGCGGAGAGATCGCTTTGCTGATGATGTTCAGTTCGGTACAGTGCAGGGTGATCTCACCGGTCTGTGTTACAAAAGGAAAGCCCTTTGCTTCGATAATATCACCTACTTCAAAAAGCTTTTTGACGATATTGTTGTAATACCCTTCAGGAAGGTCATCACGGTTGTAGTAGAGCTGTACCAATCCCTCACTGTCTTCGATCTTTGCAAAAGCAGCTTTTCCCATGATACGTACAAATTTGATACGTCCTGTCAGTGTATAGTTTCTGTTTTCATCCTTTTTTACTTCTGCATCCAGCTTGAGAAGGTCTTCATTTTTACTTAGAAACTGTTTTGAAGGTGTTCCTTTTTCGATCTGATTGGGATAAGGGTTGATCCCCTCTTCTCTTAACTTTTCTGTTTTTTTGATACGTTCCCGGATATATTGATTATCAAATATCAAAGTTGCTCCTGTTGTTACTTTAGTGTCGCGATGTCTACTTCATAGCTTGATATGTTTTGAAGTGAGTGTTTGGACTTAACTCAAATTCCTGAAAAAGGATTTTGAAGTAAATACAAAATCTCTCTGTTATATTTGTTCTTCCTGACAATCTTTGCAGATACCTTCGATTTTCATCGTTTGGCCCGTTATTTTAACGTTTGATTTCTCTGTGATTGCTTCTAAAAGTTCAGGCTGGCTGATCATCTACTGGCCTTCTTCTTTCTCCGTATTGTTGTTTTCACGAGAGGTATTCTTGTCTCTCTCAAGGGATACTGCATTACTTTTTTGCGGTTCGCTCTGCGTATCGCTTGTGATCAGGTCCAATGTTTTTGGATCAAGATTGATCAGGTAAGCTCCTGTCTCCTTGAGATAGGGGTACAGCTGACTCTTCTCTACGTATTTTTCCAGTTTGCTTTTAATGAAAGATACATTGGACAGTGCGGTAACAATCAGTGCAAAAATAATAAAATATTTACCGGCGCCTACCAGCATTCCCATCATGCGGTTAATAAGGCCAAGCCCGCTCACGTCAGTCAGTTTGGAGATGATGATACCGAGTATGGTAACTCCCGACCAAATGATGATAAGAATAGCAAAAAACCCTAACAGCTCAAGAAGTGAACTGTTGTCAAGCTGTATGAAGTTTGTTTCGATAAATGAAGCTGCTTTGGATGATAGTCTGGAAGCAAAGTACACTCCACCTACCAGGCCGGCAAGACCAAATACTTCTTTGATGAATCCATTCACAAAGCCTTTGATCCCGAGGATGATGACTATTGAACCGATCACCGCGTCAAAGTAGCTAAAATCCATCATAGTAAAAGTCTCTAATGAAAAATCCATTTTCTATCCCGCATTACAATTAATTAAAGACGTATTGTACCCAAATAACTTTAGTACATTGAGTTTATACCTGCATGAGTTCTTTTGGTTTATTGGCATATTGCAGTGCTACGTCTTTACTGATCTTTCCTTCCTTCAGGAATTTTTTGAATGCCTGTGTCTGTGTCTGCATACCGGTATCTTCCTGTCCCAGCTGCATCTGAGAGTAGAGCTGGTGTACTTTGTCTTCACGAATGAGGTTTGAGATAGCATGATTGGTGATAAGGATTTCGGAGGCCGCCACACGTCCCCCTCCGATTTTCGGCAACAGCGCCTGGGCAATCACGGCTACAAGTGAAGATGCAAGCATTGCACGGATCTGAGGTTGTTCATCTCCGCTAAATACATCAATGATACGGTTGATCGTACCGGGGGCAGAAGAGGTATGAAGCGTACCGAAAACAAGGTGGCCGGTTTCAGCTGCAGTCAGAGCAGCTGCGATTGTCTCTTTATCCCTCATTTCCCCGATGAGGATAACATCAGGGTCCTGACGCATAGCGAATTTCAGTGCTATAGCAAAGGAGTTGGTATCTTCTCCTACGCCTCTGTGGGAAAAGACCGACTTTTTGTTCTGATGGATAAATTCTACAGGATCTTCTGCGGTGAGGATATGTTTTTGTTCGTTTTCATTGATTTCGTTGAGCATGGCTGCGAGAGTGGTTGATTTACCTGAACCTGTCGGCCCGGTTACCAATATCAGACCCTTTTCGCGTTTGACAAGTTTTTTATATATTTGCGGAGCAGCAATATCATCAAGAGAAGGGATGTCTATCGGGATCGTTCTGAATGCCGCTGCCGTATCTCCCAGTGTCTTGTAGTAGTTTGCCCTGAAACGTCCGATACCCGGAAGCAATAGAGCGAAGTCAAGTTCACTGTGCTCCTCAAATGCCTGTTTCTGTTTTTCCGTGATAAGAGAATAACACATCTCTTCGATATCATCTCCGGTCAGCTTTGGAAGGTTGACAGGTTTCAGTTTCCCGTCCAGCCTGATCTGCGGTTCGGTACGGCTTACGAGGTGAAGGTCTGAAGCACCATGGGAAACGACACTCTGAAGTAATTTTTTTATATCAAAACTTGCCATCAGTGATCCTTTTGCAGTATTTCATTATATTTTGCTTCATTATATCCAACAATCACTTTGTTGTCCAATGCGATCACCGGCC
>JBEWPY010000013.1:18333-30324 GCA_047689495.1 Candidatus Sulfurovum profundilacunae | reverse complement strand
ACATTATAACATTTTTTAGCATAATTATTTGACTGTTTAGTTAGTGGTTTAATAAATATGATCTTTTAATTCAGAATCTGTCAAAGATGCTAGGTTGGAATAATATAAACCTCTTTCAAAGTTTGATAAACCATCTGTATTCTTTTGCATCTCTTTCCAAGCCCAATAAGATTCGCAATCCAAAGCGTCATCTATATGCTTTTTACTCTCAATTGTAGGGTTTTCCAAAACCTTTTGACTTGCCCATGCGTATTGCAATGCAATAGCTGTTTTCGTTTTGGGATATTTTGGGTCCTCAGCATATCGTTTAATGATATAAATCTCCGCATCATCCCGTATCCCGTTGTCATTAAAGTCAATCCCCAGCAGTGTTTCATTATTCTTCTCTTCCTCCGGCTCGGGCGGCAGCTTAAAACCATTGATCACTTCAGGAACATAAAATCGATAAACAATGGGGCTGATGCGCATATGCATCCCTGGTTTTTGTGTCATCAAATGCCTGAAACTTACTTCATAAAAACCTACCGGCAATGGTTTATCGGGGGTAAAGGTTATCATATGTGTGGAGGCATCGTATGCGGTGTTACCCTGAATACTCTGCTGTCTTTTTCGTTTGGCAAACCCAAAGCCCAAAAAACCTTTTATTCTTTCATCTGTGAGTCTTTTGAGGCTAACACTTCGTTTGACAAACATTGGATTGAGTGCTTCGTTAAAGGCTACTTTTATCGTCACATTCGCATCCACTTCCGGGCTGCCTGATTTAGGGTCAAGCCTATTGACGATGCTTTGTTCAGTCCCCTGAGATAGCGCTACATCAATCTGTTCGGCAAAGAGTATTCCTGCAAACAAATACAGTAGTAAACTGATGATCTTTTTCATGACTTCCCCTTTTAAATTAAGTTTAAACATTATTATAAAGGCTGGACGTTATATCAATGTGACATTTACAATAATCTTGTAAAAAATAAACTTCAAATACAGAAAAAAACTATAATTCAACCACCGTAATCCCCAAATTGCCCGGCATTCGATAAAACTTCTGTATCTTTGGATGATTTTTGAGATAATCGGTCACCAGTTTGGCCAATACGCCGCCCCCTGTACCGTGAATGATCTGCACTTCATGAAGGTTGTGCAGCATTGCATCAGAGAGGAACTTGTCGACGGTATCGATCGCTTCATCTGCATACATGCCAAGCAGTTTGACCGAAACAGCCGCACTGCCCTTTTCGACCTGTACTTTAGCCTCTTTGGGTTTCCCGGGTACTTTAACTTTAGGCTCTTCTCCCCTCTGTTTCAACTCTTTGAGCGGTACTCTCATCTTGAGGCCGTCCACCTCTATCGTCGCCTCTTTCCCCCTGAGGGAGAGCAGTACTCCTTTATGCGAACGATACTTGACCCTATCCCCCTCCTTGAGCGCAATCTTCTCCGCTTCTTGGATCTCTTTTGGTTTAAAATCTTTAAACTTATGCGCTTCGTTAAGCAGACGTCTCCCCTCGCTGGACTCTTTGGCTTTGAGTGCTTCCCGCGCCTTTTTGGTTGCGGCATTGTATCGGTTTTCAAGGGTGGCGATCGCTTTACGGTGACTTTCGTTCAGTATATCCTCCTGCGCTTCGAGGTGTTTTTTCTTCCGCTCAACATCAGCCAGCTCCTCTTCTACCTGTCTGATCTTCTGACGCATCTCGCGCTCCAGTGCCGTAGACTTTTCGATCAGCTCATTGAGATTCTCTTTGTCTTCCCCATAGACTTTCCTGGCTTTCTCCACCAGTCCGGCAGGTATCCCGTAACGCTCGGCTGTTTCAAACGCATAGCTTTTACCGATACTTCCCTGTAAAAAGGTATAGGTCGGCAGCCGTTTCTCTTCGTCATAAAGCGCCGCGATGAGTTCAACATGATCATCACTGGCCATCAATGATGCCAGTCGCTTATGGTGGGTGGTGATGATAAACGTGATATCTTTTTTACGCAGTTCATCAAGCATGACACGGAAAAGACTTGCCGCCTCGTCACTGTCAGTCCCAAGCTCGATCTCATCGACACCTACGATCGCACTCTTCTTTCCAAAAAGTTTGGCAAACTCCTGCATACGCCCTGCAAATGTCGAGATATCGTTTTTGACCGACTGGGGATCATCGATGACCGCTTCGATGCTTTTATAATGTCCGATCTCGGTTTTGGCGATATTGCACCTGAACGGCAGCAGGTATTTTGACAGATACACCGCACTGAGCAGGGATTTGAGAAGCATCGTTTTCCCACCCGCGTTTACTCCGGTGATCAGCATGATCTCTTTATCCAGATCGATCGAAACCGGTACTGGGTCTTCAATGGCAGGGTGTACAAACTCTTCAAGCTTGATACGTTTTGATTTGTCTGGCAGGACAAATTCATACTCTTTGCTTCTGGCAAACAACACACGTGCCTGATAATGGTCAAACCTGTCATACTCTTTGTTGATAAAGTTTAAAAAACGTTCCCACTTGGTGAATTTTGCCGAAATCTCTTTACAGTACTGATAGATCAACTCCTCTTTGTGGCTCAGCAGGGCTGACTCTTTCTCTTTGAGATGGGAGATGCTTTGCGGGATGATATAGAAATGTCCTGCTGAACTTCTGGCAACCACCGTGGCTTTGACAGCATGGCTGAAACCGCCTCTGACAAGCAGGGTCTCTTCTCCGCCGTTGAAGTGAACCTGCGTATCCACCAGAAACTCTCTGAGCCTGGCTGAATGCGTAAGTTTGTAGAGTGTCTCTTTGATATCGCTTTTATTCTGTTTGAGTGCTTTTTCCACACTGAAAAGGTCAGGATCGCGTTCAGGGTTGATCTCTCCTTCCGCAGTAAAGTAGTCCAGTATCTCTTTGATCTCTTCTGGTATCTCTATACCGTGCAGCCAGGAAGCAAGAGGTTCCTGAAAGCTTACAGTCTTGAGCCTGTTAAAATAGGAGATCATCGTGATAAAGGCATAGATCTCTTCGAGCCCGAGTACGGCCTGCTTTTTGATAAGGTTCAGCTCGCGGTCGAGGTTTTTCACCCCTTTTGGCGGGGGAAATTCTACACCGGACAGTGCCCTGATATACCGAAAGTGCTGATTGATATCACCCTGCATGACCACCGGCTTCTCTCTGGCAAAGAAATGTTTGAACTGTGCGATATAACCGTCCAGATCAAGCTTTTGAATAATCGATTTTTGTGTAGTTTGTTCTATAGGCACGCTGGAAATTTCCTCAAAAAGATATTGATGAAATTATAGCACGTTTGCTTCATATTCCTATGACAGCAGAGCAGAGGAAGAAAAGACCGGAAAAATACCCTTATGAGGGAAAAAGGTTGCCTGTATCCGGCCTGCAAAACACAGCACGGCCCTATGCTTCCCCTCTGATCTGGTAAGTAATGTCACCTGCACCGAATGCGGTAATGAGCCCCTCACTATACTGGCGTATCACATTCCCCTCTTTCAAAACTTTTACTACCCCGTTTTCCCTGGTTACAGCGTCCGCCATCAGAAGTTTATAACGGCTGAATGCCCCTTTCAGGTCGATATCGACCTCTATCTCTCCGGCAGCCCATATCGGCAGTATGACCAACTCATCAACGCCATCGAAACACTCGACAAATCCTTGCAGGTTATCCATCGTTCTGGAGTATTTATGCGGTTGCCAGATCACATTGAGCTGATGAAAGCCTCTGAGTCCTTGATAGGTTTTCAGTGCCTCCATGGTCGCTTTGATTTCGGTTGGATGGTGCCCGTAATCATCGATCACGACACATGCTTCTCTGTTCTGTATGATGTCAAAACGCTTTTTGATACCTTTGTAGCGGAAAAGATTTTGACGGATATTTTCTACCGACTCTCCAAGTTCAAGTGCCGCCAGTATCGCAAGTGCTGCATCCAACGCGATATGTTCACCGAACCCGAATACTTCAAAAGAACCAAGATCACGCAGATCAAAGCGTGTATGAGGCTCACCGCCCACTAAAATATATTCGATGTTTTTGATATCCCGGGAAGGATAGAGTTTGACTGACGCTATATCGAGTGAAGAGAGGAATGCATCTTCAGCATTGATCACACAAGTCCCGGCCAGGGAAAGAAATTTTTTATACGCATTGTAAAAACGTTCTTCATCGTACTCATAGTACTCCATGTGCTCAGGTTCCACATTGGTGACGATCGCCAGATGAGGATTGGAGTTAAGGAAACTCTCATCACTTTCATCCGCTTCAAACACCACCCTGTTATTTTCGCAATAACGTACGTTGGAGCCGAACTCCTTGCTGATCGCCCCGATCAGTGCATTAGACTCAGGAATCAGGGAAGAGAGCATCGCCGAAGTCGTACTTTTTCCGTGTGCACCGCCTACGGCATAGACCTCTTTTTCCTTCAAAATAAACTTGAGGGCTTCTTTTCTTGAAAGGAGTTTGATACCAAGTGCTTTGGCTCGCTGATACTCTGCATTGGTCGGGCGTACTGCTGCGGAATAGATCACGATATCGGCTCCTTCAACAGCATCCTGATGGTGGGGGATCGTGATCTTGGCATGGAAATTTGTTGCCAGGTCATTGGTGATCTCGGTCTGCTTGATATCCGATCCGGAAATCTTGTGCCCGTCATTCGCCAGAAACTTCGCCAGTGCAGACAGGCCGATCCCGCCGATACCGATAAAATGTATCTTCACAGCAAATCCTTCGGACCTGAGTGAAGAGTGAAGAATGCGCTCGAACGAAGTGACAAGTGCCCTTGGGGTGAAGAGTGAAGAGTTATGGTATTCATATTTATTTGCTCTCTTCTAAAACTTTCAATTCATCCTTACCCTGCTTGACGTATTTCGCGAACATCGTCAGCAGGATATCGGTCGGCTGGGTAAAATTTTGGATGAAAAACGCCAGGGGGTCATTTACATCCACTGCATCCGCATCCACCATACTCTCGATAAAGTCTTCAAAGCTCTTGCCTGCCATCACCGAACAGGCATGCACCATCATCGCATCCTTGAGCCCGGCATGGTCAACCGTATAGTTGAGCACCAAAAACATCTCTTTGGCTCCCTTCCTGTCATTTTCGCTGTAGCGCTGCATCGCATGTTCATAGATGGCTCTTGCCGTAGCGATATCTTCCGTATCACCCATATCAAATGACTTGCCCGCAGTAAGGTTTTCAGCGAGCTTGTCAAACGCATTGTTCACGATAAAGGTAAAGATCTCATTGATCTCATCTTCAGGTGATTCGATGATGAGCCTCGCATCCAGCAGCTGGTAGCCCTTGGCAATACTCTGTTCCTCTTTACACTCTTTTTCGAGTCTCTCTATATTTGCCAGAAACTCAGGGTCTTTTTTGAGCTCTTCCACATGGATATCAGGCATTTCATTCATTTTCCTCTCCTTCCTGTCAGGGTATCCCCCTCTCTATTCAATCAAAGCATTGCCGGGCAATGCAAACCGCTATTCCTGCTTTCCAGTTCCCAGCTCCTCCATCAAGGCAGCGATGCGCTCCAGTGCTTCTCTGGTTTTTTCCGCCTCATAGACCAGGGCCAGCCTCACATAGCCCTCTCCTTCTCTCTTGCGCCCCAGGAATGAACCCGGGATCACCTTGAGATTGTACGCTTTGTAGAGTTTTTTCGTGAAGGCGATCTCATCCCCTACTTTCAGCCAGATGTAAAAAGTCGCTTCGGGAGCATCTATCCCCAGTACCTCTTTGGCTGCTTCAAAGTTCTTCTTATACTTCTTCCTGAAAAAATCCACATGCTCCTGGTCTGCCCACGCAATAGCCGCAGCATGCTGCAGGGGAAGCGGTGCAGCGCAGCCTGCATAGGTTCGGTAAACCATATACTCCTTAAGTATCGCTGCATCTCCTGCGATAAATCCGCTTCTCAGCCCGGGAGCGGAAGAACGCTTGGAGATGGAGTTGATCACCAGTATATTTTTGAACGTCTCATTGCCTGCTTCGATACTTGCATTCAACAGAGAGGGAAGAGGATCTCCCAGGTAAAGATCCGAGTAGCACTCATCGTTGAGCAGGACAAAATCATGTTTCAGTGCCAGCGCTACCCACTGTTTCATCTGCTCCATTGTCATCACGGATGAAGTCGGATTGTTCGGTGAGTTCAATATCACAAAATCCGCACGTGCAAGCTGCTCCTCATCGATAACCGGCTGAAAACGGTTTGCTTCATCAAGATTCAGGTAGATCACCTCTGCCCTGCTTGCTTTCGCAGCTCCTTCATAGATCTGATAAAAAGGGTTTGGAAAGGCCATCACCGGGTTATCAATATCATGCAGCAGAAACTGGGGAAAATTAAAGAGCACCTCTCTGGTACCGAATGTCGGGATGATCTCGACATTGTCGAGTTCCAGGCCAAAACGGTTCTTTAGGTACTTCAGTATCCCCTCTCTCAGTTCATTCTCTCCGGCTGTTTTGGGATATTTATTAAGCAGTCCGCTATGCTCTTTCAGCGCCTTCTGAATAAACTCCGGAGTCTCAAACTGGGGTTCACCGATCGTCAGGCTCAACGGCGAAAACTCCGGGTTGGGAATCATGTCATCCAGCAGGCTGTTCAGTTTTTCAAACGGATAGGTTTCGAAGTTCATCAGGCTCCTATATTCTCTATAAATTAAAGAGAGATTATAGCGAAATTATCTTTTTACAATAAATGCACCCTTGCTCAACTGTTGACGTATTTTGGGCAATGCTTTCTGTGCACTTGATTTGGTTGGATAGCCTCCGATCAGTACTTTGTAACGTTTCTCCTGAACCACTCTATATGTAAAACCTGCCTGTTCGATCCTGGACAAATAGCGTTTGTCCGGCCTTTTGCTCACAGAAACCACCTGTATATAATAGTTACCTTCCCTTTTTTGCACAGAAGTGGCAGCAGATATTATTTTTTTTGTTTCTACCCCCGATGCAGAAGGAACAACAGATTTGGACTTATTTGGGGTGGGGGCTCTTGTGGATCGGGCTAGCCAGTTGATGATGTTGTTTTGAAGCTTTGCTGCTCTGTATCTCGGTCTTTTTGTATTGACCAGTACCACTGCACTATAATAGTTGCCTGCCCGATTTTTTACATACCCTCCAATGTTTTTAACATACTTGAGCGTTCCGGTTTTCATCCATGCTCTGTTTTGTGCAGATTTATACCGAAAACGTTTTTTGATCGTACCATCCTTTCCGGCGATCGAGAGTCTCTCCATCCATCGTTTTCCAAATATTTTATAAGCGCTTTCATAGACATCGACAAGCATTTTAGCTGAAAGTTTTGAATGCCTGGAAAGTCCTGAACCATTATCAAGATAGAACTCTCCTGCACGCAAAGCTCCTTGACTTTTCAACAGGTAGGTCACTGCTTTTCGTCCTTTTTTAAGAGTAGCCGGTGCACCATAAACTTTTACACCTGTAAGCAGTAAGAGATGTCTTGCATAAATATTATTACTCTTTTTTAACGCTTTTGAAACGATCTTTTCAAGCGGTTCAGAGTAGTGGGTGAAAAGCAGTTTTGCATAGGAAGGGACCCCGGAAAGCTTCAGGTTACCCTCTACCTCTATCCCCTCTTTAAGCAATGCTTCTCTCAACGCATAATAAAACGCCTTATAGGGCTTAGCGACGATCTTGCATACTTTGCGTTCTTTGCAGTATTTGGAAAGCTCCCCTTTCAGAATCAACTTAGGTATTTCTGACTGCATATCTACTTTGGAGCCAGCCCATGCATACTTTCCACGACAAGATCTACTGACGAACTTTACCTGATTCACTATTTTATAGCTGGGATCATCGATCTCCTTATGCGCCGTTTTTTTGCGGGGGGTTATACACACCGTGCTGGTCCTCTCATTGAACATCATCGCATCGGGCATGGCATTATAGGGGCTGTAGGGATAGTTGTCAAACTCGGCACTGTCCTGATCCCCTACATCAAAATATGATCTGTCGACAATGATATCCCCATTGATTTGATTGATACCTCTCTGTTTGATCTGTGCAACGATATCCGGTAAATCTTTAGAGTTTAATGACGGATCACCATACCCTTTGATCACAAGATCACCATTCAGGTAACCGTTCCTGATCGTACCCTCTGTATAGAACTCCGTAGGCCACCGATACTCAAACCCGAGTTTCAAAAGTGCGGCATATGCTGTCAACACTTTGATGACAGATGCCGGTTTTCGCGTCCTGTCGGCATTGAGCGAAGCAACGACCCTTCCGCTCCCAAGCTCTTTGATATAGATACTGACATCTTTGGAAGGAAGTTTTGATTTGGAGAGGAAGTACTGAATATCGGCCGGCAGCGCAATGATCCAGGCAGTTACTATAAGCCATAAAAGAACAATTCTCACTTTTTCTCCTTGTATGCACGAAGCAGCTGCCGCATCGCTTTTTCCAAGACCTCTCTGGAGGTACCTATATTCAGGCGCATAAACCCTTTTCCTGCTTTACCGAAACTCATCCCGTCATTCAGCCCCAGTTTTGCCTCATTGACAAAAAAATCGACCAGGGCATCATGACTCATCTTCAGTCCGGCACAATCCAGCCAGATGAGAAATGTCGCTTCGGGCCTGATCACCCTGACAGGAAGAGCATGCGCCTCTATAAATGCTTCAATATAGCCGATATTTTCTTTCAGCATCTTTTTAAGCGCTTCCAGCCATGCCTGTCCGCCTTCATAGGCCGCCATCAGCGCTTCGATACCGAACGGTGTGCCGTTGGTGATACCCGACCTTTTCTGTTCGCAGATATAATCCATGCGCAGTTTTGCATCCGGGATGATCGCATAGGAGGTATTGAGTCCCGCGATATTGAAGGTTTTTGACGGGGCATTGAGTATGACGCAGTGCTCTGCTATCTTCTCAAAGGTACCCAGAACACGGTGTCTCTTCTCATACACGATATCCGCATGGATCTCATCGGAAACGATCACTACCCCGTGAGCGAGACAGATATCGATGAGCTTTTCCAGTTCCTCTTTATCCCAGACCCTTCCGGTAGGGTTGTGCGGTGAACAGAGCAGAAAAAGCGTTGCTTCTTTGGCTTTCTCTTCAAAGTCTGCAAAGTCTATCGTATACCTGCCCTCTTCGTACAACAGCCTGTTGTCGAGAATCCTGCGATCCTGTCTGCGTACCGAATCTGCAAACGGGGGATAAAGCGGTGTCTGAACAATAACACCGTCTCCCGCCCGGCTATAGGCATGGATCGCAAAGTTGATCGACGGTACCACCCCGTAAGCCGGTACGATCCACTCTTTGGCTATCTTCCACCCAAAACGTCTCTCATACCACTGTGCAATGGCGGTAAAATAGCGTTCAGGATAGACCGTATACCCATAGACAGGATGGGATGCTCTCCTCTGAAGCGTTTCCTGTACACACTCCGGAGAAGCGATATCCATATCTGCGACCCATAACGGCAGCAGATCACCGGTACCGAACTTTTTTTCGGCATCTTCCAGTTTCACTGCATAGGTCCCTCTCCTGTCCACGGCATTCAATGACATGTTACTTCCTCTTCTTTTTCCATACGCTCATCTCTGCAATCGTATATTGATGTTTTCTGGCTGTCTCCTGTATCACGAAAGGGGTATCCCTGGTCTCGAGCAGCTCAAAAACATTGCCCAGTTTCTCCAGAAGTCCCTCAAGGGTAGTCACATTCTCGCCGTCTCTTTTGTATCCACCTATCCACTTCTCTTTGGGCGTATGCTCCTCCTGCCATGTATACGGTGAAGTCAAAATCAGTATGCCCCCTTCCGTAAGCCTTGAAGAGAGTGACTCAAGAAACTTCCCCGGGTCATAAAGGCTGTCAAGGAGATTGCCTGCAAAAATCAGGTCGAATCCCTGATAGACCGGTTTGAGATTACAGGCATCTGCCTGCCAGAAGGAGACCTTGTGCCGTACCTCTTCCAATCTATACCTCTCCAGCGTGATCTCTTCAAAAGATTCAAGTTCTCCCTCTACCGGCATGGTGTATCGAAGCACGCCCTGCTCCTTGAAATGCTGGGCCTGCTGTATGAAACGCGCCGAAAAATCCACTCCGACCACCTCGTCAAATCCGCGTGCCAGTTCAAAACTGCTTCGCCCTATGGCACATCCTATATCCAGTGCCTTTCGTCTGGGCTGGTATTTCATATACTCCAGGGCAAGCCCGGCACAAGTTTCCGGATAATTCGCAACACCCAGACGGTTCTCCTTCCAACCGAAATGACAATACTGCGATACCAGTCTGTCGCTTGTGTAAGAAGAGATTTTGATCTTCTCTTCATAGCCGCTTTGCACATAACGGAAACCGGCAAACTGATAAAAGTGCCGCCTGAAAGCATATCTGCTTTTTTGTGCCGCGAGATTTCCGCAGCTGATCCACGATCCACCTTTGATCAGGTTATGTTTACCGCCAAATGTAGGGATCGTAAAGTCATCATAAAGAGGATGCACTCCGAACCCCTCATAGGGATAGATCGGCGTACGTGTCCACTGCCAGACATTGCCTGTCACATCATAAAATCCGTTGGAACCGTAACAGTCGACCGGCTGGCTGGAAGCAGGTCCCTGAAGCGCTATATTGCCCGGCGGGGTATCCATCCATTCCGTCGAAGGGGGAATCTCTGCATAGTCTCTCAAGCGGAAATACTCATCTTCCGTCGGCAGTTCTACAACCACACCGAGCTTCCCGCTTTTCCAGTGGCAGAATGCCTCCGCTTCAAGGCAGTTGACCTCAACGGGCCAATTGAGCGGAAGCGGTATCTCTCCCGTCATCGTACGAAGCTGAAAACCGTCGGCTCCCTTGACCCAAAAGCGGGGTGAAGAAGCCTTTTCATAACGTCTCCAGGCATTTCCCTCTTCGCTCCAGACAGAAGTGTTTTCATATCCTCCGTCCTCGACGAACTCCAGATACTCCTGGTTGCTCACAAGATACTTTGAAGCTTTGAAAGAGGGTACCTCAAAGGTATGCTCCCCGTACTCATTATCCCAGCCGTACAGCTGGTCATTTTTTGGTTTCCCGGCCTTCACCAAGCCGCCTGGCACCGCAAGCAATGCATTGGAAGGGGACGCACCGCAAAGGTCGGACTCCTGCCATGCCGGATGTCTCTGAACCGAACTGAGTGGAAGCTGACGTATCAGTACCGCGGAAGTTTCCAGATGAATATTCTCATGCTCTATCCCCATCAGGATCGTCCACCATGGAGACTCCCATGTGATAGGAAGCTCCATAGGCAAAGTATCGATCAGGCCGCTGACAATCCTGTAGACCTTGTCACGATACAGCTGTGTCTCTTCCAGGCTTGGCCATTCATAATGCTTCTCATCCAGATCATCCCAGCTCATCTCATCCACTCCGACGGCAAAGATCGACTCTAATTCCTCATCGACTCTCTGATCAATCAACTTGGCAAGTTTGAGCTTATTGATAAAAAATACGGCCGTATGTCCGTAGTAGAAGATCAGAGGGTGGCTAAGGGGGTCTGCTTTTCGGAAATAGGCACTTTCATCGGAAATGATTTCAAACAGTGACTCATACCGTTTATTGCAGGAGGTAAAATAGGCTTTGATCTCTTGACGCTTACGTTCACGATCTGTGCCCGTAAGCAGAGGGGTATGCAACATCCAGAAAGCCTTAAAAATCCGCTTTTTCTTTTCCGCTTTCGATCATGGAAACAAAGATCGTATAAAGATTGGCAATCACTGCACCGATAACCAATCCTACTGCCATCTCCGTATTGTTAAAAAACTTCATTGCTATAAAGGCAGGGATCAGATGCAAATCAGCAACCAATGAACCTGCCAGAAGTTCGGCAGAGAGTATATTTCTTACTCCGATCTTCATCAATGTTGAAACGACATTCACCGACCCTGCGATAAAAAGTGCCACGAGGGAATGCTCATATAAAAATGCCGCGGATGTCGTAAGCGACATCAATGTAAAAAATAGATAAAAAACTTTACCCCAGTTCATACTGCCTCCTTAAGTCTATCTCCCGCTATTATAGCGTACCCTGCCATGCTGATTTG
>JBEWPY010000013.1:0-18233 GCA_047689495.1 Candidatus Sulfurovum profundilacunae | reverse complement strand
TTCAGAAGCAAAGCTCCTGAACACGCAACAGTCCTCAGCGGACGGCTCACAACGCTGGCGTTGCCTTTGGCTGATTTGTTCAGAAGCAAAGCTCCTGAACACGCAACAGTCCTCAGCGGACGGCTCACAACGCCAGCGTTGTCTAAAAATAATTATAACGTACCTTGCTCGTACATGGCACGCATTTTTTCTTTTTCTTTCTCTCTTTTGAGCTTTTCGGCCTCTTTGGTTCTGAAGTCACTCACCGAGAACTTCAGCCACATCAAGATCGGCGACGCTACAAAGATCGATGAATAGGTACCCACAACCACACCTACCAGGAGCGTAAACGAGAATCCGTTGATGATCTCTCCGCCAAACAGGAAGAGGGTCAGTACCACGAGGAAAGTCGTAAGCGAAGTGAGTGTCGTACGTGATAGCGTACGTGACACAGACTCATCGATGATATGTGAAAGATCCGGGTCTTTGATCGTTCTGATCCCCTCGCGGATACGGTCAAACACGATAATGGTATCGTTCAATGAATATCCGAGAATCGTAAGCAGTGCTGCCAGGATATCAAGATTCACTTCTACACTGAAGAGTACGATCATCCCCATCGCTATCGTCACATCATGGACAAGAGCCATCACGGATGCTACCGCAAAACGCCACTCAAACCTGAAGGAGACATAGATCAAAATACCGATGATCGCAAGGAGCATCGCCATCAGTCCCTTCTCACGAAGCTCCGAACCGACCTTCGCTCCTACCATATCGACACGTCTGACCTCTTTGAAGCCCTCGGTATCTTTAAGCAGTTCTCTCATCTGGTCACCGATATCCACGCCGACATTTTTTGAACTGCTCTTGGTCTTGATCACGATCTCTTCATCTGCGCCAAAGTAGGTGACACTTGCACCTTTATAAGCCTCCTGGGAACTCAGTTCTTCCCTTACTTCATCGATCGGGGCTTTCTGTGTATACTGGACCTGGATCACCGTACCGCCTGCAAAGTCGATACCCATATTGAAACCTTTGGTAACTATCAGCACCAAAGAGGTAAACACCAGGAGGACAGAGAGTATCCCGAAACGTTTCGCCTGCGCCATCAAAGAGAGCGGTTTTTCATATTTAAACAGTTCCATTATTTACTCCCTTTTATTCCAAACCAGTAACCCAGCCTGTTTTGATCCATCTTTGGCAATATCCACTGATAAATCCCGTGTGTCCCTACGATCGCGGTAAGCATCGAAGCAAGGATACCGATACTGATTGTCAAGGCAAACCCTTTGATCGCACCTGTACCGTACACATAGAGTACTATTGCAGCGATCAATGTCGTCACATTGGCATCCCAGATCGCAGTAAAAGCATTTTTATACCCGTCTTCGATCGACTTGGCAATCGATTTTCCTTCATTGAGCAGCTCCCTGATACGCTCATTGATAATCACATTGGCATCTACTGCCATACCCACTGTCAGCACGATACCTGCCATACCGGGCAGTGTCAATGTCGCACCAAAGAGAGACATAATTGCAAGGATCAAAAAGAGGTTTCCGACCAGTGCTGCATTGGCAATCACTCCTGCCATCCCGTAGTAGATCACCATAAAGATCACAACAAGTACAAACCCGAGCATAAGTGCGATGGAACTTGCTTTGATACTGTCAGCTCCCAGACTTGGCCCTACACTTCTTTTTTCCATCACATAGACAGGGGCGAGCAATGACCCCGAACGCAATGCAATAGCAAGGTCATGCGCTTCAGAGAGCTTAAACTGCCCTGAGATCTGAACCCGTCCCCCGCCGATACGTTCACGGATGTTGGGTGCAGAATAAACCTTGTCATCAAGCACCACTGCCATACGTTTTCCCACACTGATTGCAGTAAAGTCGCCGAAGATCTTTGCTCCCTGCCCGTTAAGGGTAAAGTTGATCACCGGCTGGTTGTTTTCGTCAAACCCTACCTTTGCATCTGTCAGCATCGAACCGTCCAATACCGGGATCGCTTTAAGCAGATACTTTTCGCCGGTATTGACATCAGGCAGTATCACGTCGCCGTAACTTTTCGCTTCCGCTTCGCTCATCGTACCGACCCTTGCGATCCTCTCTTCGTCCACTGCCATCAGCTGCAGGTGTGCTGCACGCGCGATAAGCTCACGGATACGCTGCTCATCTTCCTGTGTTTTGATCCCAGGCACTTCTACAAGGATCTTGTCTTCGCCCTGTTTTGCGACAGTCGGCTCAGCCAAACCAAACTCGTTAAGCCTGCTTCTTATCGTATCGACTGCCTGATCGATCGCATTCTTTTTGGTGCGGGCGACCTCTTTCTCTGTCATCTGCAAAGAGAACTTCAAATGATCCTCTACAAAAGAGATGCCTTCCAGCTCTTCCTTAAGAAGCTGATTGACCTTAGGAAGTTCCTCTTTGTCCAGTATCTCAAAGGTAACGACCCCTGTCTCTTCATCCAGGTTCAATGCATCAAAGATGATCTCTTCCTCATCAAAGATATATTTGATACTTGCTGCAATAGATTTGGATTTGGAGGTAATCGCCACTTCGTTCTTTACCCCAAGCAGCATGTGAAGCCCACCTTGCAGGTCCAGCCCCAAAGTGATCTTTTTGCCGCTCTCGCTCTGCATCAAAGACGGGAAGGAAAAAACCACACCGAAAATGAGCGCAAAAGCAAAAATGACAACTCTATAATTAAGCATCGCTACCGGTAACCTCTTCTTTTCTTGCAACATAGGATCTGTCAAGCCTGACAATCATGTCGTCATTTAGTTTGATTTTGATAAAATCTTCTTCAGTTTTCACAACTTCGGCCATCAATCCGCCGCTTGTAACGATCTTGTCTCCCTTTTCAAGGCTGTCAAGCATTTCACGGTGTGACTTCTGATGTTTCTGCTGCGGTCTGATGATCAAAAAATAAAAGATCGCAAATAAAATGATAAGTGGCAAAAATGAACCAATCATACTACCTTGTTCCATGGATATCCTTCAATGAATAAAATTGGGCAATATTTTAACACCTTTGATATAACAAGAGGCTTGTCAGTCTCGTTTCTGTTATCTGCTTTTATCTATCTTCACCACTTCAGCCTTTCTTATCCGGTATTAAACACCGCTCTGGGCGTGCTTGGACTCTCTGTATTATTGTATTCTGAACGCAAAACATGGTTCTGGAGCGGCCTGTTTACCGGAATCTTCTGGTTTTGGTGGATCATACTCAGTTTTCAACACTACCAGATGCTCTGGGCCATGCCGATAGGACTCTTTTTTATTGCACTGGTCTACGGGATAATCTTCTGGAGCATCGCCTGCCTGAGCGAAAAACCTGCTTCACTCCTCACTCCCCGCTCCTCGCTCCTCACTCTGACACTCAAAAGTATCGGACTTTTGAGTGTCAGCTATCTCCACCCCTTCGGATTCGACTGGTTTAAGCCCGAACTTCTCTTTGTGGAGAGCTATATCGGGATAGAGAAGTGGCAGTTCGGTATCGTGCTTTCGGCGATCGTATTGACCCTGTGGCAAAACAGACTTTATTATCTGCTGTTGGTATTGTTGGCTTATCACCCTCAACCGAAACCGATCCTGTTTCACGATCAGGATATACAGATTGTCTCAACTTCGATCCCGGTCGAAGAAAAGTGGAAGGAGACGCTGCACTCTGAGCACTTCCATACTTTTTTCGCGAAAATTGACGAGGCCATAGAAGCCAATAAAAAACTTGTCATTTTGCCCGAATCGGTTTTCCCCGTATTTATCAACCGCTCCGGGGAACTTATCGACACACTCCAAACCTATGCAAAAAAGATCAATATCGTTACAGGCGGGCTCTATGCCGATGGAAGCATACCGCGGAACTCTACCTATATTTTTTCCGGTAACCGTATCCTTGTGGCCAACAAAGCGGTGCTTGTTCCGTTTGGAGAGAGCAATCCCCTGCCGGATTTTCTGAGCGACTGGGTCAATGAGGTTTTCTATGACGGAGCCGTAGATTATATCGCCAGTACCGGTGTCTCTGACTATACCATTGAAGGCAAAACCTACCGCAATGCGATCTGTTTTGAAGCAACCAGCGAAATGCTTTATAAAGACAAGCCGGACCACATGGTCGTACTGAGCAACAACGGCTGGTTTACCCCATCCATTGAGCCGACCCTTCAAAAGCTTCTGCTGCTCTACTACAATAAAAAATACGGCACGACAATCTATCACAGTGTCAATATGTCAGACTCCTATATCATTAAAGAGGGTAATGTGATAAAATGATACAAAAAAACAAAGGCTGCAAGGCTACAATGGATTATAAAAAATTCTACATCGCACCGATCAAGGCTTATCAGTACATCTCACGTATGCTGCCTGGCAGCTGCCGTTACTATCCGACCTGTTCGGAGTATGCCAAATGGCAGTTTGAATTCAATCTGCCCCATAAAGCATTGGCTGCCAGCACCTTACGCATTCTCAGGTGCAATCAGCTTTTCAAGGGAGGAATTGATTATCCTCTGGTAGACTACACACCTCCCAAACCCATCGATTTACTCCATTTTAACCGATCTTATGGCAAAATAGTTATATTTTACTGGATTGTCCCAAAAGACGGAACAAACCAATTTTATGTACTAAAGGACTTTGATGCCACAACCATTGAGTATCCAGACACCCCTTGATATGCACCTCCACCTTCGTGACGGTGAGATGCTGGAGAATATCGCCAAAGGGAGTGCACAGACATTCTCGGGTGCGATCATTATGCCGAATCTCGTACCGCCCGTAACCACCGAAGAGGAAGTTATCGCTTACAAATCACGCATCATGAAAGCCATCGGGGAAGAGAGATTTGACCCCTATATGACACTCTTTTTCAAACCGAGTTACGACAGAACTTTTTTGGAGTCGGTACGTGACGAGATCACCGCGATCAAACTCTATCCTGCCGGTATCACCACTAACAGTGAGGGCGGAGTAAGCGGCTTCGACGCGGAAGAGTTGCGTCCTGCACTCACGGCCATGAGCGAACTGGGTATTCCTCTCTGTATACATGGTGAAACCAACGGTTTTGTGATGGACAGAGAAGCGGAATTTGTTCCTGTCTATGAAGCGCTTGCGGCAGCCTTTCCGGACCTTAAGATCATTATGGAGCATATTACGACAAAAGAGAGTGTAGAGGCCCTGGAGAGGTATGACAATCTTTATGCCACGATCACCCTGCACCACCTTCTCATCACGCTGGATGACGTTGCCGGGGGAATGCTCCAGCCTCACCTCTTTTGCAAACCGATTGCAAAGCGTCCCCATGACAGGGAGGCACTGCTTGAAGCAGCACTGAAAACACATCCCAAAGTGATGTTCGGTTCAGACTCTGCACCGCACCCGAAGGAAGCCAAAGAGGCATACGGATGTGCTGCGGGGGTCTTTACCGCGCCGATCGCACTGCAGGTACTGGCGGAACTGTTTGAAAAACACGATGCACAGGATAAGCTTCCTGACTTTATCAGCGGCAATGCTCAACGTATCTATGGGGTAAAACCTCCGGCCAAAGAAGTGGTTTTGGAGAAAAAACCCTTTATCGTACCAGCTGACTACAACGGTGTCGTACCGATGTATGCAGGAGAAGAGTTGGCATACAGTGTAAAAGAGGTGAAAGTTGGATAGTAAGCTTAAAGAGTTCGTCGAAGGGCATAGCGCCTTCCGTGAAGTCAAATTTCAAAAAAACAAAGAGCGTTTTAGAAAACTGGTAAACGAGGGGCAAAGCCCAAAAGCGCTCTTTATCGGATGCAGTGACTCAAGGGTCATGCCCGATATGATCACTGGCGCCGGGCCGGGCGATCTCTTCATCATACGCAATATCGGGAACTTCGTTGCACCTTTTAAACCCGATGCCGATTTTCATGCCACCGCTTCTGCCATCGAATATGCAGTGAGTATCCTGAATGTCTCTGATATTATCGTATGTGCACACTCACACTGCGGTGCGATAGAGGCACTCTTTACTCCGATAGAAAAAACGCCGGAAAATATCCATACCTTCAAATGGCTGGAGCTTGGAGAAGCAGCAAAAAAAACGGCCATGTTCGCCTGTAAAGAGAAGAACAGAGAAGAGATGCTGCGTTATACAGAAAAGCTCTCTGTTGTATACCAGATAGATAATCTGCTCACCTATCCGGGCGTAAAACGACGGGTAGAAGCGGGAAACCTCTTTTTGCATGCCTGGCATTATGATCTGGAAAGCGGGAAGATAGAACACTATGACGATGAAAAGTATGAGTTTATCCCTTTAAGTGAACAATAAATACTTTCTATTAAGAGGAATCATTGTATAAAATCATAGAAGCAAACTTTAAAAGGAGATCATCGTGTTAGCGAACAAAATTGATGAATTGATCGGCAATACCCCATTGGTCAAAATCAATTCACTCTCAGAAGAGACCGGTACGACCATATTGGGGAAATGTGAATTTATGAACCCCACCTCATCCGTCAAAGACAGAATCGCTTTCAATATGATCAATGAAGCGATGAAACGCGGAAAGATTGACCAGAAGACAACCATTATTGAACCCACTTCAGGTAATACCGGAATCGGACTGGCGGCCATCTGCGCCTCCAGAAACCTCAGACTCATACTGACGATGCCTGAGTCTATGAGCGTGGAAAGACGCAAACTGCTGAGCCATCTCGGTGCGGAACTGGTCCTCACACCGGCATCAGAAGGTATGGCCGGCGCGATAGAGAAAGCCGGGCAGCTTGAAAAAGAATTGGATAATGCCGCCATACTGCAACAGTTTGACAACCCAGACAATCCCGCTATTCACAGAAAAACCACCGCACTTGAGATTTTGAAAGATACAGACAACCGTGTGGATATCTTCGTGGCGGCCGTAGGGACCGGCGGTACGCTGACAGGTACCTCTGAAGTGCTGAAAGCGCACCTGCCGGACACCTATTGTGTCGCGGTCGAACCGGAAGCCTCTTCCGTGCTGTACGGGAAAAGTCCCGGGCCGCATAAAATACAGGGTATCGGTGCAGGTTTCATCCCAAGCATACTCAATACAGAAATATATGACGAGGTCATACCGGTAGCTGACGAAGATGCCTTTGAAACCTCGCGAAAAATGGCGAAAGAAGAAGGTTTGCTGATAGGCATCTCTGCAGGAGCCAACCTCTATGCCGCCAAACAGATCGCGCAAAGGCCCGAAAACAGAGGCAAGGTCATAGTAACGATTCTCTGTGATACGGCAGAACGTTATCTCTCGACCGAACTCTTTACACCATAAAGCCCCATGATATCACGACAGAATCCTCTTCTCCTTGAAACAATCAGGTGCGAAAACGGCATCCTCGGCAATCTGCCTTATCATCAAAAAAGAGTAGACCGAAGCAGAAACGATCTCTTCGGACTTAAAGACAAACTGGAACTCTCTTCCGTATTGAAAGCCCCGAAAAACGGACTCTACCGATGCCGGTTGCTTTATGGCCGGGAAATAATCTCTATTCAATATCTGCCATATACTCCAAAAGAGATCCATACGATAAAAGTCCTTGCTGCCGACATCGACTACCCCTATAAATATGCAGACCGTACAGAGCTCGATACGCTTCTGAGGAGCCATCCTGATGCGGATGAAATCATCATTGAACAAAAGGGGCTCATTACCGATACGACCATCTCAAATATCGCCTTTTTTGACGGAGAAAAATGGGTTACGCCCGATCAACCATTGCTTGAAGGAACGATGAGAGCCAAACTCATCGATGAAGGCTTTCTGCATCCCGAAAAAATACATAGCAGCAGAATCAGGCAGTACCAACAAGTAGCTTTAACCAATGCTATGATAGGATTTAAAATCATTAAGCCGACTATCATAGCGCCATAAAGCATATCAATCAAAATAGAGAGTACGTATGACTATCAACCTTTTTCAAACATCCGAATACAGAAACATTATGGAAGAACACCTCATTCAAACGATTCACTACCTGTTTGAACAAAACCAGGAGTTTGCCATCGCGTGTCAGGTAAATCATCTCTCTTTCTCACCCGAACTGCCCGAAGCGATCAAAGAGACATTCAAGGATACGGTACTTTTCGTACTCAGCGGATATACGTATCAGAGTGCTAAAATTGAAGAAAAGACTTTTATGTTTGAAGCGGGTTTCGGAAATGAAAATTTCGGGTCTTTGGTAAGTGTGCCTCTGCTGGCGATCAAACAGTTGTTTGTTGGAGAAACCCCTGTCATCATTAACCTGGCCGACTTGCCGTTTCAACCGGACAATGCACAGAAAGACTCTATGGAGGCTTTACTGAGCAACCCTAAAAATAAAATGCTTTTGAAAAAAAAGAGATAAGCCCAAATAAATCCCGGGGCTGGAACCTATGCGTCACAGTCTCCCGTGAGAATATAATTCACAACATTCTCTACATATGCATTATGTTTATTCTCTTTGGCATACGCAATATAGAAACTTCTTGTCATCCTATATCCGCGTATCCTTGCTTCAAAAAGCTCACCTCTGCTCACCTCTTCCTGAATCGCGTGCTTGGAGATGATCGAAACGACCGGTTTGGAAGTATCCTTGTTCGCTTTTTTTATCGACTGAAGAACCGCAGTGGTATTGCTCACTTCACTGAGTACGTTAAAACTCTTACACGATACTCCCAGCTCTTCAAATACATCTGTTACGACTTGTCTCGTGTGCGATCCCTCGTCACGACAGATCCACTGAAAGTCATACAGCTCTTCTGTTTTAAGGATTTTGGGGATCGGCACATTGCTGACAACGACCAACTCATCCTCAAGCCATTCTCTATAAATAAGGGCACTGTCAAAAACAGGTGACTCAATCAATCCAAGGTCTAACTGTCTCTCTTTGATTTTTTTTACAATATTATCACTCACATCGATGCTCAGGTTCACATCATTGTTGATTGCCTTACTCATCGTATTGAGGCATTGGCCGGGGATAATATAAGTACCGATCGTAAAAGAAGCCCCCAGCCTGAATGTAATCTCTTTATTGATGATCTTAAGAACATCATTTTCCAAAGAAAGAATCTCTTTTTCAAGACGAAGAGCTATCTTGTAAAGCTCTTCGCCGGCAGCAGTCAGTTTGATTCCGTTTTTCTTACGTTCAATGGTCTTTTCGCCCAAATACTTCTCAATAAACTTAATTTGTTGAGTGACCGCAGGTTGAGAAATTCCCAGCTTGGCAGAAGCTTTTGAAAAGCTTCTCTCTCTTGCCACTGTTAAAAACGTTTCAAGTTTTACAAAGTCTTTTAGCATTGATTTCCTTTTCTTTTTACCTATAATGACATTCCAAGAATCAATAAATTATACGTAAAACAAATAATTTTAAAAAATATTATAACAGATTATACTTAATTAAGCATAAGCTTAACTTATTAATATAGAATAAATTATTTTTCGTACTTATAGGAATATTTTTATCAGGCTTATTTTTAAACATTTGTGTTATGGGGGTTCCTCGTTCTGAAAAACTATACATCCTTAATCTATTTAAGGTATAATCTATAGAGATATAGGAGAGAAACCAAAAGCTATGGAAACGATTTTAAATCAGCTTAACCCCTCCCAGAGAGAAGCGGTCAAACATATAGACGGTGCGCTGCTGATCCTTGCCGGAGCAGGTTCGGGTAAAACAAAAACCTTAACGACCAGACTGGCTTACCTGATCGGTGAAGTGGGTATCGACCCTGCCAATACACTGACACTGACCTTTACCAACAAGGCTGCTGCTGAGATGCGGGAACGTGCGTTGGGGCTTCTATCGAAGGGAACCAGCTATCCTCCTCTACTTTGTACCTTTCATAAGTTTGGCTTGCTTTTTTTAAAGTTTCATATTGAAAAACTCGGACGGAACAATACCTTTGTAATCATTGACAGTGATGACAAAAAAAGGCTGATCCGCACGATAGCAAAAGCGCTGAAAATTGATCTTAATATCTCTTTCATCGCTTCAGAAATTTCAAAATACAAAAACTCCCTGCTTCCGCCTGAAATTGTGAAAAAAAATGCAGAATTGTCTGACTACAAAAAAGTGGCGGAAGTGTATGAAAAATACCAGGAGAATATAGAAGAGAACAATCTCGTGGATTTTGATGATCTGCTCATGCTTACCTACCGGATACTGGATGAAAACCCTGAACTGCGTCAAAAAACCAGCAACCGGTATCAATATATCATGATAGACGAGTACCAGGATACCAATGAGTTACAATTCAAGCTCCTCGAGCACCTGTGCAGCGAACATGGAAACCTCTGCGTGGTCGGGGATGACGACCAGAGTATCTATGGGTGGAGGGGTGCCAATATACGCAATATCCTGGAGTTCTCAGAAAATTTTGACAATACAAAAGTCGTGAAGCTTGAAACAAACTACCGCTCAACCAAACCGATCCTTGAGGCGGCCAATACCCTGATAGAACACAATTCAAAACGCCTTGGTAAAAAACTTCAAAGTCATAAAGGAGAAGGAGAAGAGATCAAACTTCTTCATTCTCTGGATGAATCACTGGAAGCAAAAGCGATCGCTCACCGGATCCATACTTTGCTTAATAAAGGTGCAGACCCGGAGGAGATCGCCGTACTTTATCGTATCAATGCCCTCTCACGTTCGCTGGAAGAAGGCTTTACCAAAGAGGGGATCAACTTTAAAATTATAGGAGGGATGCGTTTCTATGAGCGTGCAGAGATCAAAGATATTATCTCTTACTTGCGAGTTATCTCCAATCCGCATGATGATTTCTCTCTGTTCCGTATTATCAACAAACCGAAACGCGGAATCGGTAAAGCATCCATAGAGAAACTCCAGAAAGCAGCCTTTGATGCACATCTTTCTCTGTTTGACTATATAGAAAAGTCTCTTGAAGGAACATACCCTCTGGTGATAAGCAAAAAGGTGGCAGGAGCACTTGAAAAACTGGTCGAAGACATTAAGGTTTTGCAGGAAGAAGCAAACAAAGACTTAAGTGGTTTCATCAATATATTTGAAGAGCGCATTAAGCTCAAGGATCACTACAGTGCAATAGTTGACGGTTTTGACCGTATCTTGAATATCGATGAATTTTACGGATACTTCAGAGATGCAGCGAACGAATATCCGGATCTCTCTCTTGATGCCTTTCTCAATGATATTTCACTGCAAAGCGACCAGGACCAGATAGAGGAAAATGCGATTACGATCATGAGTATCCATGCGGCCAAAGGGCTTGAGTTTGAACACCTTTTTGTCATCGGCCTGGAAGAGGAATTCTTCCCTCTGCTTGGTGAAAGGTGTAATATGGAAGAGGAACGCAGACTCGGCTATGTAGCTATCACCAGGGCCAAATCAGATCTGACGCTTTGTTATGTAGACAGCCGTTTCTATAGAGGTCGACGTAAAATGATAGACAAGAGCCGATTCCTGGGTGAAGCGGGACTGATCCAGGACGCCTCTTTAAAGATCACCAAAGCTTCGGAGTTCAAAAAAGGCGATCTGGTGAAACATAAAATATTCGGTATCGGACGGGTACAGGCAGCCAACAAATCAGGCAAAGAGTACAAACTTCTGATCAATTTCGGCGGAAACAAAAAAGAGATACTCAGCTCTTTTGTACAAGCGGTCTGATCGTAGGTCGGCGTGCCCTCACCCCGACAATGGTGATCTAAGAAAGCTGTCGGGATAGGGGTACCCCGACCTACGAAGGAATAATGTGACATCTATTCAATACGTCATCAAAAAAGTTTTGCAGCGCAAAACATACCAAAACTGCTCCCTGCTCCCTGCTCCCTGCTATCTCTCATTAAAAGGATTCTTTTAATGAATAGGTTGTTCGTCGTCAACAAACCCATCTTCCGTTCCTCCAACAGCTATATGGGCTATGTCAAACGCAAATACGGTACCAAAAAGGTGGGGTTTTCCGGAACTCTCGACCCTTTCGCCACGGGATGCCTGATCGTCGCTACGGGTGTCTATACCAAACTCTTCCAATACCTCGATAAGACCCCGAAGAGCTACCGTGCCACACTCTGGCTGGGAGCCAACTCTCCCAGTCTCGATATCGAAAATATCGACTCTGTGAAAGAGGTGGTACCCTTTGGAGAGCAACAGATCCGGGAAGTACTGGCCTCACTGGAGGGAAAACTCACCTACTACCCTCCCAAATTCTCTGCCAAAAAGATCGGGGGGAAACGTGCGTATAAACTCGCAAGGGAAGGCAAAGAGGTGGAGCTCAAGACGATCACCTCTACCATCCATAAGATGAAATTTATACACTATACCCACCCCTTTATACATTTTGAAGCCACAGTCAACGAAGGGACTTACATACGGAGTCTCGGTGCGATCATCGCAGAAAGACTGGGCGTTGATGCGACGCTCTCCTCTCTCCACCGCATACATGAAGGAAAGTTCAGGTTCGAAAATGAAAAAGCGCTCAACCCTTTTGAGTATCTTGCCATTCCCCGCAACACCTATACCGGCGACACCTCCTATCTGGAACTGGGCAGAAAACTCTCCGTGGAGTATTTTGAAAACAAAGAGGACGGCATCTATCTGATAGAGACTTCCAACTTCTTTGCCATTATAGAGATCAATGAGGGTCAGGTGAGTTACAGGCTTAACAGACTGCCAAAGTACGGTTAAGTGTAGATTCTAATTCCCGTTGCACTTATTTTGGCGGAACTTTTCGATTGACTGGGTTTCGTATGGTTTTCGGATTTTTTTCATACTCTGGTCAAGTCTTCTTTTTGTTCCGGGTATGCTTCACTGGTTTGTATTCTGTGTTTTTATTCTTTTTTCATCAAAATTAAAAATTAATTTTTAATTTTTTGCTTTTTCTTATAAAAAATTTTATTGTAATGTATTCATTTCCAACTTACTTCTATTGCACCAAAATATGGTTGGGAAAAAACCAATTATACGTTATACAAATTCACATTCAATTCATATCAATACTATAAAATAGATCGAACATAATATAAAAAGTCCATTATGAAAAAAACTATTGAGTTTCTGCTCATTTTCTGTAAAGACAGACGAAGTAAAAATTGTCCTCAGAATTCATTTAGAAGGCTTCATTATATGGCAGCATATGTTCAAAATACTGAAGAAAGATGGAATCTCTTAATTTGCTTACAATAAACAAAAGGAAATAAAAACATGAAATATCAGAAATTTTTTGACGAAATCGAGCCCATCACATTGCAGGATGAGCTGGCACGTTTTCTTGGGGTAAACAATGATGGGATGCTTGAAATCACCTATCTGGATATAGTAAAGGTAGCCGGACACAGCTGCGCAACTGTCGGAGGAGCCTATCTCATGGCTCTGGAAGGATTGAAGGCACTATACGGGGATGAAGTTCCCAAAAGAGGTGAAATCAAAGTAGAGTTACAAAAACCGGTTAACGAGGACCATACCGGTGTAGTTGGTTTTGTGCTCTCAAATATTACAGGAGCGACTACGGATTATGGTTTCGGCGGTATCCCTGGCGGAAAATTTAACCGCCAGAATTTGCTTTTCTACAATGCCTCTATCGATACTGATGTCCGATTTACACGCCTGGATACGAATAAACAGGTGGGAGTACACTATCGGCCAGGCAAAGTGGTAAACCCCATGCAAATTCTGATGAGTGCCATTGGCACCAATGCTACGGCGGAGGACAAGGAAAGCTTTCCTCAGCGGTTTCAACAGATGGTACAGACCGTATTCGAGAACAAGAATACGGTGATTGAAGTGATTCAATACTAAACCGACTCTCTTTCCCGCATTTTCCGCGGGAGGCAGACATCCATACAAATTCATACTTGATTCACATTGATACTATAATATATAAGCCTGAAAAACGTATAGAAAAAGGCCGACATGAAAAAACTGCTGTTTTTTGTTTTGCTTACTTTCTCTCTGGAGGCGCAAACACTCAATATGCAAACATGCGTACAAGAGGCATTGGCAAACCATCCCGACATCAAAATTTTTATGCTGAAAGTCGCACAAAGCGAAAAAAGCTACGAAATAGCCCGCTCGGAGTATCTTCCCCAGGCTACCCTGCTGGGCGAATACGACCCGCAGCATACCTATGTCCTGCAGCAGTCGGGGCAGTTTGGTACTATCGATGATGAGAGCTGGTCTATCAGTGCACTGCTCAAACAAAAAATTTGGGACTTTTCAAAAACATCCTCCCTTATAGAAGCCTCCCGTATCGATCAGCACATCGCAAAACTCTCCCTCGATGATGCCAAAGCGCTCATGGCATACAAGATAAAATCCCTCTATGCGCTTATGGCACTTCAATACAAGGCCATCAAGGTCCGCCGTCAAGATATGCAGACAAAAAAAGCGCTTTATAAGCAGACACTGGGATTTCAAAAACAGGGACTGAGAACGAAAGCCGACGTAGCACGGTTTCACGCAGCCTACTCCCTTGCCAAAGAAGAACTGGAAACAGCACAAGCCTCTTTTAACAAATCACGCAACACCATGTCACTTTATACCGGTATGCCACTGCAAAATAACGTTAAACCCGATATTCGAACCATCGCTTCAAACGCTATCGATCTGAAAAACAGATATGCACTCAAACAGCAAGCGCTTAAAGAGAATTTCCAAATAAAAATCGCATCAAAACAGATCGATAAAACCCAAAAGCTTTATCAGGCCGCCAAGGCAAGCCATTTTGGTTCTATCGACGCTACCGTATCGCACACCCAAGCAGACGGGCTTAACCAATACGATACCAGCACGATCGGAATAACCCTGAGCATCCCCCTGTACAGCGGCGGACGTCTTAGCGCGGAAGAACAGCGCATGAAGATCGAAGCCAACGCAGCGCAGGAGCAGCTTGCCTCCCGGGCTATTGTTCTCCGGGAAGAACTTGAAAATCTTTTTCTTGATCTTGAAAGCTATCGTGAAAGCATCAAGGCAAAAAAGGCACAGCTCCTCTCCGCACAAGAAGCCCAAAAAGCAGCCAGCGCACGCTATAAAGCGGGACTTGCCACCTATATAGAAGTACTGGACGGCACGGCCCTTTTGCTTCAAGCCAAACTGGGCCTGCTTGAGATCGGATACAAACAGCGTATTGCACTCAACCGCATAGATTATCTTACAGGACAATAATATGAACACGTGGATCAAATATACTATAGTTTTCTTACTTATCTTGACAGGCGGCATACTTTTTTACTTTAAAATCTATGTCCCTAAAACCACTTTCGAAACAATGCATCCCAAAGTAGGGAATATAGACGTAAAAGTATTTGGAATCGGTGAAATGGGAGCCAGAGATATCTATTCGATAGGCTCCCAGATGGGGGGAAAGATATTGACCCTCCTTACCGACCAAGGCCAATGGGTTAAAAAAGAAGATCTTCTGGCCACCATCGACCCGGTAGATTTGCCTCAGCTTTATGAAGAAGCGAAAGCTTCCCTCCAAAAAGCAAACCAGGAATTCAAAGCGCTGCAAAAAGAACTTGACAACATCCGGGCACAAAAAGAGCTGGCACTGCTTACCTATACACGCTACAAAAAACTAAAAAATCAAGGATACGTTTCGCAAGCGGAGTACGACAAAGCGAAAGCGGATCTTGAGAGTATCGAAGCACAGATAGCGGCAACCTCCGCACGGGTCGATTCAGGCAAAAGCGAAATAAACCGCATACAAAAAAATATCGAAGCCCTCCAGGAAAAACTTGCACGCTACAATATCTATGCTCCTGTTGACGGCTACGTCATCTCCAAAGATGCCGAAGTCGCCCAAACCCTCATACCCTCGCAAACGATCTTTCGCATTGTCGATCCAAAAACGGTCTGGATAAAAGCCTATATCGATGAGCGCATCAGCGGAAACGTAAAGAGAGGAAATCCTGCAGAGATTTTTTTGCGCTCTCATGAGGACAAACCACTCCCCGGCCGTGTTGTGCGCATTTCAGCCATGAGTGATGCCGTAACACAGGAGCGGGAAGTCAATGTCGCATTTGATACGCTGCCCCTCCCCTTTTATATCAACGAACAAGCGGAAGTTTCCATTTTGACCCACACGATAGAGAACATTCTCACAGTCCCCCTCTCTCTGCTTCGGCAACACAACGGCCAAATCGGCGTTTGGGTAGCCAAAGAAGGCAAAGCGCATTTTCAGCCGCTGGAGATAGCCGCCCGAAGCGAAAACGAAGCAGGCATCGCGGAAGGCCTTGAAAAAGAGAGCCTGCTGATCATTCCTGACGTACATAAAAAATCCCTCTCGGAGGGGATGAGGATACACCATTGATCAATCTGGCGCAAAAAGATATCGCACATTCGCTAGGCAAATTCCTAGTCACGGCAATGGGTGTGGGCATGCTCTTTGGCATTGTGCTGATCATGATCGGCGTTTACAGGGGAATGATGGTGGATGCCGAGATACTGCTTAACGACATCAATGCCGATCTCTGGATCGTTCAGGAAGATACACTTGGCCCCTTTGCGGAATCCTCCAGGGTGCATGAAGACCTCAAAGATACCCTGCGTGCTTTTGAAGGCATAGAGAAAAGCGAAGCCTTAACTTTTCAAAACCTCCAATTACCGGGAGAGACCAAGCCCATACGGGTTACGGCGGTAGGGTTTGATGTTTTCGGCAAGATCAGTCCGATCAACCCCGAGAGACTCATAGCCGGAAAGCCCCTCACGAAAGAGCATTATCAAATCGTCGTATCCGAAGAGACGGGATACAAAATAGATGACACCTTCAAACTGGGACGCGATATCTATCGCGTAGTCGGAGTAACAAAAGACACCGTCTCTTCGGGAGGAGACCTGCTGGTTTATCTCAGCCTCAAAGACGCCCAGAACCTGCAGTTTCTTTACTCCAATGCACGTATTCGAAACGATCGTACAAGAGGGATCTCGGGAACCAGAGAAACAAAAATGGCAAATGCTATTGTGGCTACCGTTCGCGCCGGATACGATATCGACAACGTAGCGCAGAAGATCAAGCAATGGAAACATGAAAGCGTCTATACCCGTACTGAACAAAAAACAATCCTCACCAAAAACCTCATCGAACGTTCTTCCAGGCAAATCGGACTTTTTACGGCGATTTTAGTGGTAGTCTCCACGATTATCATCGCGCTCATCATCTATACCATGACCCTTGAAAAAATAAAAGAAATCTCCATCATGAAACTGATAGGCATCCCCAACAGCATGATCATCAAAATGATCGTACAGGAAACATTGGTACTGGGTATTCTCGCTTTTATATTCGGAAACCTCTTTTCTCATATCATTTCCGATAATTTTCCCAAACGGGTCGTACTGGAATTCCCCGATGCCTGGATGCTTTTTGGTGTGGTTATCGTCACATCGGTACTCTCTTCGTTCATCGGTATTTCAAAAGTGATCCATGCCGATCCCGCCTCGGCGATAGGAGGTTAATATGAATTCACAAGGTATTCGTGTTGAAAATCTGGCAAAGCGGTTTGGCGAAGGAGAAAGCCTCGTCAATGTCATAGACGGTGCGTCATTCGTGGTTGATAAAGGAGAACTGGTCGCACTCATCGCACCCAGCGGCGCAGGAAAAACCACTCTATTGATGATGATCGGCTGTGTACTTGAACCGACTTCGGGTAAAATATGGCTTGGGGAAGAAGCAGTTTATGATCACCGTTGGCTTCGAAGTGACACCCGCCGTATCCGCCGTGAAAAAATCGGTTTTATCTTCCAATCACATTATCTTATTCCTTTTATGAATGTGATAGACAATATTACATTTTTACCTCAAGCCAACGGCCTGGCCAAAGACAAAGCATACGTCAAAGCTATGGAGCTGCTTGAGTATCTGGAGATCTCTGAAAAAGCAACATTCATGCCCTCCCAGCTTTCCGGAGGACAGAACCAGCGGGTTGCGATCGCCAGAGCACTTGCCAATGAACCCCAGATCATCCTGGCAGACGAACCTACCGCGGCGCTTGATGCGGAGCGTTCGGTCAGCGTTGTCAAAATGCTCAAGAAAATCGCACAGGAACAAAATGTTGCCGTAATCATGGTAACGCATGATGAAGAGATGCTGGATTACTGTGACAAGATTTTGAAAATTGAAGACAAAAAAATAACAACAGCTGTCGTTGACAATACAGAGCATTTGATCTAAATGAGACACAAAATGCTATGCTATATATTATCTCTTCATACTGCCATTCAATTACCCGATAATTTTTCTGACTTCAGACATTCAAAATGATCGGGGAGCAGGCTGCTTTTTATGTA
>JBEWPY010000099.1:0-5884 GCA_047689495.1 Candidatus Sulfurovum profundilacunae | reverse complement strand
TGATCCGTCAACACCAGTTTGACAAGGTCGAGATGGTAGCGATCGCGCATCCGGACAAAAGCGATGAGGTCTTTGAGATGATGGTAAAAAATGCCTCAGATATACTCACAGCGCTCGGTTTGCCGCATAGAGTTGTAGAGCTTTGCGGTGGTGACCTTGGATTCAGTGCAGCAAAGACGATAGATCTGGAAGTATGGCTTCCGGGACAAAACAAATATCGCGAGATCTCTTCTATCTCCAACACCAGGGATTTCCAGGCAAGACGTGCAAAGATCCGTTTCAAAGACGGTAAAAAGAACAGAATGGTGCATACACTGAACGGTTCATCCCTGGCAGTAGGACGTACACTGATCGCGATCATGGAGAACTATCAAAACGAAGATGGAAGTATCTCTATACCTGCTGTACTGCAGAGATATATGTGAGACACGTTAAAAAAACGACAATAGTTTGTCGTTTTTAGTGTCGAAACCGAAGTGGTGGAGTAAAGCGACCCACGAAGGTTGGAAAATCATTAAGCAGACAACAAGAGTTTGTTGTCTGTAACCTCGAAGCTAATAAGGCTGAAAAGTAAAAGCTTTAGATCGTTTCCGTACTGTCTGTATGGCGTAACTTCAACTTCCCTTCCATGCTCAAATAGCTGTTCAATGCACCGATATAGGCCCTTGCACTGGCAAGCATCGTATCGAGGCTCAAACCGTGTCCGATGATCGCCGGTTCATTTTCATTGAATGTTACTTTTACGGTGACATTTGCCAAGGCGTCTTTCCCTTGTGATACTGATTTGACTTTATAATCAACAAGTTGACCCTGATAGCCTGTGATACGGTCGATGGTTTTAAATACGGCATCAATGGTTCCATCACCAATTCCGGCATCTGTGATATCCTCGTCCTTATGTCTGATTGTGACTGCTGCACTTGGAACACCGCCTGTAGAGTCCATAAGCTGCAAGGCAACCAATTCGTATGCCTTTTCGATATTTGTCATCTCAGAGGTTACCAAAGCACGGATATCATCATCATAGATATCTTTTTTCTTGTCCGCCAACTCTTTAAAACGCTCAAATGCACTCATAAGCTCTTCGTCACTTAATGTAAATCCAAGTTTAGTCAACTTGTCTTTAAAAGCAGCACGGCCGGAGTGTTTACCCAATACCAAGGTATCATCCATATCCAAACCGATATCTTCCGGACGGATGATCTCATAGGTCTCTTTATGTTTCAATACACCATCTTGGTGGATACCGCTTTCGTGTGCAAAGGCATTTTTACCGACAATCGCCTTGTTTGGCTGGGGTTCAATACCTGTAATGTTGGCGATCAAACGGCTCGCCGGGTAGATCTCTTTTGTGTTGATATTGGTATTAAAGTCCTTGAAGATATCTTGACGTGTTTTAATTGCCATTACGATCTCTTCAAGCGCTGCATTTCCGGCTCTCTCTCCCAAACCGTTGATCGTACACTCCACCTGTCTTGCACCGTTCATAATTGCTTCGAGTGAGTTCGCTACTCCCAATCCCAAGTCATTATGGTTGTGTACGGAGATAATGGCACGATCTTTCGTATACTCGCTCATCTCTTTCACCATGGCACCAATCTCGCTCGGAAGTCTGAACCCTACCGTATCGGGCAAGTTGATCGTACTGGCACCCGCTTCGATCACAGCATCTGTGATCTCTTTCATAAATCCGATCTCTGATCGACCTGCATCTTCACAGCTGAACTCTACATCATCGACAAACTCTCTAGCATATTCTACGGCTCTCACCGCACGTCTGATCACTTCATCGGGCGTCATTTTCAGTTTGTACTGCATATGGATAGGACTGGTAGCAATAAAGGTATGGATACGCTTCATGTTTGCTGCTGCGACCGCTTCACCTGCTGCTTTGATATCGGCATCGATTGCACGTGCCAAAGAACAGACCGTTGAATTTTGTACACGTTGTGCAATCTTGCTGACTGCATCAAAGTCACCCGGGCTTGCCGCTGCAAATCCCGCTTCTATGATATCTACACCCAAACGCTCCAACTGTGCAGCAATCTGGATCTTCTCTTCCGTATTCATCGATGCACCGGGACTCTGTTCGCCGTCTCTCAATGTAGTATCAAATATTTTGATAATTTCTTTACTCATTTTAATTACCTTAGATAGTTAAAACATAAATGTTTGAAGATATTTTACTTTCAAAACAGTATATGTGTAAAAGTTGTCTAATTTTACCGAATTTGTGGTTAATTAGAAACATTAAGTTGTTTGGATTATATTGATAAAAGCTATTCAAATGCGACTAGTCGCATGAGCCAGCTGCTGAAGCTGACACAGTGTCAACAATCTCTTTTAAATAAGTTGCCTTAATGGCAAGTTTTTTATAAGAGACGTATTTGAGCTTTGCTTAAATGACGTTTATTTGGATAGAAGCAGCAGGAGAGTACTATCTTGTTTGAAAATGTTGTTCTGTTGTATAATGTTTTTCATAATACACTCCTTTTTTGAGAAATTATAATGGGTTTAAGATGAAAAGTCAAGGATAGTTTTTATCCTTTACTTTTCTGTATCCTCATCCTTTTGGTCTGTAGAGGTCTCTTCCGAATCCTCTACACCTTTTGGTTTATGGACAAGACGGCTTGGCATGTCGTGCTCTTTTTCATAGTCATAGATGATCTTCTGTACGGTTTTACCTTCGATCACCTCTACATCTAGAAGCTCAGCTGTCATTTTTTCTATGGCACCTTTATAGTCACGGAGGGTCTGTTTGACAAAGTCGTAGTGTTCTGTAAGTGTTGCTTTGATATGTGCATCAATAGACTCTGACATCTTCTCACTGTATTCAGTGACCGCACCGGCACCACCGAGGAAACTGTGTTCACTTCTCTTGAGTACCATGAGTCCCGCCACATCACTCATCCCATAGACGGTGATCATATCTTTGATGATCGCAGTGGCGCGGTCAAGGTCGTTACCTGCACCTGTACTGATCTCACCCAGAAAGACCTCTTCGGCAGCACGTCCGCCAAGGAGTACATCGATCTCAGCGAGCAGTTCATGCTTCTGTTTGAGGAACCTGTCTTCTTCATCAGGGAGGTGAAGGGTATATCCCAATGCGCCCATCCCTCTAGGGATAACAGAAACTTTTGTGACACGTGATGCACCCTTGGTGAGCTCTGCCATCAATGCATGGCCACTCTCATGATAGGCTACGATCCGTTTCTCCACTTCTGAGACTTTACGGTTCTTCTTCTCCAGACCGACAAAGGTTCTCTCTATCGCTTCGAGCAGGTCAGATTGATCGATCTTCTTTTTATTGTTACGTCCTGCAAGCAATGCTGCCTCATTGATGATATTGGCAAGGTCGGCACCGGCAAGACCTGCTGTCTGTTTCGCTACCACTTCCATATCTACTTTACTGGAGAGCTTGACATCTTTTGAGTGTACCTTCAGGATCGCCAAACGCCCTTCATAGTCAGGTTTGTCTACGAGTACCTGTCTGTCAAAACGCCCTGCACGCAATAGTGCAGCATCCAGTGTCTCCGGTCTGTTGGTAGCAGCCAGGACAATGACCGGCGTATTGGCACCAAATCCATCCATCTCTGCAAGCAACTGGTTGAGTGTCTGTTCGCGCTCATCATTTCCACCCATCTGCCCGCCGCTGGCACGTGATTTACCGATCGCATCGATCTCGTCGATAAAGATGATGGCAGGTGCCTCCTTTTTGGCCTGTGCAAAGAGGTCACGGACACGGCTCGCACCCACACCTACAAACATCTCGATGAAGGCAGATCCGCTGACCGAGAAGAATGGTACTTCGGCTTCACCAGCGACTGCTTTGGCAAGGAGTGTTTTACCTGTACCCGGAGGTCCGACAAGCAGTACCCCTTTTGGGATCTTTGCTCCAAGTTCCATATAGCGCTCAGGATACTTGAGAAAGTCTACGATCTCTTTGACCTCGTCTTTTGCCTCTTCGACTCCCTGTACATCATCGAATTTTGTATCCGGTTTTTCCGAGCTGATCAATTTGTCTGCTTTGCCGGCACCCAGAATGCCTCCACCCATACCTTTGGACATCTTACGCGCCAGGAAGATCCAGATGGCAAAGAAGATAATGATCGGCAGAAGCATACTGAACATCTCAGAAAAGAAACCGTTTCCGATTACACCTTCATATTTGATCCCTTTTTCTTCAAGTAGGGGGATGAGTTCCCTGTCCAGAGCCGGCACATTGCTTGCACTGTAGCGTGTCTTTGTTCCGTTGGGATTGGCTGCGATCGCTTCGATGGTACTTGAGGCGATCTTGACACTTTCGACATTGCCCTCTTTGATCTGTTTTTTGATCTCAGAGTAGGTGACACGTTTGGTTTGTGTAACCTGTTGACTTCCCATCATATTTCCAAGGCCGTCACCGCCTCCGTCACCTACCATGAGCTTGAAGATTATGATCACTACGATAGAGAATATCGCAAATGCAAGTAACGGATTTTTATTAAAAAAATTATTGTTGTTATCATTATTGTTTTGATTTTGGTTTGGATTAGCCATTTATTTCCTTCTTATAGACGAGGGTTACCCATTCATCTTTTTCTATTCTATCTATTAAAGTGAGCTCCTGGTATGAACCAAGAAGATTTTTTTCTTTTTTATCCAAAATACCTGAAAGTATCAGATAGCCATTCTCTTTGGTAGCATTTTTCAGATCTTTAGCGATAAATTTGAGTACATCTGCAATGATATTGGCGATCACTACATCGTACTGATCTTCGGCTTTATTTACCGACCCTTCCCAAAGTTTATCATAAGTTTCGTCATTTAACGAGAAGTTCTCTTGTGTGCTTTTGACAGAGATCGGATCTGTATCACATAACTCTACTGTTGCGCCAAGCTTCTTCGCTGCAAGGCCCAATATCCCTGAACCACACCCTACATCGATCACCTTATCGTCTGCTTTCACATATTCAGAGATAGCTTGAAGACAAGAGAATGTCGTTGCATGGTGACCTGAACCGAAGGCCAGTGCCGGGTCGATCTTGATATTGATTAACCCCTCTTTGGGCTCATACCAGCTGGGGAAGATATAGAACTCTCCCGCTTCTATCGGCTGTACCGAATCCTGGTAGGCCTTGATCCAGTCTTTGTTCTCTTTCTCTTCCAGGCTAAAGGTCATCTCAATGCCATCGAATGCTGCCAAAGCATCTTTAACCGAAGTTAAATCATCTTCTGACCGGATAATTACTTTTCCTCTTCCCAGCTCTACACTGTCATCAAGGAGATTGGCAATAAAGTCAGCGATAAACTCTACATAGGCATCATCAAGTGTGATGGTCAGCTCATTATAGGTTTTTTTCATTAGGCCTCTTTCGTAGCGATAAATGCTTCTTCAAGATCCAGCGTTCCCTCATAGAAAGCTTTGCCTACAATTGTACCGTCGATACCTGCTTCGATGAGCGCATTGATGTCACGCATATCTTTCAGTCCGCCGCTGGCAATCGTCTCTACCCCTGAAGCCTCTTTGATCGAGAGGGTAAAGTCGACATTGACACCTGTCATCATCCCGTCTCTGCCTACATCGGTACAGATGATCGCTTCTACTCCCGCATCGGCAAATTCGCGTGCAAGATCGGTCGCTTTCATGTCACTGACCTCTCCCCATCCCTCAACGGCTACCATGCCATCGATCGCATCGATACCCACGACGATAGGGTATTTCGCCGCCATCTCTTTGACAAAAGCCGGGTCCTTCACTGCCACTGAGCCGAGGATCAGTCTGTCGATACCAAGATCAAGATACATCTTGATCGTCTCCTCGTCACGGATACCGCCGCCGAGTTCAAGTTTGAGGTTGCAGTGTTCACGTATCTTTTTGATCTGCTCCAGGTTCTCAGGTTTC
>JBEWPY010000012.1:0-30995 GCA_047689495.1 Candidatus Sulfurovum profundilacunae | reverse complement strand
GAAAAATTTGATACTTTTATTAGGGGTGGTTACCATGTGGGTTTACCGACCAATAACATAAATACAACATAATCTATGCCCAAATCCGAAAATTAGGAAATTTGTAGCAGCTGTAATGCTTATGCTTATGGGCTATGTATTTTTTATACGTTTATAAGAATCATTTGTTATACTTAACATTCTAAAAGTTATATTATTTACTAAAACTAAGGAGTAATTATTTCTACATTTAGAATCCCAACCTTGAAAGATTCACCTGCTGTATATGATCTTGTAGATCATTGTAAACCCCTTGACTTAAACTCACGTTATGCTTACATGCTTGTCTGTACTCACTTCAGTGAAACCAGTATAGTTTATGAAAGTGATGGAGAGATCAAAGGTTTTGTTTCAGGATATATAGATCCCCGGTCGGATAAGACACTTTTTATCTGGCAGGTTGCCGTCCATAGCTCTTTAAGAGGCCAGGGTATTGCCTCCCGGATGTTAACAGCACTGCTTTCACGCAAGAACCTGTCTCATATAGAATATATTGAAACAACGATATCACCATCGAACAAAGCTTCACAAAATCTTTTTCGTCATCTGACATCAGAGATAAATACAGAGATGAGTGTAGAACCCTATTTTGATAAAGATCTTTTTGGGGGAGAAGCCCATGAAGATGAAGAGTTGTACCGTATAGGACCATTTAATAACAAAGGAGAAAAACAGTTATGAGAATATTTGAAACCCAGGAATCAGAAGTAAGAGGCTATATAAGAAGCTTTCCCACAATCTTTAACCATTCAAAAGGCGCCATTATGACCAATGAGCAGGGTGATGAGTATATTGACTTTTTCACCGGTGCAGGTACCCTGAACTATGGCCATAACAATGAATATGCTACCGAAGCAATGATTAATCACCTGCAAAATGACGGTATCGTCCATGGCCTTGATATGGCGACGACAGCTAAAAAAGAGTTTATGCAGACATTTCAGGATAATATCCTTGGGCCAAGAAACCTTGAATATAAATTTCAGTTCACCGGTCCGACAGGAACGAATGCCGTTGAAACTGCTCTGAAGCTGGTAAGAATGGTAAAAGGACGAAGCAATATTGTTTCGTTTACCAACGGATTTCACGGATTGACTCAGGGGTCACTTTCTATTTCCGGAAACAGTCACTTCAGAGATGAAAGCTATATCAGCCGCTGTAATGTCAATGTAATGCCGTATGACGGGTATTTCGGCGATGTCAATACCATTGATTACTTTAGAAAATTCCTTATGGACAGCAGTAGCGGTGTTGATCTTCCGGCAGCAGTGATCGTTGAAACGATACAGGGAGACGGCGGTATCAACGTGGCAAGTGCCGAATGGCTGCAGGGGCTGGAAGCACTTTGTAAAGAATTCGATATCCTGCTGATTATCGATGATATTCAGGCAGGTAACGGTAGAAGCGGTGATTTCTTCTCCTTTGAATTTGCAGGCATCACACCGGATATTGTCACGATGTCAAAATCTGTAGGCGGTGGACTGCCTATGGCTCTACTGCTTATGAAACCGGAACTGGACCAGTGGAAACCAGGTGAACATACCGGAACATTCAGGGGGAACAACCTTGCCTTCGTTGCTGCAAAAACACTCATTGAAACATACTGGAACAACAATGACTTAAGCAATGCCGTCAAACATAAAGAGAAAATATTAAAAGGCGAGCTTGAGAGAATTGCCAAAAAGTATGAAGAAGAGTATGAGATAAAGGTACGGGGAAGAGGTTTTGCTTATGCCTTTGAAGTAAAAGATGACTACTCGATCGGAGGGGATATCACTGCTTATGCCTTTGAAGAGAACCTGATGCTTGAAACCTGCGGCAGTGAAAGCCAGGTGATCAAATTCCTTCCTCCGTTGACTATAGATGAAGAGCTTCTAAAAGAGGGGCTTGCTAGATTTGAAAAAGCGGTAGATAGACTATTTAAAGAAAAAAAAGAGATGATAAAAGGAGCCATGTAAATGATCGTAAGAGATATCAAAGATATTATCGGAAGTGATAAAGAGGTACATGCCAAAGGAGGACAGTGGACAAGCAGACGCATGCTTTTGCGTAAGGACGGTATGGGTTTCTCTTTTCACGAAACAATCATTCGTGCAGGCACCAAGACACACATTCATTATCAGAACCATCTTGAAGCGGTCTATTGTGTTGCGGGGGATGGAAAGATAGAAGATCTGGCGACAGGCGAAGTACATGAGATCTATGATGGTATCATGTATGCTTTGAACAAGCATGATGACCATAACCTCTATGGCGGGACAGAAGATATGCGCCTTATCTGTGTATTTAATCCACCGATCGTAGGGACAGAGCACCATGATGAGAACGGTGTTTATCCATTGATTGAAGAAGAGAAGCCTAATACGCCAACATAATCTTTAAACCCTGAAATTCTTTTAAGGCGGGTGGAAGGAAGTGAATGAAAAACACTATTTTTATTAACAAATACCAGTCTATTAAAGATGAAATATCTCACTGTATCCCTGAAGGGTCTACCTTGAAAGATCTAGACGGGATAAGTGTGCTTGCCGAAATACCTAGTGCTGCCCAGAAAATAGAAACTTTAAGATGTTGTCGTGATGTGGTAGGGAGAAAAAAAGAGGGCTTGATACAGCCTGTGATCTACTATACTGAAACAAATGAAGGCTTTGAGCTTACCGTTCCTGAAATGAGATTTTTTGTATTAAAAAAAACGAACTGATAGGAGAAAAAATGAGAGATCTATATCCGACAAGAGGAAGCGAGGAGAAAATCCTGGAGTGTACTGACCCTGTGATTCATGGAGAAGCAGCAGGAGAGTATGCGCTAAGTGATGATGAAGCTGCCTTCTTTGAAGCGAATGGATTTATCTTGTTTCCCGGTTTTTTTTCAAGTGAAGAAGTGAAAACGTTCAATGAAGCATTTGAAACCTTAAAAGAGGATGAGACACTTAAGGGTCCTGAGGAGTATATCACGGAACCTGACAGCGATGAACTGCATACCATTTTCTCGCAACATATCTTTAGCCCCGTATTTCATGAGCTGATCAAAGGCAGACGTATCCTGGATAAAGTTGAACAGATTTTGGGTTCAAAAGTATACATTCACCATAGCCGTATCAATATCAAGCCTTCCTACAAAGGAAAATCTTTCCCCTGGCACTCTGATTTTGAGACGTGGCATGCAGAAGATGGTTTACCTAGATGCAGGAGTGTCACAGCATGGATAATGCTGACAGACAATACACAGTTTAACGGTCCGCTCTATCTCCTCCCCTGCTGTCACAAAAAGTTTGTCTCCTGTGCGGGGGAAACGCCAAAAAATCACCACAAAGAGTCCCTTAAAAACCAAAAATACGGTGTGCCCAGTTTAGATACGGTAAAAAAACTGTATAAGGATAAAGCGTTGGCGGCAGCCTTGGGGAAAGCAGGTACCCTGGTTTTGCATGACGGTAATGTGATGCATGGGTCACCTGATAATATCTCTCCAGACCCAAGAACCAATGCCTTTTTTGTTTATAACAGTATAGAGAACAAACCCGTACCACCATTCGCGGCTGAAGGAGAAAAAGAGCAGATTTCTTATGTCTAAGGGACTTTAAACCACTATAAGCAAAAAGTAAAAGGATAAAATTGAAGCGAACAATCGTATGCAAATTCGGTGGCAGTTCTGTGGAGAATGCCACACAGATAGAAAAAGTAAAAAATATCGTCAGTGACAATAAAAACCGGAAATATATTGTGGTTTCAGCACCGGGAAGAGAAAGTAAATACAATGAGAAGATCACAGATCATTTGATCAATATCGCCGTTGACGGAGAGCATCTGAAAGAAAGAAAAATTACAGGTGAAGAGAGTCAAACTGTTGTTTTGGATAAATTCAGTACGATTTGTAAAACGCTCGGTATTGATTGCGACGGGGTGACTGAAAAATTAAAAAAAGATTTTGAAACAGATTTGGCCGGTGATAAAAAAATAGCATTCCTCTCTTCCAGAGGTGAGCATTATAATGCCCGCATCATTACAGAGTATTTTAATAAGTGCGGGCTCGATACACACCTGGTTCTACCTGAAGATGTAGGTTTTATGGTAAGTGATGACTTTCTCAGTGCCAAAGTACTTGATGAGAGTTATAAAAACCTGAAATCATTGAAAGGCCAGGACCATATCTCTCTTATTCCGGGCTTTTACGGTATCACGCCGAAAGGTGATATCGCTGTACTTTCACGCGGCGGTTCCGACCTCACAGGAGGAGAGATCGCCTACTCTGTCAATGCCTCCTTATATGAAAACTGGAGCGATATAGACGGGGTTTATGAGGTGGACCCCCGTATCGTCAGCAAAGCAGATGTAGTTCCGAGACTGACCTTTAAAGAGATACGGCTTCTCTCTTCTAAGGGGTTCAATGTTTTTCACTTTGATGCAATGATCAACTGCAGAAAGGAAAATATTCCTATCAATATCCGCAATACCAACAGGCCTTCAGGAAGCGGTACCATGATACTGAACGAGAGAGTACCTGATGAAGAAGTCATAGGGATCGCCAGACTGGATAATATGGCCTATCTCTATCTTGAAAAAGAGGGGCTTGGAGAGGAGATCGGGTTCACAGAAGGGTTACTTGGAATTTTTAACAAATACAAAATCAATACCTATCACTACCCAACAGATAAAGATGATATCGCCGTGCTTCTCAAAAAAGAGGATCTGAGCGGCCATATCAATAACCTTCGTGCCGATATCGAAGAGAAGCTTAATCCTGATGACATAGATGTCGTGTATGACCTGGCGATTCTAAGTATGGTAGGGATAGGCATGAAAAACAACTCTTTTGCAATCGTAGATGCAGTCTCTGTTCTCAAAAAACACCATATCGATATAGAAATGATCGATCAAGGGCCTGCAAAAATCTCCTTTCATATCGGAGTGGCACAACACCATGCGGACCATGCACTTGAACTTTTGCATCAGCGTCTGATACTGGAGTCACAATCATGAATGATATGACAAATGAGATGATGATCAATGATGATCTGGCATATATCTTTCACCCCTGTTCACAGATGAAGGATTATGAACAGGACCTTCCCCTAATCCCGATCAAAAAGGGAGAAGGTATGTATCTGTACGATTTTGACGGCAACAAGTATCTCGATGCGATCAGCAGCTGGTGGGTGAACCTTTTCGGGCATGCCAACCCGGTGATCAATCAGAAGCTCAAAGAGCAGGTTGACACCCTTGAGCATGTCATCTTTGCCGGATTTACCCATAAGCCTGCGGTGGATCTTGCGAAAAGACTGGTAAAAATGACCCCAGAAGGGCTCAATAAGGTTTTTTTCGCTGACAACGGCTCCAGTGCCGTTGAGATCGCTTTGAAGATGAGTTTTCAATCCTTTAAGAACAAGGGGGAGATCAGGCCCTATTTTATCTCTTTAAAGAATAGTTACCACGGTGAGACAATGGGAGCACTGGCGGTAGGTGATGTCAGTCTCTATAAAGAAGTATATGGGGAGATCCTCATCAAGACTTTACAGGCTGAATCCCCTGCCCTTTGTGAGGAGAAAGAGGCGCTTCAGGATATGGAACGGATGCTGAAAGCGTATGAGGGAGAAGTCTCTTCGGTCATTATCGAACCGCTGGTGCAATGTGCCGGAGGAATGACGATGTATGATGCCTCTTATATCAAATCGCTGAGGGCGCTTTGTGATCAATACGATGTACATCTCATCGCTGATGAGATCGCTGTGGGCTTCGGTCGTACCGGTACGATGTTCGCTTGTGAACAGGCAGAGATAACTCCGGACCTCTTATGTCTTTCCAAGGGAATTACAGCAGGGTACCTTCCACTTTCGGTCACCCTGATCACCGACGATATCTATCATGCCTTTTACTGTGATTACAGTGAAGGCAAATCTTTTCTGGACTCACACAGCTATACGGGCAACGCCCTGGCCTGTGCAGTGGCCAATGCCACTATGGATTTTTTTGAAGAAAACAGAGTGATCGAAAACAACCAGGCACATATCGAAACCATGCAAAAACATCTGCAGGAACTAGAAGGATTTCCCTATGTCAAAGAGGTAAGGCAGAGAGGAATGATAGGTGCGGTTGAACTGGAGGGGTTTGATGCTTCCAGACGTATCAACCTGGAGATATACCGTTTTGCCCTGGACAATGAAGTGTTGATACGCCCGCTTGGCAATGTCATTTATGTCATGCCTCCCTATACGATCACGACAGAAGAACTGGATCAGATTTTTAATGTGATAAAACGTGTCCTTCCTCTCTTATAGAGAGGGAAATTAGATAAAAGGAGTTATTTTGAAATATATCTATTTGAAAAATTATATGAACTTTTCCAAAGATGAAAAAGTAGCATTTTTTATTTTTTTAGAAAAAATCGAAAACTATACTGTTGCACGTCAAAGGGTTGTTTTTGGTGAAAATGCACTACTGCTCGATTTTCCTGAACATACAGATATTCAGAAGGTAAAAGCACTTATAGAAGAGTACTTTGCCCCGAAAAAAAACGTGACTGTAGAGATCGTAAAAAATATCATAAATGAAAATGGCCATCAAGTTTTAGAGTTTAAAGAGAAAAAGATAAGGATTTAAAAAAACATCATCTATTGAAAAACACTCTTTTAGGAAAACCGGTGACATCTTTTTATATCAACAGTGATGAGCTATAATACGGAAAAAAACCAGAGGATAAAGGATGACAACTCAACCTAAATTCTTTGCATTGATTATCGGTACAGAGATACTCAATAGAAGAAGAACCGATAAACACTTTGACTTTGTCTCCGAAGCTTTGGCAAAACGTGGTTATCAACTTACCGGTTCATTTGTGATCAGAGATGACCCGGCACTCATCGTACAGACGATTAAGTTTATCGCTTCACAACCCAATACCGTACTCTTTAGCTTCGGCGGGATCGGTTCTACTCCTGATGACCATACACGTCAGTGTGCGGCCATTGCACTCAGGGATGGGGATCTCCCTGTTCACGAAGAAGCAAAAAAGATCATTGTCGAACAGTTAGGGGAAAGGGCCTTCCCTTATTCTGTTCGAATGGCTGAACTCCCGAAAGAAGCAAAGCTTTTGGATAATCCTGTCAACAAAATGCCTGCATTCAGCCTTGATGAACGTTATTTCTTTATGCCTGGATTCTCTGAAATGAGCCATCCGATGGTAGAAGAGATACTCTCCAGGCTGATACCGGACAAAAAAACTTTTTATCGTCACACACTTACTGCCCTCTGTAAGGAAAATATTTTTATTGAAATAATGGAGCAGATGCCAAAAGATGTAGAGTTTTCCTCTCTTCCAAAGCTCTATAGTGACGGGTGGAGGGTTTCTATCTCTGTAGCATCTTATGATGAAACCTTAGCCGAAAATGCTTTCAAAATGTACACTGACCTGCTGGAGCAGAAGGGCATCCATTTCGGGCTTCATGATGAAAGCAACGATTAAATACCTGGCGATAGAGATTTTCAAACACCATGTCATCAGACAACACTCTCAACTCATCGATCATGTTTCTCCTGCTCTCCATAGACTATCTATGGTACAAAAAGGAGCCTGTGATTTTAACTTCTTACAAATAAACCTTATGCTATCATCTCAAAATTTTTTAACTGGAGATATTCAAATGGATATTACAAAAATCGGACCGGGGGAATGCCCAGATGCAGTGAAAGCGATCATCGAAGTACCGCTTAACTCAAATATCAAATATGAGATCGATAAAGACTCAGGTGCAGTAGAGGTAGACAGAGTACTCTACTCGGCAATGCACTACCCTGCAAACTACGGATTTGTTGCCAATACTCTCTCGGATGATGGTGACCCGGCTGATATCCTTGTGCTTTGTGACTATCCGCTTCAGGCCGGTTCATACATCAAATGCAGACTTGTCGGTGTATTGATGACTGAGGATGAAAGCGGTGGTGACGAGAAGCTTCTTGCCGTTCCGACAGATAAGATCGACCCAACATACAAAGATATCAAGGATCTTGACGACGTACCGGCACATACACTTGACCGTATCAAAAACTTCTTTGAAACATACAAAATGCTTGAACCGAACAAATGGGTAAAAGTAACCGGATACAAAGATAAAGCTGCAGCCGCTGGTATCCTTGAAAAAGCGATCAAAAACTACAAGTAGCCTTAAAAAAAGAGGAGCAATCCTCTTTGTCTGTACCCTCTTTTTTTAAAAATCGATCTCTTTTCTTCTGTTCTTTAGATAATTTTCTATCCCTTCAGCAATACCTTTTGCCAAAAGTTTCTGGTAGCTGGATTTAAAAAGACGTTTTTGTTCTTTTGGATGGGAGAGGTACCCTACTTCTATTAATACCGAAGGCCTGCTTGCCCCCACAAGTACATAAAACGGTGCATGCCTGACACCGCCGTCTTTCACATCTCGATAGAGGCTTCTTGCATTCGCTATCATTCGTTTATGTATATCGATGGCAAGTTTATTTGATTCTACAATTTTCGGACCGTTCAAGACAGAATCGATAATCACATTTTTACTTACTCTGTCGGTGCCCTTAAGTACGGCTTTGTTTTCTCTTGCTGCAATACGTTGGGAACGTTTATCCCTGGTATTTTGTAAAAAAAAGGTTTCAATGCCCTGTATTTTATGACGTTTCCGCCTGGCCACAGAGTTGGCATGAATCGATATGAAGACTTTCGCATTCTTTCTGTCAGCAATTCGTGTACGCTGTCCCAGCTTCAAAAACCTATCACTGTTGCGTGTCAAATAAACCTTATACCCTCTTTTTTTCAATTGCCCAAAAACTTTTTTTGCAATGGCAAGTACCAAGTCTTTTTCTCTTTTGCCTCCTGCTATTGCGCCACTGTCATGCCCGCCGTGACCGGCATCTATAACGATCGCTTCTTTATGGCGAATCCGTTTGGGCTTTTTAGCTTTCGGATTAACCCCTTTTCCGATATACGCTTCCCCTTTAGGCAAAGCGATATGGTAAGACTTTTTTGTTACATAAATCCTCGGTTTGTAAACCTTTTTACTTTCAATGACAACACGTACGGTACTCTTATTGTATTGGGCAATACGCACATTGTTGCCAAGCCCTAAAGGAACACGTTTATGCGCCATTCGCATATTTTTAAAGTCATACACATTACGGTGAGGTTTCCGTAAAGAAAAATGTTTGATGACATGCTTTTTAAGCGGTTTGGCAAAATAGAGATGAAGCTCGCCATTTTTGACAATGGCTTTAGTCATACTATTGACAGCTCCAAAAAGTGACGTAGAGAGGAAAAACACTGTGACTAGAAAAAAGAGGAAAAAGGGGCTCCGTCTTGACATTGCTTTACTTATCTTCTCCGTTCATCAATTTATCCATGAGCGCTTTGACCGTAATAATTTCATTGAGACGGTAACCGTTAGAGCCTGTAAAAAAGAGTCCTGTTTCTGCAATTCCGTCATACGCGTCGGTCAGCCTGTCCGCGATACAATACCCCACAACCTTGGCCTCTTCACCACGATGGCATGGTGCTACACAGTTAGAAATACATGCGATTTTCGGTGCTTTCTTCGCCTCTATATCTTCCTGAAGTTGTGTTTTGACTCCGCGTGCAGGATACCCGACCGGTGATTTGAAAAGTTTGATATCTTCTTTCTTTGCATTCAGCAGGATATTTTTCATTACCTCACTGGTATCGCATTCAACCGTCCCGATAAAACGGGTACCCATCTGTACACCCACCGCTCCAAGTTCGATCATCTTCACGATATCATCATGGTCCCAGATGCCGCCTGCAGCAATGACCGGTATATCTCCCCAGTTCCTGGCCTCTTCAACCACCGGAGGAAGGATCTCTTCAAGCTGATTCTCGGGAAGGAAACACTCTTCATATTTAAACCCCTGGTGCCCGCCACTCAACGGCCCCTCTACGATCACCGCATCCGGGAGCCTGTCGTGTGTCTTCTTCCATCTCCGGCAGAGAATCTTTAATGCTTTTGCCGTAGAGACGATCGGGACCAGTGCCACCTCAGGATACTCTTTTGCAGCCTCCGGCATGGTAAGCGGCAACCCGGCACCTGTTATGATGATATCCGCTCCGGCTCTGCAGGCATCCTTGACGACACGGTCATAGTCAGTTTGCGCATAGAGGATATTTGCCGCGAGAGGCTTCTCTCCACAGATCTCTCTCGCATTCTCGAAAATCTTTTCAAGCGCTGCATAAGAGTAAAAATTGATCGCTTCAAGCGGCCGGTGCTCTCTCCCTGCCATTTCGTTTTGACTGAGATATTTTCTATGTTTATAGACTCCCGTACCTACTGCGGAGATGACACCAAGCCCTCCCTCTTTTGATACAGTACCTGCAAGCTGGTCCCAGGAGATTCCCACTCCCATTCCACCTTGAACAATCGGCTTTTCGATCGTATATTTACCGATCTTGAATGATTTAAATGCCACTACTTTACCTTTACTTTCGCAAATCTTCTTTTCCCCACCTGCAGGATATACTCTCCACCCTCGAGATTGAGCTTTTCATCACTGATCTTCTCCTGATTGATACTCACCGCATTTTGTTTGATATCTCTTCTCGCCTGGGATGTCGACGGTTCCAAACCTGCCTCAACCAGTGCCTTGCAGATCCAGATACCTTCTGTCATCTCAAACTCCTCCATGTCAGTCGGAATTTTGTTTGCTTTAAATACAGAGTTGAACTCTTCTTTAGCTATAGTAGCCAATTCTTCATTATGGAACCTAGCAGTTATCTCCAGGGCAAGATTTTCTTTGGCAATTTTAGGATGAACGACACCATTTTTGACATCTTTTTGGAGCTGGGTGATCTCAGCAAGCGGTTTTTCACTCAAAAGCTCATAATAACGCCACATCAGAACATCAGAGATAGAGAGTGTTTTTCCGTAGATATCTTTGGGGGATTCTGTGATACCGATATAGTTGTTCAGTGATTTACTCATCTTTTGTACGCCGTCCAGCCCCTCAAGGATCGGCATCATCAATACCGCCTGCTCTTTTTCTGAACCATATGCTCTCTGGAGATGTCTTCCCATAAGCAGGTTGAACTTCTGATCTGTTCCGCCGATCTCGATATCTGATTTAAGTTCCACCGAATCATAGCCCTGCAGCAGAGGATAAAGGAACTCGGAGATTGAAATACTCTGTCCGGCATTATAACGTTTTTCAAAATCGTCACGTTCAAGCATTCTCGCCACATTAAAGAGTGTCGTAAGCCCTAAAAGCCCGGCCGCACCCAGTTCTTCCAGCCACTTTGAGTTGAAAAGCACCGTCGTTTTATCCTCATCAAGAACATTGAAGAGCTGTTCCTGGTACGTTCTTGCATTGGCCATGATCGTTGCACGGTCAAGCACTTTTCTTGTTTCATTCTTACCCGTCGGGTCACCGATCGTTGCAGTAAAATCTCCGATAAGCAGTTGTATCCTTCCTCCATGTGCCTGAAAGGTTTTGAGCTTTTGAAGCAGTACGGTATGTCCCAGGTGCAGGTCAGCACCGGTCGGGTCAAATCCTACCTTGACAGTATAGGTCTCTCCTGTCTCATAGTATCTCTTTACAAGCTTCTCTATCGCTTCCATATCTATGATCTCGGCAGTCCCTCTCTGAATCTCTTCAAGTGCTTTAGTTATCATTCTCTCTATCCTTATTTGTTGTATGCATCATCCAGACTGATGATCTCAATGAGTTTGAATTTTTTTGAAATTTTTTCTGCAAGTGCAGCTTTGTTTGACTGGTCACTCTCTACTTCGATCTGACAGAATTCAGCAGTCTCAGAACTCCGGATACCCAGTTCTATACTGATGACATTGAGATCCAGCTCCGAAAGTTTGGCAAGAAGTTCTGCAAGTATACCTTTCTGATTTTGCAGACTTACCGTCAACCTATAGCGTGAAAGTTTTGAAGACGACCAGGTTACGTGGAACATCGGATATCCCTCATTCATCAATGCATAGGCCTTCTTGCACAGCTTATGATGGATAATCGCTTTATTCTCTTTATAAAACGCCACGATCTGGTCACCCATCTTCGGATGGCAACAGTAATCAAACTCGATTCCCTCTATGTTCTTATTGGTAAAAAACCTGAGATTTTCAATCTCTTTGAGCGCAGGTTTCTTGTATCCTTTTTTCATCACTTCCCAAAAACGGAGTTCTTTCTCGCCCAAAAAGTCTGCTACCTGCCGTATCGTTTCTTTATAGTAATCCACCTGCAAAGGGAGTTTATGGATTGTATCCTGCAACCCAATCCTCTCTATCAATGCTTTCATATCTGCACTCGGCTGTTTGAAAAAATTTCCTAAAATATTATAGGCACTTAACGTATTTGCCTCTTTTATCCTGGCACGACAGAGACTTCTGATCCCTTCTTGTGCCCTGGAAGTTTTAACCGTATCAAGCCAGGTACAGTGCAGGTGCGGTGTATCATCTTTAATCACATTGATAATATCCCCGTTTTTCAGAACGGTCAGCAAAGATGCCTCTTTTTTATTGATCAGTGCAGAAGTTGCATTGGCCCCGACTTCCGAGTGGATCGCATAAGCAAAATCCAGTGCTACCGAACCTTTGGGGAGCGTATAATAATCCCCTTTGGGAGAGAAAACCGTAATATCCTCTGTGAAAAGATCACATTTGGCAAGCTCATAAAACTCTTCAATGGACTCATTGGTATAATTCAATCCCTCCAGCCACTCAAGATTGATCGCATCTCCCCCGTTCTTATACTTCCAGTGTGCCGCGACACCATACTCTGCAAGCTGATGCATCTCCTCGGTCCTGATCTGTGATTCTACAATCCCCTCTTCGTCAAAAAGTGTCGTATGGATCGTTTTATATCCATTCTCTTTGGGTACGGCAATATAATCTTTAAAACGGGAGATGAGCGGAGTAAACCCAAGATGCAGCAAGCCGAGTACCTGATAACACGCTATCGGTTTTTTCACGATGATACGGATCGCAAGGAGATCCAGTACCTCCTCTATACTTACCCCTTTTCTGTGCATCTTCAGGTAGGTAGAGTAGTAGTGTTTCACGCGTCCGAATATATGAAAGTCTCCTTCTTCAAACCCGTCTTTCAGCATCATCTCTGTCACCTTCTGCATAAAAGCATTGAGCTTCAGCTGCAGGTTCTGAGCATTTGACTTGATATAGTTATCGATATGTTTATAATCGTCGGGATAGATATAGTAAAAACTCAAGTCTTCGAGTTGATTCTTCATACGGGAGATACCCAATCTGTGAGCAATCGGCGCATATACCACCAGTGTCTCTTCTGCGATACGTTTTTGTTTATGGGGAGGAAGGGCATCGAGTGTCAGCATATTGTGCAACCTGTCACACAGCTTGATCACCAGCACACGGATATCTTTGATCGATGCAATGAGCATTTTTCTGAAGCTGAGTGCAGAATTGATCAGCCTCTCATCTGAACCTGACGGTATCAACTTCTCGTCACGTATCTGCACGATCTTGGTTAGTCCCTCTACCAGATGCGTCACATCGTCCCCGAACTCTTTTTTAAGGTCTTCAATTTCATAATGTGTATCCTCTACCACATCATGCAAAAGTGCTGCTTGTACCATTGTCTCGTCATTGGAGTATTCAGCAGTGATCGCAGCGACAAGTATAGGATGAACGATATAAGGTTCACCGCTTTTTCGTTTTTGTCCCTGATGGGCAAGATGGGATAGTTCCAGTGCTTTTTTTGTACTGGGCAGGGGGGAAGGTATACGATCCCACAGGAGGGCTTCAGCCTCTTCTATGGTATGTATGTTTTTGGCTTTTTCCAAAAAAGCATTCAAGAGGCCTACTCCTCAAGTGTCACAATGATTTTACCTTCAGCGATCTCAAGAAGTGCAATATCAGTTACTTTCATTGTCTTCACATCTACATCTACTTGTGGAACTGCACCGTCTGCGATCGCTTCTGCTCTCTTCCCTACTGCATTTGCCAGCAGGTATTTGTCATAATTTACTTTTTCCAATGCTTTTGCTGTCAACTCTTCAGTTCTCATATTTTTTCCTTTAAAAATTTTATGATGTATCATATTTTTCTGAATCAGATAGTTATTCACGTTTATTCATATCTGTTTACGTACGTTACCTAACGATAGAACAAAGGCTTGTGTCTCCCCCCACAATGGAAAGAAGATTGCCTTTTTGGAACATATTACATACGACAATTGGGAGTCTATTGTCTTTAGCCTGTGCGATAGCAGTATCATCCATCACTTTGATATGATCCTCCAATGCTTTGTCATACGTGATAGTTTCAAGTTTGACGGCATCATCATACTTCTCAGGATCCTTATCGTATACCCCGTCCACTTTGGTTGCCTTGATCAACATATCTGCACCGATTTCAGAAGCTCTGAGTGTCGCTGCAGTATCGGTAGTAAAATACGGATTGCCGGTACCGCCGGCAAATACCACAACCCTGCCTTTTTCAAGATGACGTCTCGCACGCCGGACGATAAATGCTTCACCGATCTCCTGCATATCGATCGCAGTCTGAAGTCTTGTCTCTACTCCGATATGTTCAAGTGCTTCCTGAATAGCCACGCCGTTGATCACCGTAGCAAGCATACCCATATAATCTCCGCTTGTGCGAGTAATAATTCCGTCTGCCGCAGCACTCACACCGCGAATAATATTACCGCCGCCTACAACAACTCCAACTTCTACACCGGCAGCCACAAGTGCTTTGATCTCACCTGCGATAAAATTAAGAATCCGGGTATCGATACCGTACCCTTCCTCCCCAGCCAGTGCTTCCCCAGAAAATTTTACCAAAACTCTTTTTGCCACAGATAGCCCTTTATATAATTTCGCGATTATATCTAAATGCGGTTAAAAATGCGGTTAAGACAAAACCTGCTTTGTACTTTATATTTTTATAAGCCTTAAAGGGTTGATGTGTTTTGAGTTTTTTGTTGCCTGAAACACCAGTTTTCTTGATACCTTTCCGACAACATACCCCTTCTTTATCTTACGGCCTTTTCTGATGTGCGGGGCGATCTTGGAAAGTCCGGCATAGACAGTATGCAGCCTGCCGCTATGTGCGACAACTACCACTTTCCCAAGCATACTGCTCGTTCCCGCATACACGATCTTTCCATTGAGTATATTATGTACTTTAGCACCCAGCCGGGGCGCCTTTAGCGTAACAGACTCATTATAAATCTTTATTTTATAGACAGGATCTACATAAGTACCGAATTTTTTAATGACCTTTGCACCTCTTATCGGGGAGATCGTCTTGCGTCCTCTATACGCATAAAGTGCCGGCCTTTTATAAGAGGAGTGTACTCTTCTTACCTTCTCGCTTTGTCGGGAAACTTTTTGCTCTGCCTCCGCTGCTTTTTTTATGGCGAGGCGTGCTGCTTTTTCATCTTTTTTGGTTTTGGCTTTTTTCAGTGCAAGCTTTGCTTTTCTAGCTTTATCTTTGGCAATTCTCAATTTTCTTGTACGCTCTTTTTCCAGACGAATCGCTTCTTTACGTGCTTCAGCAGCCCTACGTGCCTTTTCAGCCTCTTTTTTATGCAGGATATCCAACCTGGCAAGTGTATCCCGAAGCGAATTTTGTTTATCGACTATCTTGTTGATCAACTGTTGGTACTTCTCTTCATCTGCTTCAAGATTCTTTACATACTTCTCTTTGGCCCTCTTCTTTGCTGCAAAATCTTTACGTTTTTTGATAATCTTCTTCAGTGAAATCCTGGTTCTGTCCCGTTTAAGCCTTTTGTTTTTTTGTGAAGCCTGCAAAGCGTTGATCTCTCGCTTCAGGGAGTGAAGCTCGGCGCTGTTATATTTTTTATACTCTTTATACACTTCATAGGAGATGACGGAGCGTTGTGTAGCAGTTTTGAACTGCTGCATGGCAAAGATAATAGAGAACTGATCTGTTGCCAACTTTAAAAAAGCTTCATGCTTCTTTTTAAGCTCGACACTGGTTTGTTCCAAAGCCTTTTGGGAAACTTTCAGTTCCTCTTTGAGTTGATGATAGAGTTTTTCTGTTTTATCTTTATCTTCCTTCAGTATATCAAGCTTGTCTGCAAGTATATCGATCTCTTTTTTTGCTTTTTTGATGTCCTCGGCAATTTTTTCAAACTGCCTGCTGGCTCTTTTTTTCTCAAGTTCTGCTTTTTTAAGATCTTGTCTGGAATCTTTGATCTTTTCTGTTGTTAACGTAGCAAAAAGCAAAGAGAGTGCTAAAAAAACCCATAGTATAAAGCTCCTCACTCCTGAACTCCCTTAGAGGTATATACTACAGAATATACAGCAATAATCACGATAAACAGGGCAGAAGCCAATAAAATACCTAAATCAAAAACCTGAAACAGTTTATCACGATGTTTCACCATAATATCGATTCCGCTGTGAGCTGCCCAATGGAACTTGAGATACAGAAAGAGTCCGCTTACCAGCAAGGTGGCGATAAATGCATCAAAGACCGCTACTTTGAAGAGTACTCCGCTTCGCAGCATTAACGGCGCGCCGAAAATCTCCATGATCTGCATACGCTCCCTATGCACATATTTCCATATCTCCATCTGTTTCATGATCAAAAGCAGACTGACAACAGCCATAAAACCGATAAATACTTTTAGTGAAAATTTTATAAAAGCAAAGAGCCGATAATTTGAACCATAACTGCTTCCAAAAGTCTCCACCCTTTTTATCTGCTTACTTGCTTCAAGGTCAACTTTAAGCTTTTGAAGTTCTGAAGTATGAATAAATTCATCTAAATGCAGAGTGTAAAAATAAGGGAGGGACTGGAGTATCTTTTTTCTGTTTGTTTCACTGATACCTTCTGTCATCTCCGAGACAATCGTCTCTCTTTGTATTTTTTGGCTCCGATAGATATGCTTGTTAAGTGTCCTGAACTCTTCGGTACGCATAGGTTGATTTGCTGCAACAAGCATCGAATATCCTTCTTTCAATCCTTTCTCGTAACTGTCGGCGGTACGATCAAATACCAGATAAAACTCTACTCCCAGCAATATCGCCATCAGAGGCATGATAAACATAAGATGATTTTTAATGTACTTCATATACACCCTTGCTTTCGATGATGAAGTGTCTATACGGCAGTGAAAATATCTGCGGTATCTTATGTGTTACGACCAGCACGGTGGTTTCCAGCTGCTGGCATGCATTTTCCATCAGATCCCATATCACATTTGAAGAGTAGTCATCCAGGTTACCTGTCGGTTCATCTGCCAAAATCACTACCGGATTCTTTGCCAGCGCTCTTGCCACACCTACGCGCTGCTGTTCCCCGCCGCTCAGTTCCATTGGAAACTTGTCCGCATGTTCAGTCAGTTTCACATGTTTAAGAAGCCTGTGCGCCTGAGTATTCTGAACATCCATAGAGTATCCGGCGATCATAAGAGGCAATACTACATTTTTGGCTACCGTCCATTCATTGATCAATTTATAGTCTTGAAAGATAATACCCATATGCGTACGCAGCTCCTGCAATTTGCCGGGTTTCACGCTGGAAAGATTTACACCGCCGATAATAAGGTTGCCGCCGGCAGGCTTCAACTGCCCGTAAAGTGCCTTCAAGAGCGTAGATTTACCTGAACCGCTCGGGCCGGTAATAAATACAAATTGACCTTTTTTAATCGTAAAATTTGCATCTTTGATGATCTCTTTTTTACCATTATCATATGCCAATGTAAGATGTGATGCATTGATAACATTAGACACTCACTACTCCTTGCAAAAATCTCTTTTATCGAAATATATCTATCATTTTTTGATGTGCGGAAAAATTGGCACTGCTCTTTATCGGCAGAGAAGCAAAATACCTGCACCCCTCTCTATCCATCACTATATACTTATGTTCAGGCCTGTCAAAACTGCCAAATGCACACTTAATAAGAAGTTTCCCGTCCCCTGTCTTGAATACGCGTTCAAAATGGACAAAATACCCGTCAAACACCATCGCTTTTTTAGATAATTTGTCCTCCAATCCTTCTCTATATTTTACTGCATTAAAATTAAAATCCACATCCAAAACCCTGGGTTCGGAATGTTGCATACTTTTTACATAAACGTCATAGATATCTTTCTCTTGTCTCAACCATCTGGCTTCATATTTGCTTGTCACTTCAAGAGCTTCGTTCTTTCGTATCTCTACCTGCGTTTTGGGTACATTTCCACCAAAAAATGTCTCCAGTGCATACCAGAAATAGTTGTCACTGTCAGTACGCAGTTCCAGTCTGCCCTCTACCCTCAGTACTCTCATCGACTCTTTCAGAAAACTTGGGCTGATCACCCTTCTATGGGGTTTTTTATCCCACGGCACGGGAAAATGGACAAATATCTGCTCGCATCTGTTTGAAGGAAGCATCTCCAGAAAGAGCCTTGCATCGTAGTTGACCACCCATATATTGTCAAGTCCCTGAAGTTCTATCTGTTTCAGTACCTGTTGCGCCGAGGGAGTATGAATCTCAAGTCCTATAAACAGGGTATCGGGGTTTTTTCTTGCCTGATGCAGCAGGTGCTTTCCACTGCCGAATCCGACCTCAACGGAGAGCTTCTCTTTGGGGTAAGTGATCTCTTCAAAATCCTCAATCTTTTTGAAATATTCTGATGCAAGAGGCGCTTTGGTCTGTGAAATGGCGATATTGGAACTGAGTACCTCCAGCTCCAACTCTTCAGCTACATGACCCAAAGCTTCTTTGAGAAGATTTACCTTAAGGGGCCTGGTCACCTTGTCATACTTCAAAAGTGCTGCACCTTTGCTGTCCGGTTTGTACTGCAGCAGAAACTCTTCTCCTCCCAGTTCAACCCCCCATACTTCATCGATATTACCAAGAGCAGCCGCCTGAAAAGTCATCAAGTCACTTTTGGCAATATGTTCCTTTACTTTTGAGGTGTCAAAAGGTTTTATTTTCAGATGTGGCATTGATTCTTTTCCTTGTTTAAAACTTGAACTTCTCCGATATATCACCGGACTGATGGAATCAAAACCGATCGCCGAGTAAATCGGGATCGATCTTTTCAGTGACCTCATCCATATCAAAATATTTCGCCAGATACGCCTGCATATCGTCAAAAAGCGGGGCTGTAAACTCCATCTTTTCTCCCGTGGCAGGGTGTCTCAGATAGAGCAGGTAAGCATGCAGTTTTACGCGTGAAATTTTATCCCTTTTGCTCTTAAAACCGTATAAATGATCACCCAGTATATGACGTCCCAGCGTTGCCAGGTGCACACGTATCTGGTGGGTACGTCCTGTAAAAAGTTTTGCAGCAATCAGCTCGGTGTCACGGCTGCTTCGTGCCAGTTTCACAAAGGCTGTTTTTGCCTCTTTGCCGTGTGGTACGACATCCATCCTGAGACGGTTGTTCGGGTTGCGTCCTATGGGCTTATCTACAATAGTATCTTCCTTGAGCGGACAGTCAATGAGTGCGAGGTAGTAGCGTCCCATGCTCTTATCCTGAAGCTGTCCGCTGAGATTTTCATGGGTCTTATTGTCCTTAGCGATCACCAGTGCTCCGGTCGTCTCCTTGTCGATACGGTGTACGATCCCGTGACGTTCTTCTCCGCTGATCGTGGAGAGAGAGACCCCCCGCTGTATCAGCCAGTCCACCAAAGTCGGTTCCTTAACCGAAGGTGCGGGGTGCACCACAAGGCCTGCCGGTTTATTGATGACCATCAGGCAGTCATCCTCATAGATCACTTCTATATCAAAGTCTACAGGCGCTACTTCACGCTTCTGAGCCTCTTTGAACTCATATGTAACCTCATCACCCTCTTCTACTTTAAAGCTTGTTTTGGTGATCGTTTTGCCGTTGACGGTTACCAGTCCGTCTTTGATAAGCTTTTCTATCTGATTGCGGCTGACATCCAGTTCATTGGCCAAAGTTTTGTCCAGGCGGTTTTTTTCTTCCACTATCAATTGTTCCACTCTATACTCCGTAGGTTTGGCACTGCCAAACGTTCTTATCAATTCTTGATCTCTTTTGTTTCACCATACCAAAACTACTCAAAATCAATGCTTTCATCAAACGCACCCCAATCATTGTCATAATATCCTTTTTCTACAAACTTCTGAAATGAAGAATACTCCCAGTCGGAAACTTTACCTGCCAATCCATGTTTTACAGGGTTATAATGGATATAATCCAAACGTATTTTATAATCTTTTTCATCACGTATCGCATGTTCATAAAAACGTTTTTGCCAGATAGGTTTATAATTTTGCACTTCTCTACTGTGGGATTGTATCAAGTGTTGATAATGTTTCGGATCACAATGGGAAGAAAAGTACCTTTTGAGTGATCCAATTATTTTAGGATACTCCTTAACATCTTCAAACGTAACTATCGTATGGATATGATCAGGCAGTATAACTATGGCATCGATAGTGAATGAAAACTGATGCTTGACATGTTTGAAGCTTTCTCTTAAAAGCTCAATATTTTCGATCAATATTGGATTGCGTTGATAAGTAACAAGAGTAAAAAATAGCTATGCCCATCTAAAAAAACTCTTCTATATTTCAAATTAAACCTTTTTTGCCGTAGGTTTGGCACTGCCAAACGCCTCAGGGAAATGCAGAATAAAGAGAATAAGGGGGAATTTCCTTCATATGGCATACAGGCAGGTATTTTTAAATCAGTTCGGAGTATTATGTGACGTTTGGCACTGCCAAACCTACAAACTCTCACAATGAAACCTATACAAAAAGTTAAACCCCTGTTTATAAATGTTTTTATAGTCCTCAATCCCCAAATAGACCAATTCCATATTACAATCTTCCCCTTTATTAGTTTGACCATAGATTTGGGAGTGCCAAACCTACTGTTTTGTTTCGCCATGCCAAACCTACAAACTCTCACATCAATATAGTAATAAATTATAACGGATTTTATTTAGTATTAGAAAAAAGATAGATTCCCGATTACGTCAAAATGACGATATTTAGATATCGTCCCTATCCCAACGCTCCGGGTCAAGGAAGGTATCATCATGGATATGTTTGAAAGAAGCCTTGATCATCTTGAAAAGATCACCGTTTTTTTCTTCCAATTCAGCCAGCCACGCTTTGGTAGAGGCTCTGGCATGCGGCATCTTGACATCCTTGAGCATCGCCGGGCAGGCTTCATCGCCGATCACCTGCAGGTTGTTATCCTGCGCAAACCCTCGCAGCTGTGACTCGCGTACCTGAATCAAAGGGCGAATCAAGTGAAAGCCTTTGCCCGTCTTATAGATCGGCGCAAGGGCTCTCATCGTACCGTTGTAGAACATATTCATAAAGAAGCTTTCAACCGTATCATCGAAGTGGTGACCCAAGGCTACCTTGTTGAACCCACCTTCCTCCGCAAAACTGTAGAGTGCCCCTCTGCGCATCCGGGAGAAGTAGGAACAAAACGAAGAGTTTTCACGGATCGCATCCTGGCTCACATCAAAGATATTGGTACCATAAACGGTATGCTTAATGCCGTACTCTTCGCAGTGTCTGGAGAGAAAATCGTAGTGTTCATCAGGCATACCGTACTTGATTGTGCACGCTTCAAACTCAAAATCAAACGGTGCATTGCGCTGTATATGCTTGAGGGCATGGATAAGTGCCAGGGAATCCTTCCCTCCGCTCAAACCTACCAGTACCCTGTCTCCCTCACCGATCAGTCTGAACTCGGCATTGGTCTTTCCTATCACTTTGAGTAGTTTTTTGCTCATTGGTAATAATTTTTGGGGTTTTCTTCTATGCTGCATCTCTTCCTGTTTTTGCCTAATTAAAATTTCTGATTTTATTTTTTACCTAAGAAGCATTGCTATGCAATGCAAACAAGAACTTCTCACTCCTACTTACTCATCACTCATTTTTTCTACCATACTAATGACGAAATCTGCAGAGATCTTCGCTGAACTCTCCAAGAATGCATCAAAGTCAAACCCTGCATCCATATCTGCACTGTCGCTGATCGCACGAAGGATAAAAAACGGTACATTAAAAGAGCGGCATACCACTGCCACTGCTGCCCCTTCCATTTCAAGTGCATCAGCTTCAAAAGTCTCCCCGATCCACTCTTTCCGTTTAGCATTAGCCACAAACTGATCACCGGTAGCGATCACTCCCTCTTTAAGAAGCAAACCTTTTGAGTATGCCACCTCTTTTGCGATTTTACGCAGATTTACATCTGTATGGATACACACTTCCCCTTCCGGCACATACCCATACGGGTGCCCGAATGCTGTGATATCAAGATCATGCTGACAAACACCGTCAGCAATAATGAGATCACCAATATTCAATTCTTTGCTGATCGCACCGGCAACACCTGAGAAAAGCAGCGTATCGCCCCCGAATTTTTCTATGAGTATCGTAGCCGTCAGTGTCGCGAAAACTTTTCCGATCTTCGAATAAGCGACAACCACCTCTTTGTCTTTATAGGTTCCTTCATAATAAGTATTGGCTGCATAAGCACTTTTTGTAACGTTATCGAGCTTTTCGATCAACGGTGCGATCTCTTCAGGCATCGCACCCATAATGGCTATTTTCCTACCCATACTTATCCCAGTTTATTGATCTTGTCGATCACTATTTGCAGAGACTCCATATCCGATACCACAAAATGGGGCTTTTTCGTTGCTTTTCGGTTCAGCCCCTTCAATACGCCGCCATGCCCGAACTCTACATAACAATCTACTTCATCATCATATTTTGCGATCGCCTGTTTGTAAAGGACAGGCGAAGTAAGCTGTTTTGGAAGCAGGTCAAGCGCTTCAGCTTTGGAGCGATAGTACTCAGCCGTTACATTCGATACTACAGGGGCATTGAACTCATCTCTGAGTACCTCTCCAAGCTTCTCAGACAGCGGTGCTGTTGCAGCTTCAAGCAAAGGACAGTGACTTGCCACGGACATGTTAAGCAGCATCGTCCTTCTTGCTTTTGCCTCTTTTAGGATCGGCTCAAGCTTTTGAAGGTCGGACTTTATCCCCGCGATCACGACCTGCCCTTCGGCATTGTAGTTGACCGGCCATACTTTCATTCCGGCCTCTCTCTGCTCAGTACAGATACTCTCAACGACTTCATCAGAGAGTCCCAAAGAGACCATCATCCCGACATCCTGTCCGGCACATGCTTCAGCCATCAGCTTACCACGCAGGTTTACGAGCTCAACAGCATCGATCGGATCGATCGCCCCGACACTCACAAGAGCCGAAAACTCTCCAAGAGAATGCCCCATCGCATAATAGGGTTTGATCGGCATATCGTTTTCAAATAATTTATGTGCTATCGCAGAGACAAGAAGGATCGCCGGTTGGGTATACTCGGTCTTTTCAAGTTGGTCATTCTCTTCAAAAAGAAGCTCCTGGAAATTGATCCCCGTTCGTTCACTTGCATCACGTACCATCTGTTTTGCAACTTCAGAATTGTTAAAAAAGTCCTCTCCCATGCCTACAGCCTGAGAACCCTGCCCCGGAAATAAAAATGCACATTTTACTGCCATTGTTGTCCTTTAGATCAAAATTAATAAAATATTTTATCATTTTAATGGTTTGAAGCGGGTGAAGAGGAAGCAGAAGGGTTCTTTTATAAAGAGAGGACTTCACCCCCTCCGGTCAAACAAGAGGAAGTTACCCTTTCACAAAATGCTCTATCTTCTCTTTCAATTTTGTAAATTCGGCATGATATTTACGCGGGTAGATAGCCAAAAGATCATAATGCTGATGCAAAAGAACCAGTCTCAACATCTTTACTACTTTCAGCAAACTCAAAGCACCGATCAAACGGGCATGATCAGCTATCCTTCCACAGAACTGTTCTATCTTTTCATACTTATGCTGTTGTGTTAAATCTCTGAGATAAATATCTGAACGGTCAAATACCTCTAAAAACTTTTTGAGTTCATTTTTGTACTGAACCCCTGCCTCTCTGCAGTTTTTTTCTCCTGTCTCCGTATCCAGTATTGCTACAATTTTCCTTTCTTCTTGTTCTATCATAGTCACAAGTTCCCTGTCATCAAAATAGTCTTCTTGTATGACAGTTTTATTAATTCTCTGAATGACTTGATAATTGAAAAGAGTCTCGATAAGTTTCCAGATACTCTCCTGCGTAATAGGCTTTGAAAGGTGTGTAGAGATGATATTGTTATCTTTTATGAGGTTTGTCTTGCCGATCCATACACATTTTAAACCGCTTTTTTTTGCCTCTAGAATCTTTGTTTTAAAAGCATCAGTTAAGACTTTATCCTCTGTTACCAATATGTCATAAGATTTTAAATCATTCTCTCCATTTGTATCTACTTTATAGTGAAAGTATTCAAACATTTTTTTAATACTCTTGACAAGTTTTTTACTTTCACAGACAATCAGTACTTTTTTATTTTGAAATGATCTGTCTGACAGTCTGTAGTGACGCCTGAACCCAAGCTCATGTATCCTGAAAGGTATCTCTACTTTTACATTTTCAGTATCTTTTGTTACTATTTTTCCTTGTAGTTTTTTTAATTCTTTTCCCAGGGATTCTTCCAAAAACAGAGCGGTTTTTGCCCTCACATCACTGCTATCTTTTACTTCAAAAGAGATCTCCTCTTCATAAATAAAATCTTCAGGAGCACTCAGTGACAGAACGATCTCTTTATCACTGCTGTTCTCTATGACAAAAAGGAGCAACCGTGTCAAGAAATCTACTAACTGCTTCGCATCTCCACGCAACTCTTTTGGAACGGTTGCCTCCATTTCAAAAATGAGCTCTGCATCGCGCTTCCCTTTCTTCTCTGCTATATTTGAAAAAACGCTTTTCAGTACTGTGTTGATATTAAACTTATTCTCTCCCTCTATCACACATAGATCCTTTCTTGTTGCTCCTGTATTTCCGCCAAATAATAAATGAAGAATAGCAAAATTTTAATTAGAAGCGAGCGTTAGAAAAAGAGAAGATTAAAAATAATTGAAGGAGAGAAAAGGAGTTTGATGATTCATGAAGGAAAAACCACAAGAAGGGACTTTGGCCTTCTTGTTTTTTGAAGTTAGTGGCTACAGCCGCATCCTGTACCACATCCTCCGTCGCCATGGGCACCGCCCACAACACCTGCAGCCATCTCATCTTCAGTCGCTTCTCTTGCACTTAAAACTTTGACTGAGAACATCAGATCTTTTCCTGCCAAAGGATGGTTGAAATCAACTGCTACTTCTTTATCATTGAAAGATTCTACAGTCACCTGTACTGTCTGTCCGCCTTCGCCTTGGCCGTAAAGTGTCATACCTTCCTGTAGATCGATACCTTCAAACTGCTCAACCGGTAAAGTCTGCTTTGCTTCAGGGTTTTTTTCACCGTATGCGTCTGCAGCTTTTACAAGGATTTCGCTACTCTCTTCTTTACTCATACCGACCAACGCATTTTCAAGGCCGGGAATGATCTGCCCCATCCCTATAATGAACTCTAGCGGCTCTCCGCCTTTATTGCTGTCTACTATTTCGGTTGTACCCGCTTCTTTTACTTCGTACTCGATACCTACGACACATTTTTCATTTGTAATTGTCATACATGTTCCTATCTGATAAATTTGGGTGTATTGTAACTAAGCAAACTTTACTAATCCTTAATAAAATACTTCGTATTACGCTACTCTTTTATCTGTCCCGAACCATAAACTTTGAACTTGTAGGTCGTCAACCCTTCTATCCCCATCGGTCCTCTGGCATGCAGTTTATTGGTACTGATCCCCACTTCTGCACCAAATCCAAATGCACCGCCGTCTGTAAACCTTGTCGATGCATTGACATAAAGCGCTGCCGCATCGATCTCATTCATGAATCTCTCAGCATTACGGATATTCTCTGTTAAAATCGCTTCAGAGTGTCCTGAACCGTACTCAATAATATGATCAATCGCTCCCTCTACCCCTTCAACTACTTTGATATTGAGGATATTTGCCAGATACTCCGTATGATAATCCTCGTCGGATGCGTTTTCAACCTCAATAATCTCCTGGGTTGCTCTACATCCCTTTAATTCGGTATGTGCTTCATCAAATGCCGTTTTAAGCAACGGCAGTGCTTTCTCTGCGATCACTCTGTCTACGAGCAGCGTCTCCATCGCATTACAGACTCCGGGCCTTTGCACCTTGGCATTCACTGCGATCTTTACCGCTTCATCAAGGTTGGCATGTTCATCGATATACGTATGGCACTGGCCTTTGTCATGTTTGACCACAGGTACAGTCGCATTTTCGCTCACATAGCGAATCAGCCCTTCTCCTCCGCGCGGTACGATCAGATCAACATACTTATCCATTTTGATCAGTTTGGCCACCCCTTCACGCGAGGCATCCGGGATCAGTGAGATCAGTGCTTCAGGCAGGCCGTTTTGCTTAAGCACACCTCTGAGCACATCGGCAATCGCTTCATTGGAGTGATAGGCTTCTTTCCCTCCTTTCAGCACACAAACATTGGAAGACTTGAAAGCAAGTGCCGCCGTGTCGCTTGTTACATTCGGACGGGATTCGTATATAATACCGATCACGCCGATAGGGACCGTCACTTTTTCTATCTTCAGTCCGTTTTCCGTCACCCATCCATCCAGGACACGTCCTACAGGCTCTTTCAGTGCAGCGATATCTTCGATCGCCGTTGCCATCGCATCAATACGTTTTTCATCAAGAAGGAGCCGATCCATCAATGCTGAAGAAAGCTTGTTTTCCTCACCGTTTTTCATATCGATGGTATTGGCTTCTACGATGATATGCGCATTTTGACGAAGTGCCTCTGCCATTTCACGCAATACTCTGTTTTTATCTGCGCCGCTCAGTGTCGCGAGTATCCTGCTGGATACTTTTGCTTCTTGTAAAAATGCTTCCATGACTGATTATATCCTTCTTTTAACTTCACAGAAGATTTTAACAAATCAATCTTAATTATGTTACAATCTTTTCAATATTATAGACAGGAGATTGTATGCAAACTATTACATTTATCGGTAACGGAAACATGGCACTGAGTATCGCACAGGGACTAAAAAACAAGTTCAAGATCGAAGTGGCAGGCAGAAATATGGAAAAACTTGATGCATTCGAGGAGGCACTGAATGCAGATATCCAGAAACATTTCATTGATGGGTTTGACATCTCCAAAAAAACCGTACTCTTCTGTGTAAAGCCTGCCAATGTCGAAGAGGTAGGCAAACAGCTCAAAGGAAAGGCGGACTTTCTTCTTTCAGTCCTTGCAGGAACGCCTATCGAAAAAATCAACAAACATATCAAATCCAGCGCAACCGTGAGGGCAATGCCAAACCTTGCAGCAAAAGTCGGCCGATCCATGACAACCCTTACCGGGGATGAAGCCTATCGCGAACAGGCAACAGAACTGCTCGTAACTATCGGAGAGACCCTTTGGCTGGGGAGCGAAAAAGAGCTCGATATCGCTACGGCACTGGCTGGTTCAGGCCCTGCATACTTGGCACTTGTCTCCGAAGCACTGGCAGACGGCGCGGTCAAACAGGGACTCAAAAGAGAAGATGCGATGAGTGCTGTACGCGGTCTTTTCGGAGGATTCGGCGAACTTATACAGGATGTACATCCTGCACTGCTGAAAGATAGTGTGATGAGTCCGGGAGGGACAACCGCTGCAGGCTATAGTGCCCTGGAAGACGGTAATGTAAGAGCATCCTGTATCGAAGCAATCTCGCGGGCATTCCAAAGGACAAAAGTACTATAGCTGGACGGGTTCGATATAAATTTTTCGCAAATCCTCTTTTGCGAAAGGCATATACCTATGTCTCGTAATAATAATTTTTGTTTTATAATTTACCCAACGATACAGAGCAACAACATCCTGTTCGTCTATATGTATGCAACCATGAGACATCCAGTCAACATTCCCTTTATGCAATGCATGTCCCTGATTTGTAAACCTCATCATATAGTCCATATTGTTTATCCCGTTTTCGTCAGGATACTCTCTGGACATATGGTAGCGCTTCTTTTGCAGAAGGGGAAATATACCTGAAGGGCTTCTAAAATCCGTTGCACCCGAAGTAATCGGCCCTGACCACCAGACTGTACCATCTTTGTCGACGGCATAGAACCGTCCTTCGCTTCCCGCTTCGCGGACAGAAACAAGAACAAAGTTTTTTCCGGTTAAATCTACTGTTCTTTCTTTTTTCCCTTCTATTAACTTAAATACAGTCTTTGTTAAAGGAATGGTCTCAATATCTTTAATGGCGGACGGGGTCTGTGCATAAAGTATGAATGAGGAAAAACCGATCCATACTATAAGAAGCTTTTTCACCCTGTACCCCTTTTACAACGCTTTCAACTTTTCTTTTGCGATTTTGGCAGACTTATGGTCGCCATAATTCTCTATCACATTGCGATAAAATACCCTGGCTTGTTCAATCTTGCCGGTTTTTTCCAATGAAACAGCCGTATGCAGCAGAAGTACATCGATATAGTTTGCTTTGTCATATAAACTTGCACTCTTTTTAAAATAGAATATTGCATCCTCATACTGTCTGGTATAATATGCAATCTCTCCCAGGTAATAGTTTGATGCAGCAGGTTTATACTGTTTTTTATCAGTAATTAAAAAGCGTTTTTTTGCATCATCGTAACGTCTTTTCCCAAAAAGCCGTACTGCTTCACTATAAAGCGCGGCATTTGACTTTTCCTCCAGCGCGATTCTCTTTTTCTTGACTGGATCAGCAGGTTTATTTGATGAAATGTTCTCTTTTTCCAACCGAGCCAGGATCTGCTCAAGCTCCTCTTTGCTGACATACTCCCTGTTGATCTTGTCGATCATCTCTGCAAGTTTTGTCAAAAGCTCCCTGTTGCTATCCTGTTCTACGGCTGTACTTTTTTTCTGTTGCTGTTCAAAGAGTGTTTTACTTAAACCCTCTACCAACGTGGTCAAGCCGTCGATTCTCTCTTTTTGCCTCTTCAGCTCACGCTTGAGAGATACAAGTGTAGGTTTTTGATGAAATGCCGTATTGCTGTAGCTATCTTCCTGAAAAGAAGATACAAATTCCGAATCATTGCTCTCATAAACAGGTTCTGCCATAAGAAAAAGCGATAAGAGGCAAAAGATAAAAATTCCTTCTTTTCTTTTCATGCGACTACTTTGCCAAACGCAAATCTACTCTTCTGTTTCTTGCGTAACACTCATCGGTAGGCTCGTAACATACGGGATTGCTTTCGCCATAGCTTACCATGACGATATTGGAAGTATTGACCCCCTGGTCAGCGAGTGCATCTTTGATCGCTTTTGCCCTTTTAAGCCCTAACGCATAGTTATACTCATCTGTCCCGAACTCATCGCAGTTACCTTCAATTTTCACTTTGTTTCCGGCTACACTTCGCAGTCTATTTGCATTTTGAAGGATACGCCCCTCCTGAGACGGAACAATACTGTAGCCGTCAAAATCAAAATAGACACTGACAAATCCGTCACTGCTGCTATTGTAAAGCGAGCCGGAACTGTCACTGTTCAAATTATTCTCATCGATCGTAATGGTATCAGACATATTGCCCTGCAAGTCGGGTGCAGGCTGTGCACATCCGACCACAAACCATATTGCTGTAACACTGAACAGTATATTTTTCATCATCTAAAATCCTTTATTGTAACTTTACCAGTCTATTGATTGTAATTTCTTTCCATCAATCGGGAAGAGCAGACTTTGATAACTGTGAAGATTGATATACCCTATCGAACTTCCCCTCTCATGATGTTTGATATAGAGCACAACCGAACCGTTCGATGAAAATCTCGGGAATTGGTTTGTGCCCGTTGTTGTCAAAGGCCTCGTATCTCCGCCGCTTGATGAAGTGAGATAAAGGTTGAACTTGTTGCGTCCGAAACTGCTTTCTGATTCTCTGCTGGAATAAACCACATTCCCTCTATAGGTATCGCAGGCATTATTGTTTTTCCCATGATACACGACAGGTGCCACCGCCGCAGAGTGAATCGATTTCTTGAATACATTGGCATATCCCAGCCTGTTGGATACAAAAACAATACTCTTCTCATCATCCGTATATTTTCCGTTCACATCAATTCCGTTGAATCTTGTTACCCGTTTTTTCTGACGGTTTGCAAGATTGAGCTCAAAAATATCTGCATGACCTTCCGGCGCCATCGTCAGAAGCAGTTTTGAAAAATCCTCACTGATATCAGAGCAGACCAGCATCCCTTCAGAACTGATAATTTTTGATTTTTGCCCCGTGTAAATATTGATCCTGTAAAGGGTGGGAATCAGACCTGAATATGAAGTATAATAAAAACTTCTCTGCTTGGCATCCGCCCATTTCGGGAAAAGATTCAGTCCCCCTCTGATAATCACTTTTTGATAAGTAAACGTATAGTCAGCCAGGAGTATTTCGCTCCTTTTCGCTCCGCTGTAACGGGTATAGACTACATAACGGTTGATCCAGGAGATATCGGGATATTTTAAGTATGCATTAATATCGGTAGCCACTTTATGTGCCAGAAACGGCATCTTTCGTGCACGGGGAATACTATATGATTTTTTAAAAAGCTGCGCTCCATCGGAGGTACGAAGAAGACGTATATAAAGTTTTGCTCCGCTCCCCTGAAAGAACTTGTACTTTAAAACATACTCCTGACTTTTTAGTGCAGGGTCGATATAGTCGGATGTAAATTCTCCCGTATGCACGCTGTTATCCGGCAGGAAGTGTCCCGATATCTTAAGGTCTGAGAGCAAAATCTTAAAAAGTTTCTGATTCTGTTGGTCAGAACCATCTACCAGGGCGATACGGGAACGATGCTCTACATCTTTTTCTATTTTAAGTGTTGCATCGACAGCAAACAGGCTGGTTGTCACACATAATGATAATAAAAACAGTAATACTCTCACCTCTTTTTCCTTCAACCGTTTAATTTTTTGTTTAGATATTGTATCAAGCAAAGGTTAATATCACCATTAATGGGTAAGACTTCTTTACACAAGTCAAAGAGGAGACCGAATCAGCTAAAATAAATA
>JBEWPY010000011.1:0-31303 GCA_047689495.1 Candidatus Sulfurovum profundilacunae | reverse complement strand
TTTTAAAAAGTAACACAAATTTAACACTTTTTCGCCATACTTTATTGTACTATTATATAAAAAAAGGAGATTAGATGAAAAGAATGATAGGGCTCTCCCTTATCGCTGCATCGGTAGTCGTACAGGCTGCTCCTGTAGCATTGGATGAGATAGAAGTGGAAGCAAAGGTAGATACCGAAGTCATCAAGGATGTCAGCAGCGAGGAGATCAAATCTGCTGACGTAGCGGAAGGGCTTGCCAAAGAGTCTTCAAGCGTATGGCTTGTAAGAAGAAGCGGTATCTCCAACGATGTGATCGTCAGGGGACAGAAAAAAGACAACATCAACGTGACGATCGACGGGGCAAAAGTATGCGGAGCCTGTCCGAACAGGATGGATCCGCCGATTTCGCATATCCTGACAAACAACATCGACTCTATCGAAGTGACCGAAGGGCCTTATAACGTAGAGGACTTCGGGGTATTGAGTGCAGATGTGAAGATCCATACCAAAAAACCGACAGAAGAGTTTGAAGGCGAAGTGAACCTCAATGCAGGAAGCTGGGGATATCAAAAAGCCTCTTTTTCAGCCAGCGGCGGAACGGATACGCTGAAGTTTCTGATCAGCGCCTCGGCTGAAACGGGCGAACAGTATGAAGACGGGGACGGCAATGACTTTGCAGAACAGATCCAGAAAAATATCGATGCCGGAAAAGTTCCTGCCGCTTTTCAATACCAGGATAAGTATAAAGACATGGATGCTTTTGAGAAGAAAACCGTGATGGCAAAACTCTTTTGGAACATTACGGACAACCAGGAGCTGAGACTGAGCTATACGGGAAACCGAAGCGACGATATCCTTTACCCTTCTTCCAAAATGGATGCGCTCTATGACGATTCGGATATTTTCAACATCGAGTACATTGCCAGAGATCTCGGCAAATACTCAAAAGAACTGGATCTGCAGCTCTATCAGTCGGAAGTGGACCATCCGATGTCAACAATTTATCGTCAGATTGCTGATGATACCGGGACGGAAAAAACACACTGGCTTGATACAAAAATGCAGGGGGCCAAGATCAAAAACAGCTTTGATGCGGGAGCCCATACGATCACGGCCGGATTGGATTACAGTCTGAGAAACTGGGACGGAAGGTTTTATACCAATGGCACACCGGGCGCTGTCAGCCTTGACGATGCAGATACCGAAAACTATGCCATTTTCCTGAAAGACACCTTCAGAGCAGGCAAGCTTGAGTGGAACCTGGGCCTGAGATATGATGATACGGAGATCACTTCAGACAATACTATGGATCCAGGCAATGATTACAGTGAACTCAACGGGTATATCTCCGGAACCTATCATGCGGATGAAAATACCAGATATTTCGCAGGGATCGGAAAATCCTCCAGAGTACCTGATGCCAGAGAACTTTATATCAGAATGATGGGAACACAACAAGGTACGCCGACCCTGGACAGCACGAAAAACTACGAAGTCGATATGGGGATGGAAAAGAAGTTTGAAAATGCGACCTTTAAAGCCAAAGTATTCTACAGTATGCTGGAAGATTTTATCGCCTACAATGCAAGTAACACTTCCCATTATTTTGAGAATGTGGATGCGACTATCTACGGTGTGGAGTTCAGTGGAAGCTATATCGCAAGCGCATCGTTCTATGTTGACTACGGTATCTCTTACCAAAGGGGTGAAAAAGAGGATCCTTTGACAGGGCAGACAGACATCGATTTGCCTGAAATCCCGCCTTTGAAATTCAATGCGGCACTGAACTACCTGTATGACGATTCATTAAGTTTCAGGGCCGAAGTGATTGCAGCGGATGAATGGAGCGATTATGACCAGGATAACGGCGAGCAGGAACTGGATGCCTATGCCGTGCTGAACCTTAAAGGGACGAAGCAGATCAACAAGCATTTTGCGTTGACAGTAGGGGTAGATAATGTCTTTGATGAAACCTATGCGACAGCCAATACCTACAAAGATCTGACGCTGCTTGGCGTACCGGGTGATGATGTCATGCTGCTGAACGAGCCTGGACGTTACTTTTATGCAAACCTGAAATATACATTTTAATGTCTCTCCTCTCCCTCTGTCAGGGAGAGGAAAAAATTATTATCTACCGCCTGTTTTCTTAATAAAATATTAAAAAAGTGTTAAAAAAGTATAAAAAGTGTTAAATTAGTGTTAATTTATTGATGGTTGTCAATTATACTTATCATCAATCTATGTTATACTTACTGAAGGTCGGAGAAGGAGTATCAAAAATACTTCTTGGATGATTCAACTATGAAAAGGAGACATGACATGAAAAAGCGTTTAAACAAACTTTCAGCACTTTTTCTCGGTTCCGCATTGACTGCTACGACAGTTTTTGGTGCAGGGGCATTGGAAAAAGTGATGAAAGATCGGGGCTTGACGGAACAAGATGTGATTCGTGCAGCAAAAACCTATAACCCTACGGGCGGTAGAGATGAGTTTGTTGTATTTAGTTCAGGGGGTCAGAGTGGACAGATTATTGTTTATGGTGTGCCATCGATGAGAATCCTGAAGTATATCGCAGTATTTACGCCCGAGCCTTGGCAGGGATATGGGTTTGATGAGGACAGTAAAGCTGTCTTGCGTCAGGGTAATATCAGAGGAAGAGAGATCAACTGGGGTGATACGCACCACCCGGCTATCTCTGAAAAAGACGGTAAATATGACGGTAAATGGTTAGCGATCAATGATAAAGCGAACCCAAGAGTTGCAATCATTGACCTGGAAGACTTTGAAACAAAGCAGATCGTTGTGAACCCTATCTTTAAGTCAGATCATGGTGGAGCGTTTTTTACACAGAACTCTGAGTATATCATCGAAGCGTGTCAATATGCCGCACCATTTGATAATAACTATCACCCGATTGAAGAGTACAAAGAGACCTATCGTGGTGGTGCCACAATGTGGAAATTTGATCCAAAGATTGGCCGTATAGATGAAAAAGCCTCATTTACTATCGAAATGCCACCATATATGCAGGATTTATCTGATGCGGGTAAAAGTGTTTCTCATGGCTGGGGTTTCACGAACTCATTCAACTCAGAGATGTATACAGGGGGTATCGAAGTGGGTATGCCGCCAAATGAAGCAGGTATGTCACGTAACGATACCGACTTCTTGCATGTATATAATTGGGAAAAATTAGCTAAGCTTGCTGAAGATCCTAAAAATGTAAAAGTGGTAAATGGTCATAGAGTTGTTCCTATGGAAGTATCTATTGCTAATAATGCACTATTCTTGATCCCTGAGCCAAAATCACCTCACGGTGTAGATGTCTCTCCTGATGGTGAGTATATCACAGTTTGCGGTAAGCTTGATACGCATGCTTCTGTTTATAAGTGGAGTAAGATCAAGAAGCTTATTGACAATAAAGAGTATGCGGGGAAAGATCCGTATGGTATACCTATCCTTGACATGAAAAAATCACTGCATGGTCAGGTTGAGCTGGGTCTTGGGCCGCTGCATAACCAGTATTCCAATGTAGACGGTGAGATCTATACATCGCTTTATGTTGATTCTCAGGTGGTGAAGTGGAACTATAAAGATCTAAAAGTACTTGACAAACAGAATGTTCACTATAACATTGGCCACCTTTGTGGCATGGAGGGTAAAACAGCGGATCCTCAGGGGAAATATATCATCGCTCTGAACAAATTGGCGATTGATAGATTCCAGCCTGTTGGTCCGCTTCACCCCCAAAACCACCAGCTGATCGATGTAAGTGGTAAGAAGATGGATCTGCTTGTAGATATGCCATTGCCGTTGGGTGAACCTCACCAGGCCGTAGCGATCAGAGCTGAGAAACTTCATCCGCATGTACGTTATAAAATGGGTACGAACACCAAAACCGGTAAGGTCCATAAAGGTAAGACACTTGCAGGTCAGGAGAAGATCGTAAGAGAAGGAAACAAAGTTACTGTGTATGCTACGATGGTTCGTTCACACATTAACCCTGAGAGAATCACCGTAAATAAAGGTGATGAAGTGACCATTCACTTGACCAACCTTGAGAGAGCACAGGATGAGACTCACGGATTTACAGTGGATCATTATGATGTGCATGCGTCGCTGGAGCCGGGTGAGACTTCAATGATCAAGTTCACAGCTGATATCGAGGGTGTATTCCCTTACTACTGTACAGAATTCTGTTCAGCACTTCACCTGGAAATGATGGGTTACCTTATGGTAAAAGACCCTGACAAGAAGTATGAGTCTGCGCAAAAACTCAAAATGGCGACAATGTCTCCGGAGCAGCTCAAAGCAGAGTATGATAAAACAGTAGCAGTGAATGCGGCAACAGATGCAGTTATTCAGTCAGTAGTGAAGTTCCTTAAAGAGAACAAGTTTGAAGAACATGAAACGGTTAAGAACCTTGTTACTGATGCACTTGATCAGTATGGAAAGATCAAAGAAGAAAAAGCAAAATCAGATGCTGCAGTCAAAGAAGGCGATTTGGAAAAAGCGATCCTCTTTGAAAACATGATCTGGCAATATATGGTAAAAACAGCAGACGTTGGAATCAGGGCGAAAGACCTGCTTGTTAAAAAGATTGCTACGAAACAATCTACTTCAGCTGAGCGTGGAGCAAGAGCGTTTGATGAAGGTGGATGTTCCGGATGTCACGTTGTAGGTAAAGTATCTTCGGGTCCAGACTTGACAGGTGTTCTACAAAGACATGAGAATGCTGAGAAATGGGTTTCTAACTTTATTAAAGATCCGGAAAAAATGTTTAAAGACCCATATGTGAAAGGTATGATCGATTATTTCAATCTTAAAATGCCTAACCAGCATATGAGTGATGAAGAGATTAAAGATATTATTGAATACTTTAAATGGATTGACGAAAACGCCAACCTCTTCTAGAAACCGTGCCAAAGGCTTTTGCCTTTGGCCGCTACACACAATAAAATAATCAATATTTTCTACATTTTTTTATCCCCCTGCAATTATAATCTAAGATAATTATTTTTATAAGTTTTAGCTACTTGTTGATTGGTATCAATACTTCTTCACATTGAATTAGGTATAATCTAATGAAGTATATTTTTAAAGGAGAAAATGATGCATCCGAGTTTTATAAAAGCAAGGATTTTTGCAGTGATAGCCCTTGTGATTATGACATTTGCATTCACTTTTCCAATGATTGCATTTCATGGCACATTGAATAAAATAAATGCAGGAAAAGGTGATGAAGTCACTACGCTTTCCAAAAAAGTTTGGAATTTGTACAATAAGGGTAGATATAAAAGTGTTACAACACCGGAGATCGCTCACAACAATCTGGAGGAGATGATAGAGAACTCTGCGGAGATAGGTGTAGCTTCTATTCCTATCTGGGCTGTTTCTCTTGAAGCCCCCAACTATCCGAAGGAGGCATTTCCTGAAGGTATTCCCGTCTTTTTCCATTTTGATGGGTACAGTGGTGAAGTACATGAAATGAATACGATCAACCATTACGTCGGGATGGATCCGATGTGGGTCGGCGGACAGTTTGAGAGGGAGATAGGCATCTATGCATTGCTGCTGCTCTCGCTGGCAATAATCTATTTTATTGCCTATAATCACAAACTGTTCAGCTATGTGATGCTTATCCCTATTTCACTGCCGTTGCTCTTTTTGGCGGATTATTCCTACTGGCTCTACTGGTTTGGGCATAATCTGCATGACTGGGGGGCATTCAAGATCAAACCTTTTATGCCGACAGTATTTGGAGACGGAAAGATCGCACAGTTTACGACACACTCCTATCCGACGATAGGATTTTATGCACTGGTGGCGATCAGTCTTTTAAGTCTGTTGGCATTTTTTGCGAAGCGTAAAGCACTCAAAGAGACAGCTGAGGTTTCATAAAAGCAGGATCGGGTATTTTTTTACCCAAACTGTTTTGATGATATTGAAATGGGAGACGGGGTGAATGTATCCCGATCCAGATGGAAGGATTGAAGCATGAACAGGGTATTTGTTCTCTATCTTTTGTCACTGTTTACTTTTTTGCATGCAAATGCTTTGCAGGAAGCGATAGACCACGCTGCGGAAGGTTCGATACTGAAGCTTCCGGCAGGTGTCTATAAGGGCAGCATCTTCATCAAAAAACCGTTAACAATCATCGGCAAAGAAGAGGGAGTGGTGATTGATGGTGAAGGCAACGGTACGGTTATTACCGTCAAAAGCTCTTATGTCACACTCAAAAACCTTAAAATTGTCAACAGCGGTGATCAGACAACCTCCCTTGATTCGGGTATCAAACTCTCTGACGGGAAACAGTGCGAGGTGAGTGACTGTGTGATCGATGATGCCCTCTTCGGGATCGATATGCAGATGGTGAGCAATTCCATCATCGAAAATAATACGATCACCTCAAAGGACCTGGAGCTTGGCCTCCGGGGTGACGGTTTGCGGCTTTGGTACAGTAATGACAATATCATCAGAAAAAACAGGCTGATAAAGTCAAGGGATATGGTAGTGTGGTACTCCCATGGTAACCTCATTGAGGAAAATTACGGTGAGCATAATCGCTATTCCCTGCATTTTATGTATGCGGGTAAAAATTTTGTAAAGAACAATACCTATAAGTATAACTCTGTAGGGATATTTTTTATGTATTCCAAAGATACGATAGCTACAGGAAACGTGGTAAAGAGTTCTTTGGGCGCTACAGGCATGGGTATCGGCCTGAAAGATGTTTCAAACTTTACTATCAGGAACAATACCGTGCTTTATTGTGCACAGGGGGTTTATATAGACAGATCGCCTTTTGAACCGGATACCCATAACTGGATAGAGGGGAACAAGGTAATGTACAATGCTGAAGCACTGCATTTTCATTCACTGAGTGAAAATAATATCATCAAGGACAATATCATTATGGGAAATATCGAAGATATCGTCAATGACAGCAGAGGAAGCAAAACAGATCAAAATGAGATAGTGGGCAACTACTGGGACAACTATGCCGGGTTTGACAGAGACGGAGATAATGTAGGGGATACCCCGCATAAAGTATATCAGTATGCAGACCAGCTCTGGGTATATGATCCCGACGTTAAGTTCTTCTACGGTTCTCCCGTGATCTCATTGTTAAACTTTCTGGCAAAGCTGGCACCGTTTACTGCGCCGGTTTTCTTGCTGGAAGATGAGAAGCCAAAAGTAAGGGTAAAAGGATAGGAATCAATGGCAAAAGTAAAAACTGACAGAAGGGACTTCATCAAGTATTCGACACTGGGTGCTTTAGGGTTGGTATTGGCCGGCGGTGTAGGGCTCAGCCCTTATCTTTTAGCTGATGAGAAGCGCTTAAGACCGCCGGGTGCCGTGGATGAAAAAGACTTTTTGGGGCTTTGTATCAAGTGCGGACAGTGTCTGCAGGTGTGTCCTTATCACTCGATAAAGTTGGCAGACTGGGGCAAGGGGCATGGTGTAGGGACACCCTATATTGATGCAACCGAAAGAGGATGCTGGGCATGTAATGGAGTACCGTGTGTGCTTGCCTGTCCTACCGGTGCATTGTCTCATGATTGTGAGAAGCCCGAAGATATAGAGATGGGGATAGCGGTTTTGGCTCATCCTGAAACGTGTATTGCTATCACCAATACGCCTATTCCGGAAGGGTTCAATACAAAGATGCACCGATTTACAGAGGGTGTGAACAATGTAACGCAAAATGAACTGGAAATACTGGAGAAGTTAGACGGATTTGCCGGAAAACAGTGTACACTGTGTGCAGATATGTGTCCGATACCGAACCCTATGAGCGCCATTGCCATGGTACCGGATAAAAACGGCGGGAAACGACCGGAGATCTATGACGGATGTATCGGATGCGGAGCCTGTGAAGAGGTGTGCCCTACAGCAAAACCGTCTATCGTAGTGAAGCCAAGGGTAACCTACGAAGAGCAATATGGACAAGGAAGACAATCATGAAAAAAGAGCTAACGATAAAAATATGTGTACTTGGTTGTATCCTGTTCGTATTGACAGGCTGCAGCAGCGGGGACGATGAATCCAAAGCCGAGACGAAACAGGCAGCAAAAGAAACTGTTTCCCAGGGCAGCACAGCACCACAGATCGAGGTGATACAAAATACGGATGCGAAAGAGATCAAGGTAGCAGAGAAGGAAAAAAGCAGTAAGGATAAATATTACTACGATTACAACATCAAGAGCGAGTATGACCCCAATGCCAAGCCTGCAAACGAAGATGCGTCTGTAAGAACAAAATCAAGGACGGCTGTAGAGGCAAATATGAATATACGCAGTCCTTATGAAAATATTCAGATTTCATTGCTGGTTAAAAAACTGAGTATAAATTTCATGGTAAAGTGTTCGGCATGTCATGATGATTATGCCAACGGTGTTATCGGCCCTTCGTTGCTGGGGAAAACCTCTGATGAGATATACAATGCTATTGCTGACTTTAAGGTCGGAAAGAAAAGCAATGTGCTCATGGATGATCTGATCAGGCAAATGAGTGATGAGGAGATCCGTACCTTGGCAGATGAGATTTACAATTTCAATCAAAAAATAAAAGAGTTAAGGAAGTAGAATGACAAGAATTAAAATTCAGTACAGGGAGGCACTAAATGCCGAGTCTTAAAAATATTGTTGTGGGAATTTTAACACTGGGTATCATAGGTTTGATGGTATCCACTTTTATGAGAGGACCTGCTTATCACGGCGGAGAGCATGGAAAAGTCATAGAAGATATTGGCAGCAAAACTGCGGCAGCAAAATCGGCAGCTGTAGAGGAGAAAGATGACAGAAAAAAAGAGCAGGACAAGCTGAAAGCCCTTAGAGACAAAGCAGGAAATGTCAGTGCGTTTGAAGTGAGTCAGGCATATAAGAGCAAATGTGCTTCATGCCACGGCGTAAACGGTTCGGGTGAACAGAACGGTAAACCGTTGATGGGGCCTAAGCTTTTCGGACAGAGTGCAGATAAGATATTTAAAGATCTGGTTGACTTTAAAGCGGGCAGAAAAGAGAATGTTGTTATGAAGGGACTTCTTATCAATCTGGATGAAGAGGACTTAAGAATGTTTGCGGATGAGATCGGTGAATTCCCGGCAAGAGCGAAAGCCAAAGCACAGGATAATCAGTAATTAGAAACATAAAGCAAGAGGGCAGGAGATAGCAGATGGATAAGTATAATAACCGGGAGACTATAAAAAATACTACTTTTTGGTCTACTTTTTTTGATACGACAAAAGAGGGCAAACGAAAGTTTAGCTATAGAATGAAGCGGTGGATACTGGTTATTTCTATCCATCTGCTCTTTTTCTTATCATTTTTTATAGACCTGCAGGTACTTGAGGGTACGCTTAACGGTTCAAGGTTTTTGGGTTTCCATTTGATAGATCCGTTTTCGACCTTGGAAGTATTTTTGGCAACCTATCACATTCCCGTCAATGTAGTCATCGGTACGGTGACCATTCTGATCGTCTATATGCTGCTGGGAGGCCGGACCTATTGTTCATGGGTCTGTCCTTACGGCATACTGAGTGAATATGGCGAAAAACTGCACAACACGCTGGTAAACAAAAAAATTATCAAATCTAGAAAATTTGATCACAGAATAAAATATATTTTCTGGGTAGGTTTCTTGGTGATGGCATCCGTGAGCGGCTACATTGTTTTTGAAACGATCAGTACGGTAGGAATACTGAGCCGTATGATAGCATACGGATGGTCGGTAGCATTGATCTGGGTAGCCGTTGTGTTTGCGATAGAGGTATTTTTTTCGCGCAGGGCCTGGTGTACCTATATCTGCCCTATCGGCGCCACATACGGTATGATAGGAAAAGTGGGCGCTTTAAGAGTGGAGTGGAATGATAATTGTGACAGCTGCATGGTCTGCCATGACGTATGCTTTGAGAATCAGGTATTGGAAATCACCAAAGCCAAGTATGATAAACAAAGGGAAGAAAAAGGTATCACAAGAGAATATATCATGGGAGCTGACTGTACTTTATGCGGAAGATGTATTGATGTATGCCATGCGGATGCATTGAACTTCAATTTCCGTCTTAAAGGGTTGGTTTAATACCGGAATGTGCTACTATATAGCCAGAGAAATTGAAATAGGGATAAAATAGATGATAGAGATAAAGAACGTAACCAAAAAGTTTGGGAAAACAACTTCGCTTAACAATATTTCTATTGCATTTGAAAAGGGTGATTCTGTCGCTTTGATGGGTGCCAACGGTGCGGGGAAAACTACGATGATCCGTTTGATCATGGGATATTATCACCCTACGGGCGGACAGGTTCGTATCAAAGGATTGGATCCGATTAAAAAGCGTGTAGATATCCTTCAGTCTGTCAGTTTTGTGCCGCAGCTTCCTCCTCCGATAAGGTTGAGTGTGGCAGAACTTATTGCCTATATTTGTAAAAGCTCAGGGGTGGACAAGGAACTCATCTATCATTATGCCAATGAAATGAAACTGGATATCAAGCCCAATCTGAACAAATCGTTTTTCAAGCTCTCCGGCGGGATGAAACAGAAGTTTCTTATCGCTGTTTCTTTGGCAAAAGAGAGTGATATTATGATCTATGATGAGCCTACGGCAAACCTTGATCCTAAAGCCAGAGACGACTTCTATCGACTTATCAAGGAAAAAGAAGAAGAGAAACTCTTTTTGTTTGTGACGCACCGTCTTGAAGAGGTGAAAGGGATGGTTAATCGTCAAATCTATATGGATCTGGGAGAGATCGTGTCCGATGAAACTCGCTAAATTATTCATTTTATCACTCGTGATGATAGCAGGGTTTAGCGGATGTGAAAAAAAAGACCCTACGGCACTGCACGAAGTACACTGGGACAGAGATATGTGTGTCCGATGCAAGATGGTCGTCAGCGAAAGGCATCATGCAGTGCAGGTGATCAATGTGGAGAATGGACGCAGCTATATGTTCGATGACATCGGCTGTACGATATTATGGTTTCATGAAGAGAAGATCGAGTGGGCGCCCAAAGCAAAAATATGGATCACCGATGTTGACACAGGCAAATGGATCGATGCCCGCACCGCTTTTTATGATACCATGAATATTACACCGATGGCATACGGATTTGCAGCTCATGAATCCAAAGAAAGCATCAAAGAGGGTGAAGAGGTCGTGGATTTTGAAGAGATGAGCAAGCGTATTTTCGAAATTGAAGCAAAAAATAACAGGAAAGCATATTGAAGAATTTATTTTTAATCGCCTATCTTGACCTTAAAGAGTCTATCAGGGCAAAATGGTTTACAATCTATTCATTGGTCTTTGGCGGCCTTATCGCACTTTTTTTCATTGCGGGGATTACCGAATCACAGGTCATGGGTTTCAGCGGCTTAAGCAGGCTGCTATTGATGTATATTCAGGTTACCATCATTATCCTGCCTATCTTTATACTTATTACAACGGTACGTTCCATATCCGGTGACAGGGACAGTCATATATTGGAGTATATGCTCTCTTTCCCTATCTCCCTGGGACAGTATTACTGGGGTAAGGCTCTGGGACGGTTTGTTACAGTATTCCTGCCGGTATTTATAGCGATGTTGTTTGCTGTCATCTACGGTGTATTTAAGGGCGCAGAGGTACCATGGAGTATCTTTCTTCTCTATACGGGACTTCTTTTTGCAATGAGTTCGGCCTTTCTGGGGATTGCTTTTTTTATCTCTTCTATTGTAAAATCTTCCGAGATGGCATTGGGTATCTCCTTTTTTATATGGATATTCCTTCTGACATTTATAGATATCGCCCTTATCTCCATTATGCTTCAGAACAGGATAAGCGAAGAGATTATCATTGCCATCGCATTCCTGAATCCTATGGAGGTATTTCGTGTTGCCGCCATCAGTCTTTTTGATCCTGAATTGACGGTGATGGGGCCGGTGGCATTTTATATACTGGATACGATAAAACAAAGTACGTTTGTGCTTATTTCCATAGCGTATCCATTCATTTTAGGGGTACTCTTTGCTTCTTTAGGTTTTAGAATATTTGCAAAAAAGGATTTAGTATGAACAGACTGATGACAGCAATAGTATTGACGGTTGTATGCTTGTGGGCAGAGACCCCGGAGATACAACCGTTTCAAACAAAAAAATTCTATAGTATGAATTATGACAGAAATACCACAGGGCTGGTCAGGCACCTCAAAGTTTATAAGGCGCCTGAATGGGTTGCAAAGATCAGCGTAAGAAACGGTAAAACCGTTTTTTTCTCCAGTCCGAAGTCATTGTTTGAATTTTACCATAGACCGGGAAAATGGTTTGATGTGGGGGTCAAAAACGAGAAAGATTTTTCCGAGATCGTCGTCACAGACTATGGAACGCATAAACCTATCAATGCAGAAACAGCCTTTTATGTTTATGGAAGCACGGCGATCTCTCCCTCCGGTGATGATCTGGTTCCTTTTGCAACAGAAGAAGCGGCAGAGAAGTTTTCGAAGCTGAATAGCGGTAAACGGATATTGAAATTTGATGAAGTGAAAGACAGCCTCATCAGACTTTTAAACGGAAGGATTTAATATGAAGAAGCCAACACCGATCAATGAAGAGATAGAACTCGACCCCAAACGCTATATCGTAAGTGAAACCGATGAGAGAGGCAGAATTACGTTTGCCAATGACTATTTTCTGGAAGTAAGCGGTTACAGCAGAGAGGAACTTATAGGAAAACCTCACAGCATTATCCGGCATCCTGATATGCCAAGAGTCGTCTTCAAGCTTTTATGGGAAACGATTTCGCAAGGCAAGAATATCAATATCGTGGTAAAAAACCTGGCAAAAGACGGGAGATACTACTGGATATTTACAGAATTTGAATCAAGAAGAGATACGGACACAGGTAAGATCATCGGTTACCATGCTGCCAGAAAAAAAATCTCAAGGCATGTGATAGAGATCATGGCGGATCTCTATGCTAAGCTTTTGGAGATAGAAAAAAATGATGGTATTGAAGCAAGTGAGAAATATCTGATAGATTTCCTTAAAGAAAAAGGCGATGATATGGAGTTCGCAAATATTATGGAAGAGATACATCGATTCTATTAGCAGTAATTAACACTCGTTTAACACTAATATATTATGATGGGTTATTAAAAATATAAGGAGAAAATATGAAAAAGGTTTTATTGGTTCTTGTGGCAGTGGTCGGTATGGTGAGTTTCTCACAGGCAGAGATGAAATGTGGAGCAGGCAAATGCGGAGGCAAAGCACCGGCTCAGCAGCCTAAAAAGATGATGAAAATGTTCCAGAGTGTGGATGCATCAGAAGCGACACTGCTGCAGAAAGGAGATGCAAAAGCATTTTGCCCAAACTGCGGTATGACATTGCCGATGTATTATAAGACCAACCATGTGGCAACCGTAAACGGCAAGGTAAAGCAGTACTGCTCCATGCATTGTCTGGCTGAAGATATGGAAAAAGGACTTAATCCCACAGATATCAAAGTGGTGGATGTAAGCAGTCTGAAGTTCATTGATGCAAAAAAAGCTCATTATGTCGTCGGAAGCAAGAAAAAAGGTACGATGACAATGGTCAGCAAATATGCTTTTGCCAATGAAGCCGATGCCAAGGCTTTTGCCAAAGCAAATGGTGGAAAAAGAATGACGTTTGGAGCTGCATTGCAAAAAGCTAAAAAAGGATTCAAAAAAGAATCTTCAATGATCGGCAAAAAGCAGGATAAGATGCGAGCAATGGGTAAGAAGCTTTATGCAGGCAAGTGTCAGAAGACTGATAAAAAGTTTGCTTCTACTGCGGAAGCCAAAGCGTTTGTCATCAGCAATAAACTCTGTGAGGGATTGAACCCTAAACAGCTTCATGCGGTAGGACTCTACCTGGGAAACAGATAGATTCTGCTTTTCTTAATGATAATGGGCCGGAACTTTCCGGCTCTCTTTAGGAGTTTCTTTTGAAAAAAGCATTTTATATATTCTTACTTTTTACTTTTTGGTTGACTGCCGGCGATACTTTGCATGCAAAAGTAGTCAAGCTTTCCCAAAAAGGAGAAAAAATCGCTCAGGCGCTTTGCGATGTTGAAAAGCTCCCTTCTGCAAAGGGGACGATAGAAGAAATCATCCAGGAGATCAAAGCTTCTCAGGCATGTCCCGGCCTTTCTGCATCCAAATTGGAAGCGGTTGCCTACTATGTGAGTAACGGGAGCATGAGATCCCAGGGAGAGCATATCCATGTACCGGAGTCCGCAAAATGTCCCGTGTGCGGGATGTTTGTTGCCAAGTATCCGAAATGGGCCGCATCTATCACGCATGGAGGAGATACCTACTACTTCGACGGGGTTAAAGATATGATGAAATACTATATCTTCGATGGCAATTTCCCTTATGACCGTAAAGCAATTACTTCGATCACGGTTACGGATTATTATACGCTGGAAGCGATCGAGGCAAAACAGGCTTTCTATGTGTATGACGCCAATGTCTATGGGCCTATGGGGCGTGAATTGATACCGTTCAAAACGCTTAAAGATGCCAAGACATTCAGTGATGAACACCTGGGTAAAAAGATAATAAAATTTGATGAGATTACAGATACTATGGTCATGGCGCTGGATGGGATAGAACAGTAGATGCAAACAGAGAACAGTGGTGATTAAGCAGTTTTTGGTATCGGTATTTCTTCTTTTGATTTTAACCGGCGGTATGTTCCTGCATTATGCAGTGAATAAAAGTTCAGCCGGGGAGCAGGAGCTGGGAGTACTGGTTGGATTGACCGGTGTCCGGACACCCTCTTTAAGTACAGCGTATTATGAACCGAGAATAATGCCGTTCCAACACGTTGCAAATCCTGCTTATCCTCATATGCAGGCAATCAATAGAATGGATATTGTCTATGCTGAATAATAACCCCTTTTTATATTTTCTTACGCTGCTGCTTTTTAAACAAAAAGCAAAGCATTTTGGTATTGTTCTGATCTCTGTGGTGATCGTCACGCTTTTAAGCTCGGTACTGTTTATCTCTTCATCGCTGCAGCATACATTGAAGGGTACAATAGGACAGCAGCCGGATTTCACCGTAAGCAGGATACAGGCCGGAAAACCGGTCAATACACCGCTTTTATGGGTCGACAAGATTATAGAGATGAAAGGGATTGCCAGGGTATCTCCGAGGGTTTACGGACGATATTTCTTTTCTCCGAGAGAACACTCCTTTTTGGTCGTAGGGATAGATTTTTTTGATGATCAGAGCGCAAAAGAGCTGTCCGGGTTGATCGATGGAATAGATTTAAAAAAGTTCTTTTCTACGGAGAGTATGCTGGTAGGAAAAGGGGTAGAGGAGTTCCTTCAGGCACACCACTACTCTGACAGTTTTTCGTTTAAAACACCCAAAGGGACCTTTAAGAAGGTTAACATCTACGAGACCCTTCCCTCTTCGCTTAACTTGTTTTCCAATGACATGATTATCATGCCGATTGATCTTGCCAGAGAGATTTTCGGCATGGAGGAAACGGAGGTAACCGACATTGCCTTTAATGTACCAAACGATGCAGAGTGGGATAATGTGATCGGGAAACTGCATCTGATCTCATATGATATGAGGGTCGTAGAGAAAAGAGAGGTCAAAAAGGCTTATGAGAATCTGTATAATTATAAAGGCGGATTGTTCTTAATCCTTTATATTGTTGCATTGATCACTTTTATGCTTATTCTCTACCAGCGGTACAGTTTGGCTTACTCGGCAGAACGAAGAGAGATAGGGGTGTTAAGGGCGCTAGGATGGAGTATCAAAGATATACTGAGATTAAAATTTTATGAGACACTCTCCATTGTAATGGGCAGTTTTGTCTTAGGTGTGGTGCTGGCATATTTTTATGTGTTTGTTTTGAATGCACCGATACTTTCAGAGATATTTCTAGGCGGTGCAAACCTGGCTAACAATGTGACATTTGCGCCACATATAGAGTTTGGCCTGCTCGGCTCCATCTTTTTGCTTTTTGCGGTACCGTTTTTTGCTGCGGTTCTTATCCCGGCATGGAAAGTTGCCGTGATTCCACCAAAAGAGGCGATGCTATGATAGTGATAGAAGAGGTAAACAAACAGTTCGGCGAAGGAAGCGAGACTTTTGAAGTACTAAAAGGGATAAACCTTCAGATCAAAGAGGGAGAGTGCGTTATTCTGAGCGGGATCAGCGGTAGTGGAAAATCTACACTTCTTTCACTCATAGCAGCGCTTGACAGGCCAAGCAGCGGAAAGATAACTGTAGGTGGCGAAATGATCTCGAAACTGCCCGATCTGCATGCATCGCACTACCGCGCCAAAAGCATGGGCGTTATCTTTCAACATTTTAATCTGCTTGAATCTCTCAGCGTGGAGGAGAATGTGATTGTGCCGATCATCAATAGTGGGCATGATATGAAAACGATCAAAAAAATGGCTGAGGAGAGTATGCGGCGTGCTGCAATCCTGCATAAGGGATCCCAGGAGGCATCTTCCCTTTCGGGAGGAGAGAAACAGCGCTGTGCGATTGCCAGGGCTTTAGTGAATGATCCAAAGATCATCCTTTGCGACGAACCGACAGCAAACCTTGACAGGGCAAACTCTTTGAAGTTTATCCAGATACTTCAAAATTTGTATGAGTCCGGGAAGACAGTCGTCGTAGCGACCCATGACCCTCTTTTCCAGACATTGCCGTTTGAGAGCAGGGTCGTGCATCTGGAAGACGGAGAGATTTGTGAATGAAATACTTTTAAGCAGCGAAGTGATCGTTTACCTCCTTGCTGAGGTACTGCTTTATCTGCTTTTACTGGTAGCTTCGATCGTAACAGTAAATATTCTTAAAAAGTGGGATTTTGATCAGTTTACCCCGTCCCAGTTTGCGCTGGAGAATCGTACCTACCTGGTAATGAGTATTATCTTCTTTGTGCTCTTGCTGAAGGTATTGCTCCTGCCGTATTTTGTCTATACGATCGATACGCTTTCCCTGCTGGTTCCAGGTGCCATGTGTGCGGCAGGAGTCATCGATGCAAACGAATACGGCAACCCTCTTTTAGCACTGAAAATCGTCATTCTTTTTTTGAGTGGTTTATGGCTTTTTATCAACCATGTTGACCTTGAAGCGAAAAGGTATCCGTATATCAGGCTGAAGTCGTGGCTGTATCTGTTGGTTTTTCTGTTTTTAAGTGCGGAAATGGTACTTGATGTCCTCTACTTTATACATATCGATACGGTCAACCCTGTAAGCTGCTGCTCTGTGATTTTCGGGATCAGCGGAGGGAGTAACAGGATTCCGTTCGGTCTGGATACGACCAAACTTCTGGTACTCTTTTATCTGTTGTATCTGTTGCTGCTTTTTACGGTTTATTCAAAGAGTTTTGGATTACGCGTGGGGATTGCCCTCTCTTTTCTATGGAGCGCTTACTATAGTATGGTATACTTTTTTGGTACCTATATCTATGAACTGCCGACACACCAGTGCCCTTTTTGTATGCTGCAAAAAGAGTACTACTTTGTAGGTTACCTCTTATGGGGATTACTTCTTTTGGGAATTTTTTTATCGGTGCTCAGTGCAATAGCGCAAACTTTTTTTGACAGAGTATCAAAAGAGATGAACAGGATCTGGGTAGGATTGCTTACGTTGTTTGTTCTCATATGCAGCGGGTATGTGGGAGTTTATTATTTTAAGAACGGAGTCTTTTTATGAAAAAATTTTTATTGAACCTACTTACATTCGCTGTCGTTATCGGAGCGATTATGGGACTTTTGCTGATGATGGGAAGCGATGAGGGCGCACGTTATGTATATAAAGGCAACACAGCATACCAGCCGGTGGAAGTGAAACCTAAAGAGTATCAGTGCATAGAGTGCAATATGGATGTTGAAGCATTGGAGTATAGCGCACAGGTTATTACCCCCGAAGGCGATACCTACTTTTTTGATGATATCGGTTGTGTCGTGCTCTGGCTGGAAAATCGAACGGACAAAGTCCAAAATATTTTTACCAGGGTACTTGACAGCGATCGCTGGATAGAAGCAGAAAAAGCATGGTATACCCGAACAGCGCCTTCTCCGATGGGTTACGGATTTGCTGCTTATGAAAAAAAGCAGGAAAACTTTATCTCTTATGAGGAGATGAAGATCCTTATGCTGCAGGGAAAAAATCTTCATGACCCTTTTGTCAAAAAAGCACTTTTAAAATAGTGTAATTTTTTGATCATCTCATTTTCTTCTGAAGATGGGGCAACAGATATTTTTTTTCAATCAATCGTGCTCTAACTCCTTTTTATCATTTTTTGGCTATACTTAGACGTATTTTAAAGTTAATAAGGAGAAATCAAATGGCACTATTTGATGACGTGAAAGAAGTAGTGGTTGAGCAGTTGAATGTAAGCCCGGACGAGGTAAAAGAAGAGTCTAAGTTTGTTGAAGATCTTGGAGCAGACAGCCTTGACGTAGTAGAGCTTGTTATGGCACTCGAAGAGAAATTTGATATTGAAATTCCTGATGACCAGGCAGAAGCAATCGCTACGGTAGGTGATGCGATCAAGTTTATAGAAAACGTATAGTTTGTATCTTTACACTCCGACAGGGGAGTGTAAAATAGTAGGATATATATTAATATTTTGATCTAAAATTTTAATATATATCTTATTTGTATAGGAGAGTCCGTGAAAAGAGTAGTAGTAACAGGCTTGGGGATGATCAACTCTCTGGGTCTTGATAAAGAGAGTGCATTTTCTGCAATCATGGAAGGTAAATGCGGTATCAAGAAAATCGGGGTATTTGATACAGAGAAGCACTCGGTAAAGATTGCAAGCGAGATCACTGATTTTGACCCTTTGACTGTACTGGATGCAAAAGAAGCAAAAAAAGCAGATAGATTTATTCACCTTGGAATGAAAGCCGCACAGGAAGCGATGGATGATGCGAAGATACCGGAAGGTACTGACAGGGACAGGTTCGGTATAGCCTCTGCATCAGGAATTGGCGGTTTGCCGAATATAGAGAAGAATGCTGTGATCAATGAGAAGAGGGGCCCAAGAAGAATTTCTCCTTTCTTTATTCCCTCTTCGTTGGTGAATATGCTGGGCGGGTTTATCTCTATTTACCAGGAACTCAGAGGCCCTAATCTTTCAGCAGTGACGGCGTGTGCGGCAGGTACACACGCGATCGGAGAAGCAGCTAAAAGCATTATGGTGGGTACGGCCGACAAGATGTTGGTAGTCGGTGCGGAAGCAGCGATCTGTGAAGTTGGGATCGGAGGCTTTGCCGCAATGAAAGCACTCTCCAAAAGAAACGATGATCCCCAGACTGCTTCCAGGCCATTTGACAGGGACCGTGACGGATTTATCATGGGGGAGGGTGCAGGCGCGCTTGTGCTGGAGACATATGAAGATGCCGTGGCGCGTGGTGCCACGATCTATGCAGAGCTTATCGGTTTCGGTGAGAGCGGGGATGCAAGCCATATCACGGCACCATCAACGGATGGCCCCCTTAGAGCGATGCAGATGGCATATCAAATGGCCGGAGAGCCAAAAATTGATTATGTCAATGCTCACGGTACTTCAACCCCGGCAAACGACAAGAATGAAACAGCAGCACTTAAGGAGTTGTTCGGCAGTAAAGAGAATTGTCCTCCGGTCAGTTCAATCAAAGGGCAGATCGGCCACTGCCTGGGGGCGGCCGGAGCGATCGAAGCTGTTACATGCCTCATGGCAATGAGGGACGGCGTACTTCCCCCGACAATCAACTATACAACACCTGATGATGATTGTGATCTTGACTATATTCCTAATGAAGCAAGAAAAGCTGAACTCAATGTCGTGATGAGCAATTCGTTTGGTTTTGGCGGAACGAACGGCGTAGTGATCTTTAAAAAAGTATAAGGAGATAACGATGGCAACCTATTTAGAGTTTGAAAAAAAAATTGAGCAGATACAAGATGAGATTGTTTCGGCTCATGCCATCGCCAATATGGATGCCGTGACAAAATGTCAGGAAGAGTTACAAAAAGAAGTTGATAAGACTTTCGGCTCGCTTACCGATTTTCAAAAACTTCAATTAGCACGTCATCCGGATCGCCCTTATGCACTTGATTATATCAAGGCGATGATGACCGATGCCTATGAGATCCACGGGGACCGAGCGTTCCGTGATGATCCTGCAATCCTGTGCTATATCGGATGGATCGGTGGACAGAAAGCAATGATCATTGGAGAGCAGAAGGGGCGTGGCCAGAAAAACAAGATCAAGAGAAACTTCGGTATGCCAAACCCGGAAGGGTACAGAAAGGCACTTCGTGCAGTCAGACTGGCAGAAAAGTTTGATATCCCTGTACTGATGCTTATCGATACTCCGGGTGCCTATCCGGGGCTTGGTGCGGAAGAGCGAGGACAGAGTGAAGCTATCGCAAAGAACCTTTTCGAGTTTGCAGCAGTAAAAGTGCCGATGATATCGGTTGTGATCGGTGAGGGAGGTTCCGGAGGAGCACTTGCGATCGGTGTGGCTGACAAGCTTGCGATGATGCGTTATTCCGTTTTTTCTGTTATCTCACCGGAAGGATGTTCAGCGATCCTTTGGAATGACCCGGGCAAGGTAGAGGTAGCAACCAAAGCACTTAAGATTACGCCAAATGACCTGTATGAGCATAAGTTGGTTGATGATATCCTTGAGGAGCCGCTTATTGGTGCGCATCGCGATAAAGATACGGCAGCAAAAGTGATCATGGAGTACTTCATTGAAAAGGCAAAGACGCTTAGAGAGCTTACAGTAGACGAGCTTTTGGAACAGCGCTACAATAGACTTACCGCGGTAGGTGCATTTACTGAATAGAAACAAAAAATGAGCAATGTTCATCATTTGTTTCTTGTATAAATCTGCCATTCGGGCAATTTTTGTATGCAGGAGTTTTGTTGATCCGCTGTTCCCTTCATCAGGGAGCTTCGGGTGATACCCTTTAAAAGAAAAATATAGAGTAAAAATGATACATGAAATAGCACAAACTATTGTCTCGTATATCGGTGATCTCGGCTATATCGGTATCTTTCTTCTTATGTTTCTCGAGAGTACCTTTTTCCCTTTCCCCAGTGAAATTGTCATGATACCTGCGGGTTATCTTTCCTTTAAGAATGAGATGAATCTCTATGGTGTGGTTTTTGCCGGTATATCCGGTTCTGTGGCAGGCGCATTGTTTAATTACTATCTGGCAGTTTATGTGGGACGGGCCTTTATTCTAAATTATGGGAAATACTTTTTTGTCAAAGAGGATACGATGGATAAGCTGGAAGCTTTCTTCCAAAGGCATGGAGAACTTTCTACTTTTAATGGCAGGCTTATTCCCGGTATCCGTCAGCTCATCTCTTTGCCGGCAGGATTGGCGCGGATGAATGTTGCAAAATTCTCTTTCTATACGGCACTTGGTGCAGGAATATGGGTGGTTGTACTGGTAGCGCTGGGGTATCTGCTTGGTTCGCAGGAAGAGGTGATTTCCGAGTATCTGCAGTCAGCGACATTCATTGCTCTCTTAAGTGTTGTACTGATCACCGCCTTTTATATCATCCGCTATAAAAGGAGACATCAGATTTTAGAAGATGACTAGTCAGGTATCCTGGATATAAGAGGCTTCCTCTTTTTGATGTTTGAGTGAAAAATGCAATCCCTTTAACAACATAACACTTGTATGCTACAATAAGTCGAACCCGCTTTTGAAAAACTGTTTCAACCCTTCTCTGTCGACAATCCTATAATGACCATTCTCTTTACGTTCAAAGATTTGCCGATCCTTAAGTTTTTTAAGCAACCTGGAGAGTGTTTCCGGCGAAATATTAAGCATTTTGGCTATTTTGTATTTTTTCGTTGTATTGAATAATTCTTCATTTTCATAAATAAATTCTGCCAGTTTGGACATTGAATCCTTTGGCATATTGTAACTCATCGTTGTTTTTATTTTTTTTGCAAGCTGAAGCAGTAATTTAAAGGAAATATCAGGATTTTTCAAAAATTTCTTTTCAAAGTCTTCATAAGTGATGGTGAGTATGATACATTTACTGACACATTCGGCAGTTGTATCATAGACCATTTGCCCAAAATTGGCTGCTTCTCCGATGATATTTGGAGTAAAGTAATGTTGTACTACCAAAGTCTTCCCCGACGTATCGTATTTGTATTCCTTGATGGCACCCTTCAGCAAAAAATATAAATGACTGGGCTTGCTTTCTTCATGAAAAAGAATATCCCCTTCTCCAAATTGTTTAATAGAACTGATTGTGATCAACTCGTCAATTTCTGCGTCCGTTAATGTATTGAAAAGGCAGATATTGCATAGATCCGCCCTGATTCTTTGCTGTTCGCTAATCTGTCTGTCTATCACTAAATCTTTAAATCTACATATACTACATTCGCTCATGTTTACCTCTCAATCTAATAAGAAGTATAGAGCAATAGTTTGTCAAAGTCTGTCAAAGTCTGTCAAAGTATAAAGTTGTTATCGGCTGACTCTCTGCTCTCCCTGTCTCTCGTTGTCTGGAATATGTTTGTATTCTTCATTAAAACAGATCCGCATTCTCGTCTATCCATTTAAAATATTCTATGATATCCCTGATCTCCTGATCTCCCATATTCTGGTTTGGCATTCTCAGGTTGAAAAATTTAATCAGTCTTTTCATGTACGGTTCATGAAATTTGCTTTTGGGATTTTTAATGTATTCCGCAACCCATTGTTCTGCATTTCTGTGTCGTTTAAGGACACCTGTCAAATCCGGACCCGAACTCACCTTCCCAATGACATGGCATCCCGAACATCCCCCTTCACGAAAGGCTTCTTCTCCTCTTTGGGCTTCTTCTGATTTTGGTGTGGCCAAATGGGTTACGAGAAGGTCTTTTGCCCTGATGGCAGAATCGGCAGTTTTAATCATGTATTGCCATACCATATTTTCAAAAAGAATGGCATTATCAAGATTATTCTCACGATATGCTTTTGCTGCTTTCTCTTTTTCCAAACCAATTTTTGTATACTGGTCTTTCGCATCATCTACCAGGTTTTTAACCGTAGGATACTTTGTGTACCCGTTGTCCTCTAAAAAGATAAACAGCGCTTCAATAACACGGTTGGTTGCTTCATTGCTTGCTGTGATTTTTTCGTATTCCTGCTTAAGCTCCTCTGGAGATAAGCTTTTCATTTTTAATTTTTTGATCCATTCGTAATCTTTATTCGGATCTTTGACCAGCATGTACCCCAGCATTTCCATGTGCAGTGCAGAACAGAATTCTGTACAGTAGTAGGGGAAAACACCTTCTATGTCTGCTACAAAATCTACTTGAACCGTCCTCCCCGGTTCAACAGAAAGATGTATATCATGATGGTCGATCGTGAAACCGTGTGTTTCATCCTGCGCACGTTCCACATTTGTGATGTACATTGTGACTTTGTCGCCCTTGTTGACTGTAATATGCTCAGGGTTGATGTGAGACCGTACCATTGTCCCATACACATAAACATGATCTCCTTTTCGCTCAATCCGCTCTTTACCGGCAAGTGTTTTCCCTATGTGAGGTTTTCCCGTTTTGGAATTGGTTCCCATGTTGTACCTGACTTCGGGATGGACCTTGCTTGCCCTGATCGAAGCGGACTGATGCGGTTCCCCAAGCGGTACGGGCATATCATAAAGAAGTTCCATTTTTTTCCCGCCGATATCTATAAGTTGATTGTTCTGCGGATGCAGCGACCCAACAGGCAGGAACCTGTCAATTGCAAGTTTGTTAAGGGCGATAAGATACTCTCCCTGCGGATCGGCAGACTTTCCCTCCATTGCTTCAATGTGGCCTATATTGTAGTGAATATTGACCCTGTCTATGAGTTTCAGTTTTTTATAGTTCCATTTTACAACCTGGGAATCGACATACAGAGAGCTGTAGATAATCCCATCTTCCTTGCCAAAGGTATTGTGCAGATGTCCAAGCCCAAGTTCCAGCTGTCCATACAGCGATTTTTTCATATCCAAAATCGGTATACCGTAAAGATCTTTCCCGATGTATTCTTTATTTTCAATCTGCTTTAGAATTTTTTTAAAATCATAAACAGACGCGTGGGTATCAAGTTTGCCTGAAACTATAATATATTGACCCTCTGGGCTTACATCGATGCCATGGGGGGATTTGTTTTCAGGAACCAGAAAGAGAGCATCATTTTTTACTGCTACTTCAATCGGTATCACCCTGTGTCCATTGATGATTTTGACATTTTTGTCATCCTTTGCAAGTTCGGCCAATTTTTTCCAGTGATACACATGTAAAAAATCTGTGTCATTTCGGCTGCATCCCGCTTCAAAAGGAGGAAGGCCTTTTTCTATGCCTCCCGTATATAGTTCTGAGTTGAAGGAGTTTGTAAATGCCCAGCCGTCTGAAGCGCCTTTGCCTGCATCTGTCAAATCCTGCATATATGGAGGCAACTCCAGTGTAAAGGATTTTTCGGTATTGATTTTCCCTTTTTTTCTATCAAATTTCCATAGCGTTACTCCGCCTCTGTAGACATCTTTATATGCTTCCATAGGGTAATAGTCATTTGTGAAAGGAGCGGGATATTGGCAGGATTCAAGGATATACTCTGTATCTGGGGTGGCAAATGCACCTCCGTGGCTCGATTTAAAGATAGGATTGACTACGATCTGTGAAGTTTCAAAGTATCTCAAATCGATTACGGCTATCCTGGCATTTGCTTTGTCATTGATAAAGAGATACTCTCCGTCATATTTTCCTTCCGTTTCAGAAAGTGCAGGGTGGTGCGTATCCCCCCAATTGATCTCTCTGCCTCTGATATTTCCCTGCCTTAACACTTCTTTCGAATCAGTATCGAAACCATACCCCTGCCATGGCTCCGGGGTAAAAACTCCGATATATTTCAGAATCCTCATGGAAGGGATTCCGTAGACCAGCACCTGGCCGCATTGTCCTCCTCCGACAAAAGCATAATATTCATCATGTTTGCCGCTGGGATTATAGACTTTCAGTGCAGCGAGGGCATCTTTTTCGGTAAGACCGCGTTCCTGCATGATTGTTCTGAATTTTGATTCGCCCAAAGTCACTTGTGTTGCAACCAATAGACTGAGTATTGCATAACAGATCGTTTTCAATTTTGATTTCATTATTGTCTCCTTTGAACAAAACAGCAGGATATGGCTGAACTATTTTCCTTTTCCTTCGAACTGGCCAATCTCTTCGGCAAGCATCTCCATCTCTTCTTCAGACATATACTCAATGACAGCGATATGCATCTCTTCCTCATTTGTTTTGAGATCAAGTATTTTTTTCAGCAACTCTTCTTTGCTTAATCCAGCCAGTTTTGGTCCTATATTGCCCTCGCCATTCACTCCATGGCATGGAGCACAATTGCTTTTATACATCGTGCTTACTTTGAATTTTCCGGCAGACCCGGCTCTTTTTTCCAGCGCTTTTATTTTCAGTTCCTGCTCTTTTTTTTCTTTCTCTCTCTCTTTGATGATCGCTTCTTTTTCTGCTGCCGTAGGTTCGGGTGCTTTGATCTCTGTCGGTATCTTCACGCTTGATTTTTCAATGATATCGGCAATTTTACCCAATGTATCCACTTCTATATCTGTTTTGAGTACGTATGCGCCTGTGCCTATACCCATAAAGAGGGCAGCAAGAAAAATAAAATGCTGCAGGAATGTTGCTTTTTTTGACGGATGATTCTTGAGTGATCTTGATTTGAGGTACCATGCTGCCAGAGAGAGGATACTGATAGCCAGCAATGCCCAGAAACCGACAACAGGATAGGCATGTGTGGTAAATTGTGCTACTTTGCCGTCTCCCAGAATCACAGGCGTAAACGGTTCGATCGTGATGGCCCCTTGATGAAGGTTGTGTCCAAACCAGTAAAGCCAATAGGCATAAATTCCCAGGAAAAGAAAGGGTAAAAGTACAGGAACGGCCATAAGCCGGCTGGTCCACTTATTGTCATAAATGATAAAAAGCATCAGCAGAATCGCCAACATAATAAGGGCATAAGGAGCAAGCGTACTTTCGTATATCCCGCCTCTCTCCATGGGGGCCATTCCTACATAGTGATTGATCGTGTTCATCTCATGTACTTCACCGCTCAGGCCGTCAAAATGAATATATACCGGAAGTCCGTAGGGAAAGGCTTCTTTGGGATAATTGGGTGCTTCTAATGAAAAATTCCATATCGGCAGAGACGGTACACCGATCTCTTCGGAAATTTCAATCATTTTTTTGAGGTTGCCTTTTGCTTCCTGTGGGGTGTTGACACCAATATATTTGCCTTTTTGATAAAAATCCCAGAGCGGATAAACATAGGAAGGGATATCCTCGACTTTGTTGTCTTTGATACGTTCCAGGGTCCCGTTGAAACCGACGGATGGGATGACAAAACCGTATAACAAAATAGCAAGAGCGACAGTAGCAAAAATCCTTGCTGTCACAAAACCGATATTCATTTCTGCTCCTTTGTTCTGTGTTTCACAAAGTAAAATACAGCATCTATAGTATGGCTTTCCGGAGAGTTTTTAAAGCCCCCCCCTCCGAGCGTTCCGCTTCTTCAACTTGATCTTCATCAAACCCCGCAATAAGCGGGACTCTACATCTTTTAACTATACAATAATGATTCTAAATACGGAGCTAATCCTGCTTGAGGTTTTTTCAGGGATATCCTTCGACAAGTAGTTAAAACAGACTCGCATCTTTTCCTATGGTTCGAAGCAGAAGAAGAGGGCAAATTGCAGTTTTTAAAGGAGCCGCTCTAGCGGCCCAGTATCCAGGCCACATATCTCTTCTTCTTTATCTTTGTTCTCTTTAACGCTTTAAAAACTTTATCTGAAACCGTATGATGAAGCGCCACATAGGACTTAGTATCTGTAATGTTGATCTTCCCTATCTTCTTATGGTCGATACCGATCTCTTTGCAAAGCGTTCCAAGGATATCTCCGGCACGAAGTTTGGTTTTTTTACCGCCATTGATGCAGAGTGTATCGTACTCGGAGACCATTTTAAATGTGGCATCGACACGTAAATCTTTCATAGAGGCTGTACGTGCCTGTGAAGTGATATAAGCACATTTGGCACTATCATCAGGCCCATATAAAGATAAAGCGATTCCTGTGGCATCTGCCCTCCCTGTACGTCCTATACGGTGTGTATAGACTTCTCTGTCCCATGGCAGGTCATAATTGATGACGAGCTCGATACTCTGAATGTCCAGTCCTCTTGAAGCCACATCCGTAGCTACAAGGATTCTTTTGGAACCATTGGAAAAGGCCAATACGGCTTCATTGCGTTCTCTTTGGTCCAGATCACCATGCAAGCCTATGATGGAATGCCCTTTTTGGTGCAGTTGCTCCGCAAGGGATATCACTTCTGCTTTTGTATTGCAGAAAATGAGTAGTGATCGGGGTTTATAGGATTGAATGAGCGCCGTGAGTGTTTTGAATTTATCGGACGTTTCATACACTGCCTCATCTATCTTTGTGCTCTCCTGAACTGTATCTGCTTTAATGATCAGAGGGTGTTTCAGAAGAGTGGCTGCCAGCTTTTCAATTTTTTTTGGAAAGCTGGCTGAGAAAAGAAGTGTTTGTCTGTTTTTTGGAAGGTTGGAGCCAATTTTAATGATTGCATCATGGAAACCCATATCAAGCATTTTGTCCGCTTCATCCAGGATAAGTGTTTGGATGCCATGAAGTTCCAATGTGCCCTTGGCCAAATGATCCTGCAGCCTGCCGGGTGTTCCTATGAGGATGTGTGCACCTTTTTCCAAAGAGGCAGCCTGTGCCCGAAGCGGCATACCGCCATAGAGTGTAAGGATCTTGAGATTCGGTTTATATGCAGCGGCCTTTCTAAGTTCCACAGCGACCTGTTCGGCAAGTTCCCGCGTAGGTGTAATGATGAGTATTTGCGGTCTGTTTTTGCTCAGGTCGGTACGCATCACTGAAGGTATTCCGAATGCCAGCGTCTTGCCCGATCCGGTTTTTGACTGAGCCAGAATATCTTTATCCTCCAATATAGGGTTCACCGTTCTCTTTTGGATTTCAGTCATCCGGGTAAATCCAAGGGAGGTTAGGGTATCCAAAAGCGCTTTTGGTATATTTTTGATGGCGGTAAAGGGTGTCATGGTACTCTTTTTTTAAGGTTAGGGAAGTTTTTGTTAAAGTATATATGGGAAATGTTTCCGGGAAGGGTATCCCGGAAGTATGATAGCGTTTAAACGTTTTCTTGTTTATGCTTAAGGATCATTGTAAGCGCTTCATCTTTTAAATGAAGTTTTTTCTTTTTCATTGCTTCAAGTTCTGTATCGGTAAGGTGAAGCCTTCCTTCGTCCGCGTCTGTTGTCATCTGATCAAGCTCATTATGCTCATCAAATATCTTTGCGAAGTGCGCATTTTTCTGCTTTAAAGCATGGATTTCATCTCTATATTCATGTAGCATCTTCTACTCCTGCTAAAATTTCTTATCATTATAGCTTTTATGTTCTATACTCTGCATTAATTTTCACATATTCATAGCTTAAATCACATCCATAAGAGGTATAGACTCCATCGCCCAGACCTATATCGCAGGTCACTTTGAAACGCTCCTGTTTCATGATCCTGCAGGCTTCATTTTCACGTTCTTTATCGAGCTCTCTGTGGTCCTTGTCGTAAATGAGAAGATCATCATAGAAGATGAGCAGTTTTTTATCGTCGCATGCGATACCTGAAGCCCCTATGGTGGAAGCGATACGTCCCCAGTTCGGGTCTTCTCCGAAGAGAGCCGTTTTTACCAGAAGAGAATTGGAAAGTGCCATGCTTGCGGTACGTGCTTCCTCTTCCGTTTTTGCACCTATGACTTCAAAAGCCACGAGTTTGTTGGCGCCTTCACCATCTTTGAGGATCATCATGGCAAGTTCGAACAGTATTTTATGCAGCGCCTCTTTAAATGCTTCTTTGTGGTAATTGCCTGAGAGTTTATTTGCCAACAGCATAACCGTATCGTTGGTGGAAGTGTCACCGTCGACAGAGATACGATTGAATGACTGTTCAGTGCTTTCCCTCAGCAGTTCATCCATATCGGATTTCGGGATTGCTGCATCGGTCGTGACGAAACAGAGCATGGTTGCCATAGCGGGGTTGATCATTCCCGCTCCTTTGCATATCGCAGCGATGTTGAAACTTTTGCCGTTTTCAAGAACTACCCGGCAGGCCAACTCTTTTTTGAAGCTGTCTGTCGTCATCAGGGCACGGGCGGTTTGATGCGAATCTCTGCCCTGAAAGTCAAGTACGTCAAAGGCAGAGGTTATCTTATCGAGAGGAAGGCGGTATCCGATCACTCCCGTCGATGACATGATAGGGTTCAGGACTTCAACTTTTTCATTCAGTGCGGACATGATGGCCTCGATATCGTTGATGCCTGCCTGGCCTGTCATCGCATTGGCATTTTTGGCATTGAGCAGCACAAAGTCTGTCTGAAATCCTTCAGGATACTTTTGAAAATGTTTGATCGGTGCAGCCTGAAAACAGTTCGAGGTAAAAACGGCAGAGATGTCACAGGCTCTCTCTGAGCGAATGAAAGCGACATCTCCATCTTCGGAGTTTGTCCTCATGCCGACATTGGCAGCCCCGCAGTAAAATCCCTGCACATTCTCTAACCCGTTTTCCATGGGGATGATATTATACATTAGTGTTATCCTTGGTATATGATAGATGTTATACAGTGTATAAGATTTCGGTATATAAAGAGCTAAAAATCAGACAAATTTCAACTCTTCAGGTTTCTCTTTGCGCCTGATAATGTTTTTGGCTTTTGCGATCCCCCTACTCGTCCCTATCAGCAGAAGCTTTGATTTGGGCATAATAATCGTATCGCCTTTTGGCATGGGAATGAATTTGTCATCTTTCTGGCGAATTCCGATGATGGTGACGTTTGCTACATCACGAAGCCTGGCTGTCTTGATCTTTTTCAGCGCCAGCCAGGAGGTTTTGGAGACTTTTGCTTCTTCCATGTCCAACGGCGTGTCCTGTTTGTAGAGGAACTCCTGAAGCAGGTTTTCCATATCCGGCCTAGCTGCCATAGCATTGATGCGTTGAGCCAAAAGTTTGGTGGCGGTGACTACTTTGTTCGCACCGAGCTTAAGAAGCTTTTGATCATCTTCACTGCTTTTTGCATTTGAAATAACAAGGTAGGGCTGCCTTCTGTGTATTTCACTCTCATAGAGGCGTACCGAAGCGATGGTTGCGATATTGTCTGCGATATTATCTGCGAGGGTGATGACTCCTTTGGCCGAAGAGAGGTGCGATTTGAGGATGCCCTCTTCTGTGTGGGGCTGGGCGGAGACGAAATACGGATAGTGGTGCTTTTTGGCGATCTCCTCTATGTCTTCCCTGGGGTCAACCACCACAAAAGGTATATGGTTGGCTCTAAGATACGTGGTCACCTGAATGGTATAATCATTGTGATAACAGACAACAAAATGCTGTTTCAGCCTTGCTATTTCGTAAAGCATTTTACGCTCCTTGGCAGTTTTTTGAAATTCACCTTTTTTGACGACTTCTGCAATAATACCTATGGCGATAGAGAAGACAATAAAGCCAAAAATGATCAGCGTGATCGTGAAGATACGGCCCGCATCCGAGATAGGTTTTATCTCCCCGAATCCTACGGTTGTAAAGGTGATACCGGTTTGATAGATCGCATCCATCAGCGGAAAATTATCAATGATCATGTAGCCTAATGTACCGATAAGCATTACAAGAACGGTAAGAATAAGGGGGAATCTAAAAGGAGCTAAATGACTGTAGTATTCGTCATTTAGCGTAATATGTGGTTTTGGGGTGCTTCTCCAGCCGAGAAACTTTTTAAGTCTTTGGATTGGGCCCAAAGGTTTGTATCCCAGTTAAAACAGGGATACTAGTTAGCAGCAGCTTGTGCAGCTTTTTTCTTCATAGTTCTAAGAGTAGAAGCAGCCACTTTAACTCTTTTTGTTGTACCGTCTTCCATTGTGATCTTGACTGATCTGAGGTTTGGAAGCTGTCTTCTCTTTGTTTTGTTGTTTGCGTGAGAAACGTTGTGTCCGACGAGCGGCCCTTTCCCTGATACTGAACATCTTCTAGCCATGATAATTCCTTTAAAATAATAAATCAAATCCACACTGTTTTTCGCTAAGGTGAATATTTTGTGCGATTATAGGATAAAAGGACATAATTTTTGCTTAATTTGAAAAAAGCTTCAAGAGGGATGAATAGTCATGCTGCGACAGGGTGATAGGATAAGGTTTTTTGGCGATTATCGCGGCATCACTGGTATGCTTATCATCTTTATTTGGATATAATAATCGC
>JBEWPY010000010.1:0-32175 GCA_047689495.1 Candidatus Sulfurovum profundilacunae | reverse complement strand
GCTTGAGTATCTTCTCATACTTTTGGTGGATACCATGTTGGTGGACTTTTCTGATCAGATGAAGAATATCACGCTATATATTCTATTATAATGATATAATATCCCCTATGAATTGATACCTGTCAACCTCTATACTCCTATGGAGCAGGTACAATAAAAAAATTTCGGAGAAAATGATGGATGCAACACACTACTACAACCCAAACGGCGAAGAGATACTTGACGAGAAAATCTACGGAGGTGCTCCTACAGGCTTTGTCGACTTTAACCGATCCAAATACAGGTGGGACAGCAATATCTATGACCTGATGAATGCCAATACATGGTTTCCCTCTGAAGTTAATACCAGCAATGAAAAAAAGAACTTCGAGAAGCTCTCTCCGGATGAACAGTCCATCTACAAGATGACCTTTGCACAGCTCAGCTTCAACGACTCCGCCCAGGAGGAGTACCTCAGTGATTTCAGACGGCTGGCAAACAACCGTCTGGTGAAGTCCGTACTCTCTCTGCAGATCGTGCAGGAGGTAAACCACTCCAAAAGCTATGCAGTGCTTCTTGATGCCTGCGGCAACTCTGAAGAGGTCTTCAACCTCTATAAATATGATGCGGCACTGAACCGAAAAAATCAAAAAGTGGCAGAACAGTTCGCTCGCTATATCGATGGCGGTTCCGTGGACAAAATGCTTCTGAGCGCCATGGCAAGTGTCAATCTGGAGGGGATCTACTTTTTGCTCGGCTTCAGTTATATCTACCTGCTGGGAGACAAAGTGCCCGGTGCCAGAGATATGATCAAATTCATTGCCAGAGATGAACTCAATACCCACCTGCCTCTCTTTGCCAACATCTTTAAAACCATCCAAAAAGAGAACAAAATCCAAACCAGTACCATCGACAGTGCCTATACGATGATCGAAGATGCAGTGCAGACAGAACTGGAGTATGGAAAATACCTGCTCGACCAGTTTCCAATCATGGGCCTTACGCATGATCTCATGGAGAAAACTGTCTATAACTATGCGAATGATCGCCTTGACAAGATAGGTTTGGACCCCATATTTGAGCAGAGTGACACAACATATCTGCAAAAACTTGTCACCAAACACCTGGAGATGAATGATGTCAAGAGCAACTTCTTTGAGAGCAATGTCTCCAACTATGCCAAATCAAGTATTGACCTGGATGATTTCTAATGACTACACAAGAATTTCTACCCTATCTTAAAACAGTAGGAACTGGCCCCAAAAGCAATAGAGATCTCAGCAGGGATGAGATGAAAACGGTCATGCGGGCCCTGTTGAGCGGAGAAGTCTGTCCTGAACAAGCGGGGGCTTTCCTGCTCGGATGGCGGGTGAAAGGTGAAAGTTTAGATGAGTTTGCCGCTTCCATAGAAGTTTTTGATGAGTTTGTCAGGCAAGAGCCCCTGGCCCATTCTATTGAATTCGGATATCCTTATGACGGGAAGATAAAAAACCCTTACCTTTTCCCGCTTACAGCACGATTTCTGAAAAAACACAACCTCCGGCTATCACTGCATGGTGACCTGCTTCAACCCCCCAAAGGCGGCACAACACTCAAAGAGGTCTGCGAAGGCATCCCCCTAAGCGACAATATACACTACTATGACAGGGCAGACTATTTTAAAGCGCTTCATGCCTTCAGTGATATCAGAGCCAAACTCGGCCTGCGTACCTCCTTCAACACGATAGAGAAGCTGCTGAATATCACAGAGAGCGAGACTGCCGTCATCGGTGCATTTCACAAACCCTTTATAGAGAAATACATCAAACTCTACAAAGACCGGTATAAGCGACTTGTGATCATCAAAGGAAACGAGGGTGCGCCGGAGATTTTCTCAAAATGTTCTGTCATTATTGTAGAAAACGACCAGATCGATGAAAGAAAGGTGGATCCGAAAGATTTTGGCATCCATTACCGCAAATCCACTCAAGGAATATCGTTGGAAACCTCTCTGGCATTAACAAATGATCCAAGCCCGGAATTGATGAAACTGGCACAGCTGAATGCGGCCGTCATCCTTTTTATCACACAAAAAGTGAAGCGTATAGAAGAGGGGTTTGCTCTTCTCTCAGAGGGGTAAGGATTCTCGGAGACTTTTAGTCTTCCGAAAGTTTTTTTGAAAAACCGAATCAAATAGCATTTTTCTCTTTCATTGTCCATACAAATACAATCGGGATAAATACCAGTGTCATCAAAGTTCCTATGATCAGTCCTCCTATGGCAACAGCGCCCAACGGAGCAAGCCGCTCAAGCCCTATCGCCGCCCCCTGTGCGACAGGGAGCATACCGGCGGAAACAGAAAAAGCAGTCATCAGCACAGGTCGCGTACGGATTTTGATTGCCTGAAGCATCGCTTCATATTTATTCTTGCCGTTTTTCATCTCTTCCAAGGCAAAATGGATCAGCAAAATGGCGTTATTTACGATAATTCCCGAAAGCAGGATAAAACCCATCATTGCAGGCATAGAAGTATGATATCCCATTGCAAGCATCGTCCATGATGCACCGATAATTGTTAAAGGAATAGCCAAGATGATCATCAGAACGATCTTGACCGTCCCAAACATGATAAGCAGCGTAAAAAAGATTAATAGAAGTGCCACTGCAATGGCACCCGTCATTCGTTCAGCTGAGGAGAGAAACTGCTTGATATCGCCTATCTGTTCCATTTCAACATCATGAGGCAGATCAACTTTGGCAAGGTTCTTTTCAAGGTCGTCCATGATATGAGAAATGGCACGTTTTTCCCTGTCTCCATATACTTCAAGCGTATAGTTCAGTCCTTCTCTGGTGATATTGGTCGGCTCTTTAATCTCTTCCAGAGTGGCGACTTTAGCAAGCGGGATTTTCCCCTTGGGCGTATCGATAAAAGAGGACCGGATCTTCCCGACCGTATCGATCTGTTCTTTGGGCACCCATGCTCTGACAATATAGTCAACCCCATTGCTCTTTGGAAAGGTCGCAGCGGGGATTCCCCGGAGCATCGTCTGTATCTGGGAAGTGATATCGGACTTGTTAAGCCCGTACTGCAAAGCCAATGCCTCATCTACTGCGAGATTATACACTGTTTTATCTGCATCCCACGTTTTGGAAACCGAGACGATCCCCCTGGTCTGCTTCATGGCACCCTCGACGACGGCCCCTCCCTCCTGAAGGGATTCCAAAGAAGAAGCACTCAGCATTGTATTGACGTTTGCCCGTATACTCGACAGTGCCGTAGCTCCAAAAGGAGAGATATCGGCATATTTGATATTCGGTATCTGCTCAATTTTCTGACGCAGGGCATTTGCAATCTGCCAGATATCTTTCTCTCTTTGATATCTGTCGACATAGGTTGCGACAACCGAAACATGGTCGATGCCGCTTCCGCTCCCGACACTCAGTACCCCTGCCTCGCTCCCAATGCTGGCAGACGTACGTAAAAGTTTCCCTTCTTTATCCAGCATTGTATGTATCTTATGAAGTATCGCTTCACTCTTCTCTATAGGCAGGTTGGCATCTGTTGTGATGTTGATATTGACTACTCCTGTATCCATAGGGGGCATTAACTCCCTGCCTACAACCGGCATGACCAGTTTAACAGAGATAAAGAAGAGCGCCAGTAAAATTGAAAAATAGAGTATTCCTATTTTTTTGGACTCAAGCGCACTGCGCACCAAAAAGGAAAAAAACTGCTGTACGCTGTCATTGGCCCGTTTGGAATAGTGATGAAATCGGTTTTCCATCTTCAGGATGATCGGAGACTTGATCGTAAGGATATAAAGCGAAAGAAGCGGCACTGCGACAATGGAGATGATGTAGGAAGCCAAAAGAGCCAGGAGAAGGGTCCCTACCAAAGGTGCAAACACGGTCTCCGGATACCCTCCTACGAAAAGCATGGGAGCCAAGGCTATCATCGTTGTCACCGTACCGCTCAAGTCGGCAAACATGATCTCCTTGGTACCCTCTATCACGGCGCTGTGTATCTCTTTGTTGAGCTCTTTATAGTGGCGCTCGATATTTTCCATGACAACGACGGTATCATCCAGCAAAAGTCCCAATGCCAGGATAATACCTGTCAGGGTCACAACATTGAAATCAATCCCGAAAAGCCACATAAGCGCTATCGTAGAGGCATAAACAAGCGGTATGGTTCCAAGCACCACCAGTATCTGCCTGAAGCTGGCGAGGAACAGGAAGACGACGATCGTAGACATAACGATTGCATCCCGAAGCGCTTCAAACATATTTTGTGTACTCTGTACGATCGTATCTTTCTGGGTATCGGATATCTCAAATGCTATCTGGGGATACTTTTGGGAAAGTTTCGCGACTGCAGACTCACAGTTCTCAATGGTCTTCACCACATCCATACTTGATGAACGCTGAACAGAAAGCGCAATTGCTTTTTTACCGTTACCGTAGTAAAGCGCACTGTTTTCATAATGGCCGAAATAGACTTCGGCGATGTCTGAAAGCTTGATATCGGGGGTAACAAAGATATTCTCTACAGGTTTTACGCTTTCCTGTTTTCCTTTGGAAGTCAGCAGGTAACGATTCTCTTCATTACTGACAAATCCTATCGCATAATCCTGGTTGCTCTTTTTGATTGCGGCTATGACCTGGGCAAGAGAAAGATGGAGTGTATCAAGTTTCTGTTTATCAATGATAATCTGCAGCTCTTTTTCGTAACCGCCGAAGATATCCACATTGGCAACCCCCTCCGTTTTGAGTAATTTATGCTTGATCTCATTGCTTGCCAGGTCACGGATATCTTCCATACTGACATCTCCGTTCTGTGATGAGAGGGAGACTACTATAATCGGAGCAGTCGTTTCGGTAACTTTTATGAGTTGCGGTTCCTGGATATCCTCCGGAAGTTTATAGCGTATTTTTGACAGAGCATTGGTGACATCATTCAGGGCCGTATTGATATCCTTGGTATATTCGAACTCTGCACGGATCACAGTCACTTCATCGATCGTATTCGAATAAGCCCGCCTGATCTCATCGAGCGCATAGAGCTCCTCTTCAATAACTACGGCCACATTCCCGGCAATACTTTTCGCTGAAGCACCCGGCTGTTTAATGACAATGGCAATTTCCGGATAATTGGAATCCGGAAAAAGGTTTTGATGGATTTTTCCGTAACCCATCATCGCCGAAAAAACGAAGAGCGCCAAAAAGGAGAATATGATATAGGGCTTGCTCAGTATGCGCTCAAGCCAGCTGTACTCTGTACGCTTCATCCTACTCTCCTACAATATGGATATTCCCATAGACGGGAAGTTCTTTGAGTTTATTTTCATCCCCCTGGGCGACATAGGGTATATCCATACAGTTTTCTATAAGAACATTTTGCTCCTCCTCCAGACTGATATCAATTTTGCGGGGTATGAACTTACCTTCTTTGTACACCATGACATACTCGCCCTCTTTCCGGTGAACAACACTGTTCTCGGGAAGAATGCATCCTTCTTTTCTATGGATAAGTACGTCGATGTTCGCCGAGAGCTCCGAAGGAAGCGGGATCGTTGAGTGGAACGCTACTTCAGCCTGTGCCAGGCCATTTGCCGCCCTGGTGTAGATCGCTGTAATTTCTCCTGCCGCTTTATCATCCATGAATACTTTTTGGCCTATACGGACAGAAGAGCTTTCAAGCGGATAACTGAAGAGCGCTTTCCTCTCCAAGGTATTAAACAGAAGAATAGGTTTCCCTGCTGACGCCAGGTCTCCTTCCCGAAGCAGTATCCTCGCTACCTCTCCGTCAAAAGGCGCTTCAATATGCAGATAGCTCAGCTGATTCTCAATCTGCCTGATCTTCTCTTCGGTATTCTTGACCAGACTTTCTTTATTTCTTACAGATAAGGCAGAGAGGTCATATTGCTCTTTTGCCAATCCCCCCACTTCATAAAGTTTCTTATTGCGGCTATGGATGCTTTTTGAAAGCAGCAGAGCCTCATTCTGCTCCTCCAGGGTTACTTTCAAAGCATTGATGGAAGAACGAAGTTCCTTGTCATCGATATGGACCAAAGGTTCCCCTTTTTGTACCCGCTCGGACTCCTTTACCGGTATCGATTTGATATATCCGGTCAATTTGGTAGAGAGGTTGACGCTCTTTTTTGCTTCTATTTGTGCCAAATAGGAACTTCTGGCTTCCAGGGCACCGGTTTTTGGTTTCACCACCCTGACTGCGATGGACCTGTCTCTGGGCAGAAACGTATCTGCGGTTTCATGCTCTCTTTGCTCCAACAGTTTTTTTCCTTTGAACGCAAGGATAAGCAAACCTGCAACAGCTAACAATATCATCATTCTTTTTTTAGTCATTCTTGGCTCCCGATTCCATTAAATATTGCATATAATAGATACTTTTTTGATACTCGTATTTGCTCTGAATAAGCATTGCCTGAGCGATTTGTGTCTTCCCCTGTGCCAGGAGAAGGTCATTGATAGTGGCAGCAGCATTATCATATCTGACACGCTCTATTTTTTCACTCTTTTGAAGCAGTTCAAGCTGTGTGGCATTGCCGATATAGTTCTGATAATTCTGTTTCAACTGTTCTATTCCCTCTATGAGTGATTGTTTGAAATCGAGCATAACCTGCTCTTTTTGAAACTGTGCATTCATCTTGGCGATTTTGGCTTTTTGCACATCCAGATCACGTTTTCCAAAATCAAAAAGATTCCATTTGACACTGATGCCCACCTGCCAAAGCGCTTCATTGTCCCATTCATGGAATGTTTCATCCTCTCCGTAATTTGCACCGGCATACCCTGTCAAGCTCACTTGCGGAAGTTTCGATGAGGCTGATTTTGCAATCATTTTATCAGCTTTTCTGATCGCCAACTCTTCTATCTTCATTTTTGCCAGCGAAGCAGAACCTGCCAATAATTCTTCAACCTTATATCCGGTCTTTTCAGGATGAATGGCAATCGCAGATATCTCGGTGATCTCTTTGATCCCGACAAGCGATGCCAAAGCGGCTTTGATCGTCGTTGTAGTGCTTTCATAAAGTACTTCCTTTGTCATGGAAGCACTCAAATCAGACTTGGCTTTGAGCAGGTCCAACGGCGCTTTTTTCCCGAGTTTTACTTCATAGCCGATCTTCTTTTCAAGTTTTTTAAGAGCCTGGGTATAGCCCTGCTGTGCCTTCAATGCTTCTTTCTGGGCCAGAACCGAGAGATAGAGTGCCTTGATATTGTAGGCCAGCTGTTCTTTGGTCAGTTTATCTTTGCTCCTGGCCATCTTCATAGAGAGCTCCTGAAACTCAATCTCCCTGGTTTGTGCAAAACCTGTAAAAAGAGGTACGGTATAGATGACACCGCCCGAAAAAATATCCTTTGTCGTTGCAACATGTGTACCTGCACCGATCACTGAAGGCGTGAGTGGCGCCAATGTTCTTTCGAGGTTATAGTGCGTATACTCTCCTGTAAAATCCAAAGAACCGTAACGCTGCACCTTGCTTTTTTGATACCCGGTATCCGCCAGCTCTATCCGGGCACGGCTCTGCTTCACTGCGGTACTCTGCTTTAACCCCAGTTCGACAAGCTCATTCATTCCGATGCCCCAGAGCGGTACAAATGCCAATATCAGACATAAAATACGAAACATGATCTACACTCCTTTAAACGAAAAATATAACAAATCAATATGGACTGAAAGTGAATTTTTTATTTTTGCAATATCAATTTCTTTTTGATGTCAAAAAATTCTAAAAATGCCGCAATATCTGACTCGAGCCTTTTCTCCTCCAGTTCCATCTTTTCTTTCATGGGAAATTTCAAAAAAAAATGGGAAGGCAAAATGGAGTTCTCTTTTTTCGGATTCTGCAAGTAAACAGACATTGCCTGCATCATCTTCTCCTTCACGCTATAGGAGGAGATATAACGGCGGTAGATGAGTTCGCTGGGTATCTTCTGTTCTATATGACAGGAAAGACAATCCCTGTACAATTGATCATTTTGAATCTTTTCAGAAAAGGCAGATATTGTAAGCAGAAAGATAAGGGTGGCTATTTTGACCATTTGACTTTAACCTCCGTTCCTTGATGAAGTATGGATTTTAAGGATAAATCAAATCCGTAGTAGCGTACTACCTGATTGACAATATCCAAACCGATACCAAAGCCTCCTTCGCTTGAATTTGCACGCTGGAATCTTTGAAAGATCATATCCAGATCCTTTTCCTTGATACCGATACCCGTATCTTTGATCAGCAGAAACTCCTTTGTCAGCCGAATGGACAACAGGCCTTTTGGATGATTGTATTTAATGGCGTTGGCAATAAGATTATCGATCAATCTCACCGCATCATTTTTATCCATGAACAGTTTTATATCCGGATCAACCGCTATATCCAGAACAAGCTTTTTACTCTCCGCCATCACTTTGAAATAAAGGAATCTTTCATGAAGCAATGCAGAGAAGTCTATCTCCCGGATATTTCTGTAATATTTATGGTTTAAATTAAGATAGGTAAGATCATCATAGATGCTGCTTAACGTTTTCGACGCGATTTCAATGCGTTTCAACTCTTCATTTTTTGCACATTTCCCAAACGTTTCCAGCATTTCGATATTGGTTAAAATCGTACTGATCGGCGTGTTGAGTTCATGCGTAGCATCCTGAATAAAATGATTCATTTTCCTCATGGCCTCTCTCATCGGCGCAATAAAAAGTTTTCCCAAAAAGATTCCAAGTATAGAGAATAAAAGCCCCCCTCCCAGTACAAACCATACAATCGTTTTTTGAAGCGCTTTAATGGAGGTATATTGTACAGGTTTTGCCACCAAAAGATAAGCGGCGCCCAGATAATAGGGCTCTATGGAAGTAACATAGTAAAAGATCTCTTCATTGCTTCTTACGCTGACTCTATCCAGTACGGGTTTGTGCAAAAAAGTTCCGAAAATATAGCGTTTATCCACATCATAAATGGCCGAATCAATCGACTCCAGGTTCGGATAGACCAGTTCGGAATCATAATTATCATGCAGCATTCTAAGCTGGGACTTGATATGTTCCGCCTGGTCCCTGAGATTTTGCCTCTGCTGATCGAGCAACTGATGTTTCTGATAATAATAAAAAACCGCGGAAGCCAAAGAAAAAAGCAGAAAAGTGGATCCCAGATAAATAAGCAAAAAACGAATCAGGCTTTTTCTTTCACTCCTGTACAAAACGGTACCCTATGTTTTTCACTGTTTGGATCTTCTCTTTCCCTATGATCGAACGAATAGATTTGATATAGGTTCTCAAACTCGCAGGGCTGGGCGCTTCATCATATTCCCATAAAGCTTCAAAAATGTACTCATAATCCAAAAGTTCGTTCGGATGCCGCAAGAAAAGCCTCAGCAGTTTCAATTCTTTCCGTTTCAGCGGAATCTTTTTATTCCCTTTCGTCAAGGTCAGGGTCTTAAGGTCAAAAACGATCCCCTCTCCCAATACAAGGTGATCCTCATGTGTCCCGTAATTTCTTTTCATCAAAGATTCCACGCGGACAAGAAGTTCCTTCAGGGCAAAAGGTTTTCGTATATAATCTTCACAACCGCTCAAAAAGCCCATAGAGACATCCTCTACACTATTCAATGAGGTGATATAGATTGCAGGAATCAACACCCCCTTTTCACGCAATGATTTCAAGACTGCAAAACCATCCAGCTCCGGCACCTTTATGTCCAGAAGCATAAGATCAATATGCTTTTCATATACTATTTCCTGGGCAGTCAATCCATCGTATGCGGGAATGACTTCATATCCATGATATTCCAAAAATTGCCGGATTGTATCATTGAGCTGACGATCATCTTCTAACAATAAAACTGTTTTTTTCATCATGGTTTCATTATTTCCTATTTCATATTTTCAGTTTATGAAAAGAGTGCATTTTTGCTCTAAAATCCTGCCGTTTTTCTCATAGAACCTTTCTCAATCATACCTGTTCTAAATAAATTAAATATGAATTTTATCAGGATGAAAACAAACTTTGCAGGAGTTATCTGAAGATTTTTGACCGCTTCAATCAGCAGCCTGTCTTTACTTTTTTAGCCCAAAAGTGAAACCTATAGAAGAGAGAAACCTACTCTTCTATCTGATAGATAAAAATTCCCGAAGGCTTTTTTATCCCCGGAATCTTATTTGTGACAGACCAGGACTCTGTATCGATCACACTGAGCTGATTGGCATCGTTGACGGAGACATAGAGCTCATTTTTGAGATTGGACCAGCGTACATGCAGTACTTTTCCTTTGAAAGTGTACGTCTGAATGATCTCGAGTGTCTGTGTATCAACGATCTGAATCGTAGGAAAATCCTTCCCGGAAAAAGTAACGGCGATATATTTTTTGTCCGGACTCAGAGAAGTAAAGACCGGCAAGCCCTGCATATCGATATTTTTAATGAAATTAAAATCCGTGTCATACACCATGACTTTATTGTTCCCGACTGCAGGGATAAACGTTCTATTGTCACTGAGAGACCAGAACCCGAAATGCGGTACTTTCAGTACAGGTTTGTCTCCTGCATCTTTGATTTTGATCTGCGAATATTCCATCTTGTCCAAGTCGATGACACCAAATGCTTTGCTCAGGAAAAATCCGACAATATAGGTCTTCTCCTTGATCATCGCATCAAAAGGCATTTTCCCTACATTGAACTCCTTGAAAATCTTAAATTTCGGTAATCCTTTCCCGGCATTTTCATCTTTGAGTACCGTCACTTTATCACTATCCATCTGTGCAAAGATCACCATATCCTTGTAGATCTTGATCCCGACATTTTTGGAACCTGTTACGATCTTGTCGATCGGCTTCAGGTCACGTGTCAGGATATCCACTGATTTATCATCATAGTTCGCCACAGCGACATAGTTTTTTCCTATTACAAACCCTATGGCACTCTTGGATGTCTTATACTCTTCAAGTATCTTTTCAGTTACCGGATCAAACCGTACTACATATCCGTCACGGCTGATCAGGTAACCATCTTTTCCTGCAAATTTAATGATACCATGGTTCATATTATGCATCTTTTTCATTCTGGACTTGAAGAGGCCCTTGTTGATAACAGCAACAGACTCACTCTCTCGCTCTACAACAAACAATTTCTCACTTGCAGCAGGTGCTACAGAGAACAGTATACTGCTTAGCAGCAGAATTGACAAGATTGATTTCATTTTTATCCTTTTTAATCCAAGTTTTATGGCATTATTTTACTGGAATATAGGTTATATCTATGCTGATAATTAAAATCTTTTCTCTACAAACACTCTATATTGCGTACTCTTCTCATCTTCCAGTCCGATCTCTTTTGCAAGTTTTGGATCAAATGTATGATAACCCAACTCTACACGAACCTTATCCTTTTTCTCAAGTACCCGCTGTACTTTTATGGATTTTTTACTTTTAGCCAATAGATTATCTTTATAGACGATATTCTCTTTTAGCCAGGCTAGCGGTTTATGCTTTCCGCTCTCCCATGGCTTTGCGAACTTATGCTCTTTAACCAGTTTGTCATTCACAAATATCTTTAAGATAAAGAGCCTTGTAGGATGGAGGATAAGATCATGAGGAAGCTTATTGAAAACTGTTACACTAAAACTATTATCCTCTTTGGTTAAATTCAGATCTATATACTTTTCAGGTTCATCTATTCTGGTACTGATAGCAGCAAAGGTGTGAGAGGCATGTGTAGGTGCATAGACCCTGTCGCTGTGGCTTCCCGGAACCTGAGGCATATGGCAGGTAATACAGTTCTCTTTTTGGGTGTTTAATCCTTTTTGGGTTGTCTCCTCATCAACACCTGAAAATACACAGTATCTTTTCGTCTTGTCATCCTCTCCCTTTTCCATTATAAGCTTTTTTTGCTTTTTATGGTGTGCATGGCAGGTCAAACAGACATCAGCACTCTTAAAATGCTTATTGCCAAGTTCTATATCATGATAAGGAGACTCTTGTTGATTTTGTCGAGTTCCTCTGAAGAGTCGCTTCTTTTTTGAAATAATGTACTCATTAACTTTATGGCTTCGGTCGATATCTTCTATCCTGTGACAAGCTGCACAGGAGATACCTTCATCAAGTGAAGGGTCACTTGCATTTACATCACCACCCTTTGCCATCAACTGTTCTATATTCTCAGCAGCAGGTGCATGACACTTAGCACAGACATAACTCTTCTCTTTACTAATAGGATTTCCTTCCCACATTACTTTGTGTGCAAGGTTGTTGCTAATATTTGAGTGGCGATGTTTAGAGTGTTTAAACTCTTTGTAGATATCTAAATGACAGCGGATACACTTTTTATTTTTGGAAAACTTCCCCTTAACAACAATAGAGTCTTTATCGGGAGAGACAGCTATATTTCCAAAAAGAACTCCTACAAATAGTAAGTTAAATATTACAAGGTATCTTATCATCTGCCACTACTTATACTCTATCTTTGCCTCTTTTTTCATCTGACTCAATTTCTTATCTATCATCACTTGAAATTTTTGCATCTGTACTTTTTTTGTCAACTCATCTTTAAACTTCTCTACTGTAGCACCTTTAGGGTAACTATCCATATTTTTTTCCAAATAGTCCTTTAACTCCTTATCTGAAACTTGAACCCCATCATGTTTTTGCTTCATCCAAAAATCTACAATAAGCCTGTTTTTAAAATCATTCACTATTTTTTGAAATTCCGGGCGCTCTTCAACTTTCTCTTTTTTTGCCTGTTGTCGTATAAGCATTTTCTCAACTGTTTGATCAAGTATCATCTTTTTCTCATTCTCGTTCAAGTCAGATACACTCTTTGCATCACGAATCATGCCCAACATCGGTTTTACCTCTTTATCTGTCAGGTTTTCTCCATTTACGACCGCATAGACTTCTGCATTAAGCATACTGCCTGAAAGCAGCAGTGCCAATAGTGTTGTTATCAATTTTGTTTTCAAGTTTTCTCCTTTGGTTTACTGTATTGATTTTACAAAATCATCTCTTGCCATGGCTTCATAGCTATTGAGATCTTTTAAACTTTTCATACACCCTATCGGGTCTTTGCTATTTTTACATTTCTGGTTAAACATATCCAATCCAAAAAGCCTTGGATAGAACTGTCTGTTTTTATTGATAAAGTTATACTTTCCTACAGGTATGTCACAGGGGTATGACTTTAACTTTTCAAGTGTTTTTGTATCCCACACTTCGATGGATCCGTCATGTTCATAGATACTGAGGTAAGTATACCTGCCATCGCCCGTAAACTCGGCATGGATATACTGTTTCCCTTTTACCGGAACTGTCTTTTTGATCTCGAAACTGTTTTTATCGACAAGCACCAGTTCATCTGTACCGTTGTCTATCCATAGATAAGGTGTATTGGGGTGGGTTTTGACAAAGAACCCGTCACCGCCAATCTCTACCTGTCTCTCGAATGCCCAGTCATACATCTTCCAGACCGTAATATGCGGTTTACGCAGATGCGGTGTAGCAAAGTAAAAGTTGCCTTTGTTATACCAATATGTTGCAGAAAAGAGGTGCGGCATTCCTTCCATCGCATGTTCAAACACCGGTTTCATGGTGAAGATATCGTAAATACGAAGCACTTTTCCTCTTCTGGCTGTAGCGATCAGGAATTTATCATATGGATCGATGAAAAAATCCTCGATCGGCTCCTCAATTTTGCTGTATCTGATATTAAAGTTTTCTGTATCTACTATCCCTACAAGAGGCTTGTTCCTATAGGTAAATATCATCTCATCTTTTGTATAAAACTCATAGAGTGCCGAGACTTTTCCCTCCAGTTTTGTTACCTTCTTTGGCTGCAGTGTCTGGCTGTCCATCACGACCATCTGTTCAGGCAGAAGGCAGGTTGCGACAGTGTGTTTGCCGTCTCTGCTGAGCGAAACATTGCGAAGGTTGATACAAGGCCTGGCCTTGACAACCCTGCACCCCTCTTTTAATGAGTATCTCTCTACCCAGCCGTCACGCGTAGGTATATAAATATTTTCAGCATTCGGGAATTGATACTTGATCCCGCCATGCACATTTTTAAGAGGAAATTTGTCAAGTATCTTCTCATCCTCCATGATCCAGACATAACCGCCGTCGCGCTCTACCACGGGGAGGACCTGTTCCATATCCTTGATACCGATATCTTTTGGCTGGTCATCAAAAGGGGTAATCGTCTCTTTGATTTTCTCTTTACCCCATGAAAAGCGTTTATCTACAGGACTTTTGATATATCTTGCTATGGCAAGCAGCTCATGCATTTTTAGAAATTCATATTTCGGCATCAAAGTTTGGGGAAACCCGTTACGAATCAATGGAATCAGGTCTTTGATCTTTTTTCTTTTCAGAAAAGCGGGTATGAGCGGCGGACCTGCGATCCCGATACGCTCTTTATGATGGCAGGAAGCACAATGGGTCTCATAAAGCGCTTTACCGTCCGTCGGTTTGGCAGCCTCCGCCAGATGACCGGCTGCCCCGTCGATCGCATATGTCAGCTGCGTAAAAAGCACCAATACTGCAATCAATACACTTCTTTTTTTCATATTTCATCCTTTTTCCTTCTTTATTACAAAGAATACATAAAAGAATTCAATGACAATCAAACTCTTATATGCATTCCGCCCAGGGGAAACCCGGGGCGAAACAAGACAAATACTGTTTAATAGGTATCTGTCATTGTATTGGTTACATTGAACTTACCTGTCGGTGTGATAAGTCTCTTATCATCAATCACAGATTTAAGCTCAAGTGTATTTGAATCGAATACAAGGATCGGTGATGGCGTTTTTACGTTACCCCAGATACTTGTCCATACTTCTGAACCATCAGCGTTGAACTCAAAGTGAACCGGTCCTCTCGCTTTAACTTTCGGATCATTCGACTTAAGATATTTTTCCGGAATCGGTATCGTTTTAACCACTTCCAGTTTCTCTTTGTCGATCACATAGATCTGAGTCTGTAGTTTTCTATCCGGATTCACCGGTCTGTCAGCAAAGATATATTTACTGTTAGGGTGAGTTTTCACAAACAGATTACCACCGCCTGCACCCGGCAATGAGAACTTTTTAACCACTTTCCACGCATTCTCAGGATGACCTTCAGGGTCTGTACCGATCGCTACGATATCGTTTGATCCGATGTGACCTGTGATCCATACCGGCCCGAGTGTTTTATGGTCAACATTTGCTCCACGTCCCGGGTGCGGCTTCGTACCTTGAGAAGGAATGTTTTTAACCAACTCACCTTTTTGCGTGTCGATAACAGAGATCACGTTTCTGGCATTTGCAGCTGACATAAAGTAACGCTTACTTAGGTCCCAACCGCCATCGTGCAGGAATCTCTCAGCTTCAACCATCGTGATTTTCGGGTTCATAACATTTGAATAGTCATAGAGCCATACTTGCCCAGTCTCTTTAATGTTGATTATCCATTCAGGTTTTTCATGTGATGCAATGATCGCAGCAACCCTTGCCTCTCTGGTATATACATTCTCATCATATGTATAACTTGCCGTTGAAACGATCTTCATCGGTTCAAGTGTTTCCGCATCAACCGTTACGATAGACGGCGGCCAGTAACAACCGATAACCGCATACTTGTCAAGGTAATCTTTATGCTTGGATGTATCGATACTTCTTGCATCGTTACATGGTCTGAACTCAGCAACGTTCTTAGGTTCTTCCATCCATAGATCGATCACGGACGCTTTACCGTCTCTACCGATCACATACATATATCTACCGCTGGCACTTGTTCTGGTGATGTGTGTCGCGTATCCGGATGGAACAACAGAAACAATTTTTTTCTCTGTACCGTCAACGATAGCGATCTGACCGACATCTCTGAGGATGACCGCAAAGAAGTTTTTCCAGTTAGGGTTTGCCGGTTTTTTAGGTCTGGCATCCACAGGAACAAGTAGTTTATGGCTTGCTTTCATGTCTGCCATTGACTTCTCCGGTGGCATTGGAGCTTCTATCTGAATATACTTCGCCATCAAGTCTGTTTGATCTGGATTTAGCTCACCGGATTTACCCCAAGCTGGCATACCGCCCGGTGTACCTTCATTAATGATATGCTTAAGCGCTTCCGTACCCATTTCAGCAGTTTTTGCCGGCTCAAGGTTTGGTCCCAGTGCACCTTTTCTAAGCATACCGTGACAACCGGCACATCTGTCAAAATAGATCTGTGTCGCCTCTTTCATCTCCGCTTCTGAAAGCTTAGGCGCTCCAGCCTGCAGACTTACCGCTGCAATACCCATCACTGCAGCCAAACTTAAAATCTTATTCAATTTCATTGTTTTCCTCCTTTATTGTACATTGAGAGAGAGATTACCCTTCTCTTTCATTGTAGCAAACTATCGAATCTGTTTTTCAGACACCTAAAATCCGGGCTGCTTCTGCGCAGCCTCTGCGTTATATCTTAACGTCTTTTTACTGACTTTCCTCTAACTTCTTCTTCTCTTGTTTATAGATCCAGAACATAGGCAAAACAATTACCGTATGTAAAAAGAGTGTCAGTGTCAGCGGTCCCTGGTTGATCCAGGCAAAAAAACTCGGCACAACGTCTGTCATTGGTCCAAACAACATCTTTTCTCCTTTCAAATTAAGATGAGGGGATCACCCCCTCCATTTAAGGCTTAACTCTGAGCCTGTGCTTCCCGGGCCTGCTTACCGATGGTAAGAAGGTCCCAAAGAAGATAGATGAACCCTACGAATGTCACAACACCCATAATCGCTCTCCATGTCTGTGCCTGGATATACCAAGGCAGGTTCTGTGCAGTAAAGAATGCTTCCCATCCTGCACCAAGTTCAGCTCTTTCGATAAGTACCTGCTCATATCCCGCAATCGTCAATGCAACCGTCATGCCTACCACACCGAATGTGACAAGGAAGATTCCCATTTTAGACTTGAACGTTGCCTTCAGATGCTTGATACCGTAGGCACCCTGTATCCCAAGATACATCATCCCGATCAGGATCGTTGCATAGGCACCAAAGAAAGCAAGGTGACCGTGGGCAGCCGTAAACTGCGTACCGTGCGTATAAATATTGACCTGAGGCAAGGTATGGAAGAATCCCCAGATACCGGCACCGAGGAAGTTTCCAAAGGCATTGGTCACGATCCACGCCATGGCCGGGCCATTATTCATCGCATGAGCAGCTTCACCTGCTCCGGCACCGGCTTCTTTATGCCCTTGCTCTTTCCCCCAGTCATAGAGGACGTGAACAAACATCGCTACCAGCGGAACCGGTTCAAGCGCAGAGAAGAGTGCACCGATCTCCCACCAGTACTCAGGCGTACCGATCCAGAAATAGTGGTGACCCAGTCCAAGGATCCCTGATCCAAAGAGCATCAATACCTCGATCCACAGCCACATCTCAACGATCTCGCGTTTTGCACCGAGAATCTTGATCAATCCATAAGCAGCCAAGGTACCGACAAAGACTTCCCATGTCGCTTCAACCCATAAGTGGATCACCCACCACCACCAGTACTGGTCCATAGAGATATTATCCGTAAAGAACATACCTGTCAGGTAGAGGCCGGCAACTGCAAAAAGGTCAGCGACCATGACTGTCATGATGCCTGTCTTTTCCCCCTTCATGTATGTAGCAAATACATTATAGTAGAAGACGAGTACGACCACTACGATACCGATATCAGCCCATCTTGGCGCTTCGATATACTCACGCCCTTCATTAATAAACCAGATAGTTGCTTCGGTTCCCGAACCAACCTGGATAAAGATATAGACAAGGACAACAACGGCAACAGCAGCTGTAAGAATCCAGAATGCCAGTTTACCCAGTCCGATACCGATACCCTCTATCCCTGTTTCATCAGGCAGCATATAATAAACCGAACCGATCATTGCATAGAGCATCCAGACTACAAGAGCATTGATATGCACCATTCTTGCAACGGAAAAGTCAAAGATCTCAAATAAAAAACCCGGAACCAGAAACTGTATCGCTACGATCAAACCCATGAGAAGCTGCGCGCCAAAGAGCACAATCGCCACCCTGAAGTACATCATCCCCAGTTTTTTTGATTCACTTTGTAAAACATTTGATTTAATACTATTTAGCATATGATCCTCCTCTTTCAAATACTTCTGTTGTTTTAGAGAAGTTTCTAGGGAATCCATTCGTATCAATACTACTCATGTGCTTCAAGAATGCTACCAGTCCTATGGCTTCCTTCTCAGTAATTCCAAGATCAGGCATCATTCGTGCATGTGTAGGATACTGAGACGGGTGCATCAAGAACTCTGCCATTGCTTCTTCAACCGTATTTTTCCCAGTCATAGCCTGCAGCGGGCCACCTTCCTGCCATGCCACATCCAGCCACGCTTTTGTCAGGTCAGGTGCATAATAGGCTCCATTCCCCAAAAGTGTGTGACAGTTCATACAGTTTTTTGCCTGGGAAGTCAGTTTACCAAGGTGCAGCAATTCAGCCGCCTCTTTCTCACTCCACTCTTTTCCAAAGAAAGGCTGTTTGTCTCCGACCACCGGAACCTCGTGTCCTCTCTTTTCACTCATCTTATAATCAATATTATAATTGATGACTGTTGCAACGGGAACCCTTTTGGGCACTCCATTTTTCAGATCTGCATCCGTACCCATACTGATCTGTCCCATTGTGTCAAAGGTAAGCCAGATCAGCAGTACCACTGCGAACCCGGTTACCCATGCAGCAGAACGACGCCAGAACGGGATACTTGTCCAAACCGAAAGATTTTTTTTATCCATCCTCTTTTCTCCTCCTCTAAGATTGTTGTTGCTCTACTTCCTCTCCAACACTTTCATACCGTTTCTCTGATTCTGTAATCAAATAGAAATAGAGATGCGGTATAAAAAGATACGCCACCATCGTCACCATCAATACTTTTGTTGTAAAGTGATTACTCTGGATAAGTATAGAGAGGTCGTATAAGCTATATGTTTGTAATGCCCAAAATAGATATCCTACAGGCATCCACTTTTTAGAAAAAAACCCCATTTTAGAAAGGGTAATCAATGCAGCATACCCTACACCAAAAACAAGGACCATTGTCGCCTCTATAAAGATAGGCAGAAATTGGTCTGTCGCTATCTCCGGCATTATAATCAATGTTTCCATTATCGTTTCTCCTTTAAAATATCTATTTACACAAAGGCTTCAAGGGCCTTGAGCATACGATTATTATGACAACAAAAAAAGGACGGCGGATTGACTTATATCAATAAAATAAAAATTAATAAAAAAAATTAACTACTGAAATTGATATCAAATATTATTTTATAGAAGAGAGAGATATGGTGTACAAGCAAGTATGCCTGTACCTATCAAAAGGAGTTATTTGACAATACACCTTGCAGTGAAGAATGGACGGGAATACTCGGGAGAGACAAAATTATCTTCTTCCAGACGCCAGCCCTGTGACTTTTTAATAATAACAGACGGCGCTACTTTACGCTGCATACGGCTCTCACAGATAATCGTTTCACCGTTCTCAAAAGCTTTTTTTACCTTTGACATTCTATTGATTGTAGTACTGTAGTGTGCCCCTATCATCACCGCAAGGACAATACTCACACCGATCATCCCTTTTTTAACAGCTCCTTTTGCCATAAAAGGCCTTGTCGTAACAAACAGTGTAATAAGAAGTACAATACCTCCAAGTATCAGGTATGCTCCCTCTAAAAAGAAAAACTTTTCCATTTGATCTCCTCATCTAAATTTTTAATATTATTATATTTCATGTATAAAAAGCATTGTTTTACTCAGAAAACAGCTTAAAGCGATGTGTTGCATATCTCGCATGGCACTTGACACAAAGCTCTGTCATCCGTGCAAAGTTCTCTTCGACCCCTTTTCTATCCTCAAACTCAGCTACCTCGGCAAGTTTTCCCGCAGTCGCATGAAACGTGCGGTCCAGTTCTATGAATGCTTTGGGGATTTTTGCCTGCAGTTCGGCTCTCTGTGCTCCTGTCAAACTTTTATTCAAAATAAAACTATTCTGGATATCCGTTGCTGTTTTGGCAATCTCCTCATACTCCCCCTTTATAATGTAAGTAAAAACCCTATGCATTCCACTCTCCAAATGCCTCATCTCCTCTGAGAGAAGTGCCCTTGTTTCTCCTGAAAGCGCTTCAACCCCTTTCTGAGTCTCTGCAGAAAACAGTGTGATCGTCAAAACCGTAATCATTACCCCTATTTTTTTCATCGAATTATCCCTTATCTGCGTATCATTTTTAAGGATAGTAACATACTATGGCTATAGAGTTGTTTGATATTCATCAATCTTTTTTGGTCTAAAAGGTTCTATACTTATTCAAAATTAGTATATGAAGGCAGTGGAATGAAATCTGTAAACAAATATCTTCCTTTTGCACTGGGGTTGGCTTTTTTGATACTCGGCATAAGTGCATTTTTCGAAAGTAGGCCAAGTGCGAAAAATGAACGTGTCTACAGTACAGTCAAAGCGTACAGCCCCTACTATATGGAGCAGCGGTTTGGAGGGATCCAGATCATGAGCAAAGAGGATCCCGATTTTAAAGAAAAACCGAGCAATATGGATCTCTTCAAACGTCTTGAGACACTTGAAAAGGGATGGGGACAGAAACATTTAAAAATTGAAAAAGGTTCACTCTTTATCCTGGATGATAACGGCTCAACCCTTTCCTCTCTCCCCCTGCTCTCAGAAGAAGAGTATACCTTTATCCAGCGATATTACGGAGTACAATAATGCTCAATATAATCTTAACACTTGTTTTCAGTATCGTGATGCTTCTCTTTATGGCATTCCCTGCAATGAAGATCACGGAATGGCTGCAAAGCGTATTCAGTCTATCCGAAAAATGGCATGCACCGCTGGTTATCCTCATCACAATCATACTCTCTGCACTCATCGGTATTTTTCTTAAATTTTATTAATCGACAGAGAGCAGGAGCTATACGCCGGTAACTCTTCTCTATATTTATCACAATCTTATAGAGAGATTGATACAAATCAACACTCAAATGAACGATTGGTATTATAATCATAAACAATAAAAAAATGTAATGGAAAAAATATGACATATCCTGATTATTATACAAAAGTACAACCCATCAACCTTCATGACCCCCTGAGTGAATTCCTGGGTGCTATTGATGAGGGTTTGGTAGAGATCAGCTATTTAGACTGTGTAAAGCTTGCAGGCCACTCCTGCCCTACTGTAGCCGGGGCCTACCTTATGGCATATCATGGGCTCAAGGCACTCTATCCTGACAGTTTACCTCAGAGAGGTTCTGTAAAGGTCAGTATGAAAGGCGACAAAGCGGAAGGGGTAACAGGCGTAATAGGCAATGTTATCTCTTATATCGTAGGCGGCAGCGATGAAGCAGGATTTAAAGGAATACAGGGAAATTTCAGCAGAAACAACCTGGTTGCCTATAATGAACCGATGCAAGGGGAGATCACTCTCACAAGAATAGATACCAATAAGTCTGTAAGCGTGAGCTATGATCCTTCATCCATCCTTCCCGATGAAAGGATGAAACTTGTAATGGGGAAAACCCTTCAGGGGATAGCAAGCAAAGAGGAAAGCGACCTTTTCAAGGCACTCTGGCAGGAACGTGTTGAAAAAATCCTGCTGACTGCTGAAACAGGGAAAAAACTGATTACCATAGACTAAGGAGAGATCATGAACATTTCAAGCTATATGAAAGAAGAACACCGGGAATGCGATGTATATTTTGCCAAAGCAGAAGAGGCGGTAGCAAAAGATGACTGGGAAATAGCTGTCTCACAGTACGAAGCGTTTGCAGATGAAACGCTCACACACTTCAAAAAAGAGGAAGAAGAGCTTTTCCCCGCATTTGAAAAACAAATGGGCAGTACAGAAGGGCCTACCAGGGTCATGCTATACGAGCATGAACAGGTCAAAGGTTTGATCGGAAAAATGGCAGAAGCACTCTTAGATAAAGATAAAGATGCCTATCTCTCTTTGGCCGAATCTATGATGATCCTATTGCAACAGCATAATATGAAAGAGGAGCAGATGCTCTATGCAATGTGTGACAGAATGCTTCCGGCTGATGTGAGGGAAACAACATTAGAGGCAATGAAAAACAAGAAACTATGAAAAAAATATCTTTAGATGCCAGGGAAATGGAACACCCGAAACCTCTGGAGAAAGCAACAACCATCTTGAGGAAAATGGAGAGTGATAGTTTTCTTTATATGCTCCACCGTAAAAACCCTATCCCTCTTATTGAACTTGCCAAAGGACTCGGATACCAGGTACTCAATCATGAGGATAATACCGGTCAGTGGCATATCCTGATCACAAAGGACACTACCGTAAATCTGGGTGAATTTCTAGATGTTTAGCCAGCAGGGATTATCACTCGATCAAGCACCGCCGATTTCGGTAGTCTTTCGCTTTTTTTTCAGCGGTTCGCTTTTTGGTATCCTCGCAGGAATAGCGCTTTTTTTCTACGGTAGAGAGGCATATGATCCCTCTTCTTCCGCAGCAGTTACTTTGACGCATATACTTACGCTGGGAGTGATGCTCTCTTTTATGTTTGCATCACTCTTTCAGATGCTTCCGGTGATCGCGGGAGTCACGCTCACCTCCCCTGTCAAAAAGGCCAATTGGGTACAGTATCCGCTCATCATAGGGACAGTAATGCTTCTGGCAGCCTTCAACTATCACCATAGTTGGCTCTACAGTGTTGCTTCCCTTCTTTTGGCTGTCACTCTTCTCTCTATTGTATACCTCATGCTGCAAAATCTTGGCAGGATTCAAAACCATACGGATTCATCAAGAGGGATGATGATCGCCTTGATCAGTTTTACCCTCCTTGTACTGCTGGCGCTCTATCTCACAGGCACGCTTGGTGGGCACTTTGAGGGAAATTACTATCTACAGGTCAAAGAAGCGCATTACTCTCTGGGGCTCTTCGGATGGATCACACTGCTTATCATTGCGATCTCTTTCCAGGTCATCGAGATGTTCTATGTGACGCCGCCTTATCCGATACTTCTAAGCAAATATCTCACCAAGGCGATCCTGCTAACCCTTTTGGCTGACTTTGCTGCTGGACTTTTTGCACCGCAAAATGCAATACTCTTAAAAGTACTTCTTGTCATAGAGCTCATCACCTACGCTATAGTTACCCTGCTGAGACTCTCTCAGAGAAAGCGTCCTATCGCCGATGCCACAGTCTGGTTTTGGCGTTTGGGTATGAGTAGTTTGATCATAAGCATGACAGGAATGTTTGCCGGGCTTTTTATCAATGTCCAGTGGATCACTACACTCAGTATCATCTTTTTTACAACATTTGCTCTCAGTATCGTCTTTGGGATGTTCTACAAGATCATACCGTTCCTGACCTGGTTTCACCTCAATAGCCAGGGATACTTTACTGCACCTATGATGCACGAAGTGATTCACCCCAGGACTGCAAAAAAACACTTTTGGATACATGCGGCTGCACTATCAGCCTCTCTGCTCTCCATAGTGATACCCCAAGCTATTTATCTTGTTGCCGGGCTTTTAATGCTCTCTTTTGGATGGATGAGTTATCAGATCATCCACGCACACCTTCTTTATAAAAAAACACAGAGGGAAGGTGAAAAGTTTGATATGGAAGTAGCCTCGTAGTTTATTGCTTGTTTGATCTTATTACGAAAAGAATATCTTTTACGGCCATTCCCAGACAAAAAAGCCAGAGAATATCCAAAAGGATGTTCTCCTGATACTCCAGGTCGAAATAGAGGATCGGCCATCCTGCCAGGATAATATATTTCATATAATAAAAAAAGAGTATCCCCGCTCCATAGAGCTCTTTGAAGAGTTTTGGCACACTTACCCCTGGAAATTCGGGGTACCGTCTGCTGAATGTGCAGAAGCTTCTTTCTGTGCTTCTCGTTCGGCTTCGTATGCCATGATCTGCTTGCGGACTTCGTTGATCTGTACGGGTGAAACATTGTCATCTGCAGACCACACGACTTCTACTTCCCCACCGTACTCTTCTCCCATTTTTTCGATTTTCTGCGCATACTCATCAATATCCAGGCAAATCTGCATATCCTCACCCTCCTCTTTCATCGTATCGTTAAGCTCAATATACCAACGTCCCAAAGGGTTGCTCTTTATCACTGATTCTATGACACCGCCCATCTTAGAAACCTAAATTCTTTTTTCTGAGGTCACCGTTATAGACAATGTCACGGGCATCGATATTCTCATCAGTCAGTATATCCGGGATTTCCTCCGAGGATTCCAGCTCTTTGATCGCCCCATCCAGCTCTTCCTGATAGGTTTGCATCATATCCGCGGCGATCACTCCCTTTGTTTTCTGGATACTTACCAGTTTTTTGATCTCTTCCTCTACATCTTTCCCCTCAATCGTAACGATCATTTTCCCTTTCTCTATATCACCGAAATGATAATCACACACCTTCTTCTCTTCCAGTGATTCTTTCACACTCGCATAATTTTCAGGCTTAACCTGTATTACAATACTTGATACATTCATTTTTTTCCTTTCTTACCTTTTTGATTATAACAAAATCAGAGCAGCTTTTCAATCTGATCCAACTGCTCATCCGTCACATACAACACAACCCTGGAGCTTTTCTCTTCACTTTTTCGTAAGGCATCATATTCGTTTTGCATCTTGGCCTTTATCTCTTCATCGATAGGCGAACGCAGTGATTTGTACTCGACAAGTTCTCCGTTTTTATAGACCCCGGAAATGTTTGCATGGACCCAATAGTATCCATTGTCTTTACGCTTATTCTTCACATAACCCTGCCAGCTTTCTCCTCTTTTGAGTGTTTCCCAGAGATCTTTAAAGACTGATTTCGGCATATCCGGATGCCTTACGATATTGTGTGGTTTTCCGATCAGTTCAGTTGCTTCATAACCACTTATTTTCGCAAATGTCTCATTTGTATAAGTGATGATTCCGCTTAGATCGGTTCTTGATATAATAATTTCACCTTCTGGAACCTCTGTCTCTATAAACATATCAAATGATGTATCCATCATACTAACCTCCTATTTAAGTTTCCACATCATAACGGTATTGTCATCACTGGCAGAAAAAAGAGTCTGTTTATCTTTAAAAATAATTGCATTGAGTGTACTTTTCTGTCCTTTGAGCAAATATCGTTTTGATTTGGTGTTAACATTGTATATCGAAATGTTGTTACGTTCATCCATGGCAAAAGCAACTTGACATGCACTTGGACTAAGCCCGGTGGCATAGATCAGAAAACTTCCTTCTATAAAATCTCCTTCTCCGCTTGAAACACTGTAGATCGCACCCCTCTTGTCCTGTCCGGCTGCAGAAACCGTATCCTTTTTAAAATCGACTTTATACGTATTGTCCCTATTGATGCCCTTTAAAGTTTTGATAATCTTTCCTGTTAATGTTTCAATCACAGAAAGGACACCGCTTTCACACCCGTATACCGCCTTGCTTTTATCCTCGTTCAGGGCAAAATCTGAAAACTTAGACTCGCTCAGCTGCACCCGATAACGCTCTTTACGCTCTTTGACATCATACAGTACGGCTTCATTGCTCAGATATCCTAAAAGGATATGGTCCTTATCAATGAATCTTGCTTTAATCACTGCTTTTTTGTCTTCAGCACCTAAGAGTTGTATCGTCTGGTTATTTTCATGGATCCAAAGGTCCGAATACCCTCCCTTACCGCTGTCGCTTAAAAGAAGAAATCTCCCCTCTATGTGATCAACACTGAATACCCTTGCCGGGACACTGTCACCTACAAAATCTATTACATTGGGCAAACTGATCTCTTTTACAAACTGTTTCGCCTGATAATCATACACCTGCAGCTTTCCCTGGTCGGTTCCGACATAGAGATGTGTTTCATCAACGACAATATCTTTTGCTGTCCCCTTTACTACAATCTCATGTAAGGGAGTCAAAGTCTGTGCCGCTTCGATCAATATCAGTGTAAAAAACCATGCCATCATAATTTTTTTCATTCTCCGCTCTCCTCTCTTGCTGCTACCGGTATGGCAGTATAGCTTATCGCTTTGGTTGGACATTTTTGCATACAAAAACCGCATCCCGTACACTTATCCCTATCTATCACCGGATTGAACATTCCGTTAAATAATATCGCATCATCAATACAAGGTTCCTTACAGGAGAAACATATGACGCCATGATGTGCAACACAGCTTGCAGTTGAAATTGTAAACTCGGCATTCACCTTATCTGAAGTATGTGTGTTGGAGAGGCTCAGAATACCCAAACCGTCCTTTTCACATGCCTCGGCACACGCTTCGCAAAAAGTACAACCGCTCTTTGTAAAATTCAGTATCGGTGCACTGTTCGCATCAAAGATAATGATCTGTTCATCACAAGAAGTAACACATGCCTGTGTTTCGCATGCGGGACACTCATTCTGAAAAGCAGATTCATCCGAACAGTAAGGGGGTCTCACCACAAGGGTGGACGCCTTACTTTTTTGGTCAAAAGGTTGTTTAAACAGTGTTAAGAAATCACGTCTCTCTACCACTATTGTACACCTTCATTCATAATATCCATCAGATTGGAAGATGCTTTCCCTTTTTCATCTTTAAAATCAGGCTGGAAAGTATTACCAACAACTGTGTCTATATTAGCCTGTGGGGCATGACACTGCGAACAGTTGAATCTACCCTGATAAAGGGTTTTCATATGCTCAGCTTTTGCAACCAAAACATCACTTGTATTGGCTTTTCCAAGCTCTTTACCTTCTTTTACAACCTTATTACCCTCCATCACCGTTTTAGGCCTGAAGTTTGTAAAGTGCGACTCCGGAATCGGGATTGCACCCATGCTTTTTGCCGGCTCAGGCATATGACACCCAATACACTGATTGTTGTTTGTTGTAATGGGCAGCATACCTTCTACATCATGCGGGATCATCGGCGGTGCATTGACAAATGCTCTCTCAAATCTTGTACTCGCACCCGGTGCAGGTCTTTTATAGTCAGCCTGGACACCTTCCGTATCCTGGTTTTCAGCATAAAGATCTGTTTTTCTCAATCCCAGCGCTTCTTCTGATACTGTCGTTTTTTTACCCAGGTCCTCTTTATTGATTCTTTTGGGGTCACAAGCTTTTTTATTGATATCGATCACTTTTGACTCAGCCACGGCCGCAGCTGCAGCATGCTCTGTCGCCTTATCTGTCGGTGTTGCAGTACTGCCCTTGATCAATGCAGCGATTCCTTCTATTGCCGCATCATCCAATTTGGCTACCTGACTTTTCATAAGCCCTTTCATCGGACCGCCATACGTACCGTCTTTGTATCCTTTCATTGCTGCAATGATATCTTCTTTGCTCATATCCTTCACAACTTTTGATTTTCCCATTGCCACTTTTTCAAACTGTTGTCCATGACAACCAGTACACGCTGCAATACTTGCACCATACAATGCTGGCGCTGTTGCCAGTATACTAAGTGCAGCTAGTTTGACTACTTTTCTCATTTATTTCCTCCTATCATTGTTTTAAATAATTTCGTATATTAAAACCGAGTGCATCATCATCACACACATCTATACACCTTCCGCAGTTGGTACACTCTTGCTGTACAACAAATTCACTGCGTTTACCTACCATATTGAGTACCTGTACTTCAGGACAAACTTCTTTACACTTCATACAGAGCGTACAGTTGTCACTGTTATGTTTTACTCTCAACAAACTGAACTTTCCGATCATTGAGTGTATTCCGCCCAATGGGCAGATATGTCCGCACCAGCCGTTTTTCAGCACAAAAAGATCGAATAGAAATATGGCTACCAACAGACCCGCACCAGCACCAAAACCAAAGATCACTCCCCGGTTCATGATCGTAATCGGCGAGATGATCTCAAATGCGGCCAATCCGCTTATAAATGAGATGATCAAAGCCAGAACGATCAAGTAGTATCTGATATTACGGCTCACCCATACTTTTCTTTCTATCTTGTCAATAAAAAGCTTTCGTCTCAACCAATTGGCAGCATCTGTCACCATATTGACCGGACAGGCCCATGAACAGAAGGCCCTACCTCCGATAAGACCGTAAAAGAGTGCGATAATCATCGCTCCCAAAATCACATCAAATGAAAGTATTGCACCCGCTGCCAACATCTGAAGTACAGCAAAGGGGTCACTCAAAGGAACCGTCTCAAAGAGTAGTGAACTGGACATCGTCCCTTCAAGTACTTTCCAACCATAGGCATTGGCACCAAAATAGAGTACCAGCAAAGTCACCTGGCTTATTCTTCTCAGGATTAGATATTTCACATTACTCAAAGTCTACTCCTTCATTCAAATAGTCGGCAGGCGGCTGATCACTCCGTTTTGTTGTGGTGGTTACATCCTTTTCAGATTGTTTTGCAACCCTTTCCTGGTCTTCTGTATCCCAGCCTTTCACATAGTGATCACCCGGGTAACCCAATGCTATCTCTCTTGGCTGTATGAAAATTGCAGGCTTCTCTGTCACACATGCTTTTTCACACAAACCGCAGCCTGTACAGATATTCATATCAATGACAGGTTTGAGGAAGGCATGTTTGCCTGTTCTCTCATTCCTGTGATATTCAAGCTTGATCGCCTCATCCAGAAGCGGGCATGCACGATAACAGGCATCACACTGTATCCCCCAGAATGCAATACATGCATTGGGTTCCACCACGGCAATCCCCATATCCATCATCCTGAAGTCAAGTTCACCTTTTTTGTTGGTGACTGACGCCACATCAAGTGCCCCTGTCGGACAGACAGGAACACACGGAATATCTTCGCACATATAGCAAGGAATATCCAAAGGCTTGAAGAATGGCGTACCAATCGTGACATCATCCTCGGCTTTAGCCATTTTCAGTGTAGCCGGCCTCGGTTTTCCCGTTTCGGCATCAATATTGCTTTCACGGTTCAAACACGCCTCAGCACACAGGCCACACTTGATACAGGCACTTAAAAAGTCGTCTTCATCAAGCGCTGCAGGCGGACGTAAAGTTAATGGTGCACTCTTCGATTTATCCGTATATCCTGCCCATAATAATCCGCCCATAACACCCAATCCGACGTTATGAGCAACATTTGTAAAGAACCTTCTTCGTTCACTGATCTGAGGCTTTTTTTTGTTACTCATTTACTTTTTTCCTTTATTAAGCTTTCATCAACCTAACAGCACATTTTTTATAGTCAGTCTGTTTTGACATTGGACATGTCGCATCAAGACAGACTTTGTTGATAAAGACTTTCTCATCGAACCAAGGTACAAATACCAATCCCTGAGGTGGTCTGTTACGACCTCTGGTCTCTACTCTGGCTTTTACCTTGCCTCTTCTCGAGTCAACCCAGATCAACTCACCCTGCTTAAAGCCTTTCGCTTTCGCATCCTTCGGATTCATATAACAGAGTGCTTCAGGAACCGCACGGAAAAGTTCCGGAACTCTCATCGTCATCGTACCGCTGTGCCAGTGCTCAAGTACACGCCCTGTACACATCCAGGTATCGTATTTTTCATCTGGCATTTCCGGTGGATCCATATATGGTCTTGCAAAGATCTTCGCTTTATTCGGAAGCGGTTTTTTCTTTTTATCTTGGATACCGGTCAGATCACCCTGAGACAATGCTTTGGCCAATGTACCATAGAAGGCAAAGTCCTTGGCTCCTGTCTTTTTAGCTGCTTTCGCCGCATACGGGTCATACTTGACATTAAATCTCCACTGCGTCTCTTTGCCGTCAACAACCGGCCATTTGAGACCTCTTACCTTATGATAAACTTCAAACGGCGCAAGGTCATGCCCGTGTCCTCTACCAAAGCTTGCATACTCTTCAAAGAGGTACTCATGGATCATAAATCCATACCCCTTCCAAGGTTTACCGTCACTTCCAAGCACGTTTCTGTGGTCACCGATCGCTTCACTGTTATCGTAGCCCTTTTGTGGGAACTTGTTCAGATCGACTTTATAAGATTTCGCTCTGTCATTCGCAAAGAGGATCTCATACATAGTCGTATCTTCGTTGTATCCCATTTTCTTCGCTTCTGCGATCACATTCGGAAGTTTTTTACCGTTTCTGAGCGTTGATTCACCCCAAAGATCTTTGACGGTAAATCTCTTAGCGAACTCTACCCACTGCCAGGTATCACTCATCGCATCACCTACAGGAATGACCTGCTGTCTCCAGTGCTGTGTACGGCGTTCAGCATTTCCGTATGCACCCCACTTTTCATAGATCATTGCCGATGGAAGTACCAGGTCAGATACTTTTGCCGAGATACCAGGATATCCGTCTGAAGTCACAATAAAATTATCCATCTCTCTTGCAGCTTTGATCCAGTGGTTTGCCAAAGCTGAATCCTGATAAGGGTTACATACATTCGCCCATGCAAATTTCACCACACCATCCTCGATATCTCTGTGGATCTTCATGATGTGCTGGTTACCTACCGGGTTGATCGTACCTGCCGGAACATTCCAGCCTTTCTCAGTGACTGCTCTATGTTTAGGGTTTTTCACCATCATATCCGCAGGCAGTCTGTGACAGAAGGTACCGACCTCTCTCGCCGTACCACACGCTGAAGGCTGACCGGTAAGCGAGAATGCACCTGAACCAGGTTTTGCCTGCTTGTTCAGCATAAAGTGCACATTGTAAGAGAGAGTGTTTACCCACGTTCCTCTGGTGTGCTGGTTCATACCCATGGTCCAGAAAGAGACAACCTTTCTTCCTTTTTCGATGTAGAGGTCAGCCAACGCCTGAAGCTTTTTCTTGAATACTTCAATATCTTCATTCGGATCACCCTTAGCGATCTTGGCAACGTAATCAAGCGTATAAGGTTCAAGAAATTTTTTATACTCTTCAAACGAAATTTCCCAGTGCGCAAGGGTACCGGACTTATGTTTAATCGTATCACCCTCTTTGTAGCCAAACGACTCGAGCGCCGGTGCTTCTTTTGCAGAAACCTTTTTCTCCATCTCTTTGGATACCGTTTCCATTTCCGAAGCAGAATATTTTCCATCTTTGATAGATTTTTCACCAGCACGTCTCATACCGTAACCGATATTCACCGGACCGACTGCAAAAACCATATGCTTCTTCACAAAATCCCAGTCAATGACATCTTCTGTACCGCCGCCTTTTTTGTCTCTCATAACAATTTCGCGTGCTACATAGTTCCAGAGTGCCAAGTCTGTATGTGGAGAGAAGATGATCTCGATATCGGCAAGGTCAGATGTTCTGTGTGTATACGTAGAGAGATTGACCACTTTTACCCTATCAGGGTTGGAAAGCTTTCTATCACTTACACGCGACCAGAGGATCGGGTGCATCTCCGCCATATTGGATCCCCATGAAACTACCGTATCGGTAAGCTCGATATCATCATAACAGCCTGACGGCTCATCGATACCGAATGTCTGGTAGAAGCCGACAACTGCTGACGCCATACAGTGACGTGCATTCGGATCGATCGCATTGGATCTAAATCCGGCTTTCATCATTTTCTGCGCCGCATACCCTTCCATGACCGTATATTGGCCGGATGCAAAGACTGCTACACCTTCAGGACCGCTCGCCTTCAATGCTTTTTTCGCATGTTTTTCCATCTCATCAAACGCACGCTGCCATGAAATAGGTTTGAATTTTCCTTTTTTGTCAAATTCACCTTTATCATTGACTCTCAAAAGCGGCGTCTTAAGCCTGTCCGCACCATACATGATCTTAGCATTGAAGTATCCTTTGATACAGTTAAGACCCCTGTTGACCGGAGCTGCCGGGTCACCTTTCACAGCAACGATCTTGCCACCTTTCGTAGCCAACATGATTCCACATCCCGTACCACAGAAACGGCAGGCTGCTTTATCCCATCGCCAGTCAGATTCAGCTTTAGCGGCTGCTGCCTCAGCCTCTTGCGGGACCGAGATACCCACAGCGCCTGCGGCTGCAACTGCTGCTGAATTCTTCAAAAACTCACGTCTATTCAAACCCATACTCTTTACCTCCAATAAATTAAATTTTAATTATGCAGAACATAACTGTTTTTGATTCTAGCAAAAAAATTAGGTCCATTTGCTTGACTCGAGTCAAGTGGATATTTTATGAAATATAAAGGAAGGGTATTGAAAAAAAAGGATAATTAAAAAAAATCTATCTTAAACACTGCATCGATGATTCATGTCAATCCAAGCCTTTTAATTA
>JBEWPY010000098.1:0-6570 GCA_047689495.1 Candidatus Sulfurovum profundilacunae | reverse complement strand
TGGATATTATACCTTAACTTAATCGAATCTTACCTATAATGATAAGATGACAACAGCATATCTGCAAGAAGAGACCAACCCGGACCATATCGGACTTATCGCACGGGGAGAGTGGACACTGGAGAGTGTCTCTTCTATTGAAAATCAGCTGCAGAAGATACGTTTTGATAAAAAGATTATCTGGGACCTCTCCTCTGTCAAAGCATTCGACTCTGCCGGTATTCTGCTTTTTTCCGAATATTTCAAAAAGTTTTCAGAGCATACCGAAGTGATCGTTACAGGGTATACACCAGAGCAGAAAGAGATGTATGAACTTCTGCGCAGGGAAAGTATGGATATCGAGCCTCCCAGAGAGAGTAATCTGTTGGAGGTTTTGGGCAGGAACACGGTAGAGCTTATGAAAGATACGAAAGATTTTATTGCCTTTCTGGGAGAAACTTTTTTTGTATTGTTTCATACGCTTTTACACCCCAAAGAGATACGGATCAAAGAGACAGTCTACCATATCCATCAGTCAGGTTTCAATGCTTTGGTGATCATCGGTTTGACCTCTTTTCTGGTGGGAATGGTCATTGCTTACCAGGGTGCCGTACAGTTGGCAAAATTTGGTGCGGACATTTTTATCGTGGATACGATAGCGATCTCCATCACGCGTGAGCTTGGCCCTATGATCACCGCTATCGTTATCGCCGGCCGCAGCGGTTCGGCTTATACCGCGGAGATAGGAGCCATGAAGATCACAGAGGAGACAGCCGCGATGCGTACGATGGGTTTTGACCCTTATACCTTTCTGGTGCTGCCGCGTATCGTAGCATTGATGATCTCCCTCCCTCTGCTGATCTTTTTTGCCGATATTGTAGGCATATTCGGAGGCATGGTTGCTTCAGGCATGCAGCTTGGCATCTCTATGGTTCAGTTTACGGACCGTTTATATGAGATACTGGAAGTAAAGCATTATATCCTGGGGATGATCAAAGGGCCTGTTTTTGCTTTTCTCATTGCCTCTGTCGGCGCATTCAGGGGGTTTCAGGTTTCACAAAATACTGAAAGCATCGGTTTGCATACGACAGCTTCGGTTGTAAACGGTATCTTTTTAGTGATCGCTTTTGATGCACTCTTTTCCGTGATCTATACGGAGCTTGGCTTATGAACAGGGTCATCGAAGTAAGCGGTATCGTTACCCGTTTCGGTGACAGGACCATACATGATGGTTTGAATTTACATGTGAATGAAAATGAGATCTTTGCAATATTGGGTGAAAGCGGATCGGGTAAATCTGTGCTGATGAAAGAGATGATCCTGTTGCTTGAACCCTATGCCGGAGAGATCATGATTCTGGGGCAAAACCTTAAAAATATCAGTTTCAATGAAACACAAAAACTGCGCAGGGACTGGGGGGTGCTTTTTCAGTTCGGCGCACTCTTCTCTTCACTGACTGTGGCGGAGAATATTGAAGTGCAGCTCAAAGAGTATACGGACATCTCCAAAAAAATGAGAGACAGTATCGTTGCATCCAAACTTAGAATGGTCGGATTGGATCCGCATGCCGGAAGCCTCTACCCCTCGCAGCTGAGCGGGGGGATGACCAAGCGTGTGGCACTTGCAAGAGCTTTGGCAATGGAACCGAAACTACTTTTCCTGGATGAACCGACTTCAGGGCTGGACCCTATCGGAGCACGCAACTTTGATAAGCTCATCGTCGATCTGCGTAATCTTCTGGGGATTACCGTCGTGATGATCACGCATGACCTGGATACGATATTCAGTATCGTAGACAGGATGGCAGTGCTGGCAGACAAAAAAGTGATTGCTCAGGGGAGTTTGGAAAATGTGTTACAATCACATCATCCGTTTATAGAAGATTTTTTTAAAAATGAATATACCAAAGAGAGATTTGAAAAGGTGAAAGATGTATAGTCGTGTCAATTATATGATAGTCGGCCTCTTTGTACTGCTCTTTGGTGCAGGGCTCGTCTGGTTTGCTTTCTGGCTGGGGAAATACGGTACTTCAGAAGAGTATTATACGTACAGGTTGGAGATGAGCGATTCCGTCGCCGGGCTCTCTGTTGATTCAAATGTAATGTACAGAGGAGTCGGTATAGGCCGGGTAAGCGATATCCGTATTAATCCGGAAAATATTGAACAGATTGAAGTTTTTTTAAAAATAAATCGTGATGTTCCGATCAAAGAAAATATGGTAGCCAGTACAAAAATGTTCGGTGTTACAGGGCTGCTCTCTATTGAGATAGAGGGGGGCAGCAACGGTGCAAAAACACTGAAACCGACTGATGAGCATATCCCTACGATCAAAACAAAGCCTTCTCTTGTCACAACACTCAGCCTTAATATAGAATCTCTCTCTGTAAGGCTGGACCGCCTGTTACTACAGGGAGAGAAGATTTTATCTGACGATAACATTGAAAAAGTGAAGCATATCCTCAGCAATGTCGAAGAGTTGACCAAAGGCAGCCAGCAAGTCAAAGAAGAAACGATGAGTTTGCTTGAAGAGTTTAGAGTAAATATTAAAAAAATAAGCCAAAACTTTGAAGGCGCTACAGAGGATTTTGCTTCGATGAAAAAAGTCTTTCTCCCTGCGGTAAAAAACTTTAACCGTATGGCATTGAAAATTGAGCAGAGTCTGGATCGGGGTGACTATAATCTGAAAAAGATACTTGAACCGGTGCTGGTGGATATGCAGATCCTTGTATCGCAGATGGGTGATCTTGCGACAGAACTGGAGGAGAGTCCAAGTGATTTGATCTTCAAATCCAGAACACCGCTGAAAGGACCGGGGGAATGACAAAAACACTATTTTTATTTGCTATTGCCATGATAGTTGGCGGATGCGGCATGAAACAGTCCTCACTTGCCCTGTATACGCTTCAGGCGCATACGATAGAGAAAGTTTCATCCAGCAGTAAGTATAGGGAGAAGAGTATCAAAGTGATGCAGCCGCAAAGCCTGAAAGAGAAGATCAGTCAAAAAATCTATTTTTCATACTCTCCCACCTTGCAAGGCTCCTATCAAAACTCGCAGTGGTCCAATGATCTCGGAAAGATTCTGCAGGGGACATTTATACAGACCATTCAGGAGAGCGGACTTTTCAAAGGGGTTGTTTCCTATGCCTCTACGGCACAGGCAGACTATCGTCTGGAGAGTACGGTCTTTGATTTTTCCCATCGGGTAAGAGGCGACGCATCTCATGCAGTTGTTTCTATCGATTTTGCTCTGGTTTCGACGCAAACCGGGAAACTGGTTAAAAGCAAACGCTTCAGTTATAAGGAAGCTACCAAAACAACAAATGCCGAGGGATATGTCGAGGCGAGCAACAGAGCGATGGAGAGATTGGGCAGGGATCTGCTGGCCTGGCTGCGCTAAAACGCTTCTGGGCTGATACTTTTTTCCTCTTTGTTCTCCATATCCTTGATCCATACAGTACCTTCTTTCAATTCATTTTCTCCGATCAGTATACAGTAGCGTGCATTGGCTCTGTCTACCCCTTTCATGTGGCTTTTGAACCCTTTGGAGTTGTACTCTACGATCACTTTGTCCGAAAGGCGTTTTTGTGTTGCGAGTTTGAGGAGTAGCGGAAGGGCCTCTTCGGTCATAACACCCAGATAGTATCCTTCGCGCTCTTTCTCTGGCATCTTGACCAGTTCCATAATACGCTCGATACCCAGAGCAAATCCTACAGCAGGGGTAGGTTTCCCCTCCAGGAATTCGACCAGTCTGTCATAGCGTCCGCCGCCTGCAATGGCACTTTGCGCACCGATCTCGCTGCTGACAAATTCAAAGGCCGTTTTGGCGTAGTAGTCCAATCCTCTTACAAGATTGTCATTGACTGTGTAGCTGATACCCTCCTGCTCCAGCAGCTCTTTCAGTTTTCTGAAGTCAGGGTCACATGCTTCACAAAGGTAGTCAGTCAGTTTGGGAGACTCCACCAGCAGTGTTTGACATTTATCGTTTTTACAGTCGAGTACACGGATAGGGTTCGTGCCTATCCTGCGGTTACAGTCTTCACAAAGTTCCTCTTTGATTTCAGTTAACGAGCGGATAAGCGTCTCTTTATAGTTTGGCATACAGACTTTACAGCCGAGGGAATTGATCTGGAGTTCATATCCGATACCCAGTGCATCAAAGATCTGGCTTATCATCGCAATGATAGTAAAATCCTCATAGACCGAAGCTTCACCGAAGCTCTCACATCCAAACTGGTGAAACTCTCTGAGTCTTCCTTTTTGCGGTTTTTCATAACGGAACATCGGGCCGTGATAGTAGAATTTCTGTTTGACGGGCTGACGGTCAAGTTTGGCAGAAATAAAAGCACGGACGATACCTGCCGTACCTTCAGGACGCATACAGACATCATTTTCCCCCTTGTCGATAAACTGATACATCTCTTTGCCCACAATATCAGAGCTCTCGCCTACGGAACGTTTAAAGAGTGCAGTCTCTTCCAGAATAGGGGTTTCAATATATCCATAGCCGTAGCGTCTGGCAATGGTCGTAGCAGTATTTACGATATACTCAAAACGTTCACTCTCTTCAAAAGTAAGGTCTTTCATACCGCGTAAAGGGTTAATCATTGGTAGTCCTTATATATCCAAAAAGGTGCGTTGGCAAACGCACCCTAACGGTGTGTTTTTTGTAGGGTGCGTTTGCCGACGCACCGATAAATTGATGCCATTATACCTTCAAGTAGGTTAGTATCGTTTGATGGATATTCTCTATACTGTCGGCAGCATCGATAAAGAGATGAGGAATATCCATTTTGAGAATAGTTTCTTTCATGTGATCCTGCACCTTCAGCAAATACTCCAGGCCACGAAGCTCTATGCCGTCCAGTTCTTTGCTTCCGAGGCGCTCTTGCAGTGTTTCCAGGTCTGTCAGAAAAAGTATGACTTTATCAGGCAGATTCCCCTGCAGGGCAAACGTGTTAAGGTAGATCATTTCATCCAGGTCAAAATCACCGTTCGCCAGGGCATAACCGATCCCGGAGATGAATCCGCGATCTGAAATAATCAGCTTGTGTTGATTGGGCCGGATCACTTCTTCATAGTGCTCTGCCCGGTCAGCCAGAAAAAGTAAAAGTTCAGCTCTTTTGGAGAGGATAGAACTCTCCAGGAGAATCTCCCTGGCCTTGATGCCAAACTGTGTTCCTCCGGGTTCCTTGGTGGTAATAATCTCCGGATGTATTTGTTTGAGCCGTGCTATCTGCGTACTTTTACCGCAGGTATCGATCCCTTCGAAGAGTACTACCATCAGCGCTCACACTTCATAAGTTCCAGGGCTTCAGCCGGCACGAGATGTTCGACTTTTCCGTCAAAATTGAGAATCGTGCGCACCACTGAAGAGCTGACAAAGGCATGCTCCAGGCTGGGCATAAGATAGATCGTCTCAAGCTCTTTTTTAAGCGAAGCATTGGCATATCCCATCTGCAGTTCGTACTCAAAGTCACTGACCGCCCTGAGTCCGCGGATCACGATATTGGCTTCAAGCTCATCCGAGAGATTTACCAGCAGGTTGTTAAACCCTGTAACGCTGATCTTGGGGAAAGCAGCTGTCGCCGCTTCGACCATTTTGATACGTCGCTCCAATGAAAACATCGGTTTTTTCGCTTCTGAATCGGCTACGGCTACGATAATCTCATCGAACATATGGCAGGCACGCTTGATGATATCCAGATGCCCGTTGGTGATAGGATCAAATGTCCCAGGGTAGATTGCTCTTCTCATGAAAAACTCCCATGAGAGTTTTGAGTGAATAGTGAATAGTGAATAGTGAATAGTGCTGGTTTGCATCGCTTTGCAATGCCTTTATTTAGATAGTCCATTTGTTTCTCATTGATAAAAGCTTTTTGATAAAAAAGCATACCACAATTCTTCACTCTTCACTCTTAACTCCTCACTTGATACCATCGGTATCACCCCATCTTTCATATAAACTGTTTTCTATGCCGAGAGTATCGTACCATTTTCCGATGATAAAACGTTCCATCTCCGCCAAAGAGTCGGATTCGGAGTAGTATCCCAATACAGGCGGGGCAATGATAGCGCCAAGAGCAGCAAGTTTCTGCATATTTTCCAGGGCAATGGCAGAAAACGGGAGTTCACGCGGCGCAAGAAGCAGCTTTTTCTGCTCTTTCAGTGCGACTGCTGCAACTCTGGTGACAAGGTTTTCGCTGATCCCGCAGGCTATTTTTGCGAGCGTGTTCATACTGCAGGGGATGATGGCCGTTGCATCGACACGAAAGGAACCGCTTGAAATGGAAGCAGCGATGTCTTCGTTCTGATGCAGTGTTATCTGTTTGTGTTCGAAAGCATTTACTGTCAGAGCATTGTCGGAGACGACGATATGTGCTTCGGCCTCTTCAGGCAGATAGTCAATGAATTTTTTTCCAAGGCCTACACCGCTGGCACCTGTAATGGCTACAACAAGTTTCACAATATCCCTTTTTATTTTCTATGGAAAAGATTATAGCAAAAATATGACGAAAACCGGTTGGTGCTTTGGCACAAAGAGAAAAGTCCACCAACATGGTATCCACCAAAAGTATGAGAAGATACTCAA
>JBEWPY010000097.1:0-6958 GCA_047689495.1 Candidatus Sulfurovum profundilacunae | reverse complement strand
TGAAAAATTTGATACTTTTATTAGGGGTGGTTACCATGTGGGTTTACCGACCACATTTTATCACAAATCCTTAATAATCAACATTGCAAAACAATGCAAACCTTCACCACTTAACTATTCCTCACTGTTAATAAAAGCTTTTTGAAGAAAAGCATACCAACACTCCTCACTCCTAGTTCCTAATTCTTCACTTGAGCGAAGCGACTTTCACTATTCACTTCGAATTTTCTAAGAAAATTCGACCGGGTCCATATCGATCTCGATTTCTCTTCTATCGACCGAATGGAGCGCTTTGAGCAGTGCAACCCTGCTTTTTGCGCGAAGCAGTATATGGAACCGGTATTTGTTTGCGATCTTCTCCACGGGGGCTTTTCCGTGTCCTACGATCTCTATGTCGTCAAAGGCTTTGAGTTCTGTAACCGTATCTAGGGTGATCTTGCCTGCTTTGCTCTCATCTTTGTTTGCAACCAATATACGGGCAAGCGAAGCGAACGGGGGATAGTGCATCATTTCCAGAAATGCCAGTTCATCTTTGATAAAAGACTCATAGTCATCCAGATAATTCTCGAAAAACGCTTTATCTCCGCTCTGTACGATCACCTCCGCGCTCTTGGCGCGTCCGCTCCGGCCTGCGATCTGCACCAGCAGGCTCATCGCCCTCTCTCTCGCACGATAATCCGCCATCCCCAGGATATGGTCCAGCCCCATGATGACACTCAGCGTGATATTGGCATAGTCATGTCCTTTGCTCAGCATCTGCGTTCCCAGAAGCAGGTCGCTCTCTCTCTTTTCAAAGCGTTTCAGTGCCGCTTTCAGTTTATTGGCCGTGGTAATGCTGTCTTTATCGAATTTCTCTACCCTGATCCCCTCTATCGCCTCTTCGATCACTTCTACGGCTTCCTGCGTTCCCATACGTTCGCTTCTGAGAGGGAAATGGCCGCAATAGCTGCAGGTATCCCGTATCGCTTCGGTGTAGTTGCAGTAGTGGCATTTGAGATGTTTGCGGTTTCTGTGCAGCGCCATCCCGACACTGCAGTAGGGACAGAGATGCGTCTTGCCGCACTTTTCGCAGTAGAGATACTTGAAATTCCCCCGTGTGGGCAAAAAGAGCAGAGACTGCTCCCCTTTGCGATAGTTTTTTGAAAGGGTCTCCAGGATCTTCCGGTCTATCTTGTCTCCGGTGATGAAGGTGAACTTTTTCTCTGTCCGGATAAAGGGCTTGTCCAGCTTCACCACCTCATACTTGTGATACGAAGTCATGCTCGGCGTGGCGGAAGCCAATACCACTTTGGCACCCCGTTTCTGTCCCATCAGTACGGCCACGTCACGGGCATGGTAGCGCGGCCTGGTCATCGCTTTGTAACTGTCATCATGCTCCTCGTCCACGACGATAAGCCCCAGGTTTTTCAAGGGAACGAAGAGCGCCGAACGCGCACCCGCCACGATCTGTATCTGTCCGCGGTAGATACCCTCGAGTATCTCCTCTTTTTTCTTTTTGCTCAGTTTGGAGTGCCACATCGCGACACGCTCACCGAAATCCTTTTTCAGACGCTTCTCCATCTGGGGCGTGAGGGAGATCTCGGGCATCAAAAAGATCGAAGATCTTCCCGCTTCAAGCATCTTGGCCATCAGAGAGATAAAGATCTCCGTCTTGCCCGATCCCGTCACGCCGAAAAGAAGGGCTTTCTCTTTTTTCAGGAGTCGGTTGCAGGCGTTTTGCTGGATATCTGACAATGTAGGGGCGGATCGTTGTATCCGCCCGTGGACTGAAGGAAATGTTTTGGTTTCCATCTCATCCATCGGGTCGACACAGTGATCGACCCCTACAGAGTATGGCAAAAACAGAGAGATCGCTTCAGAGAGAGAGGAAAAGTAGTACTCGGAAATAAATTTTGCGATCTCCATCTGTTCTGGACGATAGTACCTATCTGTCACAGCCTCTATTTCGGCTGTTTCAAATGACGGCTTTTGTACCTCAGCGACGACAATGGCTTCTGTGGTTGTGGTTTTCAGGGGTACGGTGATGACTGAACCTGTAGTCAGCCTATTTTGAGAAGAGTAGATCAGACTTGGGGCGCTTGACTTTAGCAGTACTGTTTTATAATATTTCATTATATCAAAAACCCAAATGGAACGGCATACATTTTTTCATCTATTTTCAAAAAACTTTCCCCGTCATAAAGTACGATCCCCTTAGAAAACATATCCGGTATCTTGTTCGCCAAATGATAGATATGTTTAAAATCACTCTTCGTTACACTTTTAGAGGCTTTTACTTCTATGGCGACGATGCTGTCTGAAAACTCCAAAATAAAATCTATCTCTTTTTTATCTGATGTTCTATAGTATGAAAGCTCTGCCCTGCTGCTTGCGCAGGTATTTGCCTTAAGCAGTTCGCCATAAACGAATGTTTCCAGTATCTCCCCTTTGTAGGGTGAAGCCTCATACTCTTCTGCATTTGCAATACGCAGCAGATGGCACAATACTCCTGTATCTACCGCGTAGATCTTAGGTGACTTTACAAGTCTTTTAAGTTGATTTTTAAAAAAGGGTTGTACTTTTTGCAGCTGGTATGTGTGTTCCGGTACAGAGAAGTAGCTGGAAAATGTTTTATTGTCCAAACCACACTCTTTTTGGAGTTCGTTTTGGTTAAATATATTGCCGCTTCGTATCATACAAAGCCTGTACATATTCATAAATTTATCCATGTTGCGTATGTTTGCCAACTCTTTTGCATCGGACTCTATATAGGTTCGTATATAGGAGCTGAACCAGAGGTATTTTGCTTTTGCATTGTCTATTTTTTGTATCTCCGGGTAACCGCCGTCTATTATATCTGGCACCAGAGTGCTGTGATCATACTTTTTTAGTAAAAACATATCCAGGTTATCAGAAAATATATCGACAATATTCCCCGCATTTTCATACTTCTCTTTTAGACTTAAAGGATAAAGCTCTACTATACCGATGCGTCCTGCCAAAGAGTCCGAAATATCTTTAAACCCGGAAAGCGAAGCAGAGCCGGTCAAGATAAACCCGCCATTGATTCGTTCCTTGTCTACATACTCTTTGATGGTTATCATCAGTTGCGGCAGACGCTGTACTTCATCTATAATAACAGGTTTTTCAAGATGCTCTATAAATCCCTTAGGATCATTTTTTGCCATCTGATACATATTTATATCATCAAACGTAATATAATTGTCTACACCCAAATGCAAAGCCAGTGTAGATTTACCGACTTGCCTGGCACCGGATATGAGCAATACAGGAAAGTAGTTTAAATAATTTTCTATATCTTCCCTGATAGATCTTTTTAGATATTTCATCCATGATCCTTAAATATACAGGATTATAATACTATATTTTATATATATTGATTCTTAACGGTATGGATTGCATGCATATAAATTTGGAAGCAGGGGCGCTCGACCTTGCCAGCACCACCTCATAAAATAAAGGATCGTTACCCATTCACGCACTGATAGAGAGAAGTAGTCATCGGTTATTCGTAAGTAGCACAGGGACCGCTGTCACACTCAAACCTGTTGTCATCAAGCTCAAATACAACATCTCCCGTCGGCCCATGGAAAGTCCAGTTCATTCCACTCTTCGACCATCCCCCGCACCCGGAAGTTGTACATGTTTTTACACTGTTTTCTTTAAAATTCATTAAATCCGGTGTTTTATCATGTTGTATCGGGGTTTTCCGGGCTGAAAAAACGCTCCGCTACAGCCCCTCAAGCGTATCGATCAGCAAGTCTATCTCGCTCTCGTAGGAGGTAGCCTGCCTGGCAAGCCTGAGATATGCCTTGAGCAGTGCATCCGGCTGGTTATCCCTGTCGAAAGCGATACCCGATGCCTGCAGATCCGCATTGACAAAATCGGCAAACTCATCTTCGAGCTTCACTTCATAACGTTTCCCCGAGATCGTAAGTGCTACGTTTTTCATTAAAAATCCCTTTTTCTAAATTAGGAGTTAGGAGTTAGGAGTTAGGAATGGATAGTTTGCACTTCTTTGAAGTGCTTTTATTAGAGTATTGCCGTGCAATACCTTCAATACTTCTTCATTCCTGATTCTTCAGTCCTGATTCAAAAAGAGTTTACGAAAGTAAAGTCTCCACCTGGGCGATGATCTTTTCGATCTCGGCATCTTTCTCTTCAAGCTCTTTTTTGAGCGACGCGATCAACGTTTCCTGCTCTCCCCTGGAACCGGCGGCATTCTGAAGCTCCTCTCTGAGCTTTTCGTTTTCACGTTTGAGCGCTTCGTGGTCTACTTTCCACTGCTCAATTTTATCTTGCAGTCTTTGCAATGCTGCCATCTCTTCTCCTTGATATATGGTTTTGATATAATAGCGGAAAAATTAGGAATTAGGAATTAGGAATTAGGAATTTTGGTATGTTTTTCGGTGAAAAACTTCTATTTTTATGATTAAAGTAGCACAATGAGTCAAAACAAAAATATTCTTTATGAGAAATGTTATACCTTTGCTATTCGAGTTGTCAAACTCACACAATACCTGCAAAGTGAACATAAAGAATTCGTTTTAAGCAAGCAGATATTAAGATCAGGAACTGCCATCGGTGCTTTAGTTAGTGAATCAAAATATGCACAGTCAAACGCTGACTTTCTCAATAAACTTACTGTCGCACTCAAAGAAGCTAACGAAACACAATACTGGATAAACTTACTGCACGATACTGACTATATTAACAAAGAGATGCACAAAAGTCTCTATCATGACATAGATGAAGTACTCAGTTTGCTTATTTCCATCACCAAAACTATCAAAAATAAGAGCATTACAACGTAATGCAAACCATCACTCCTAACTCCTAATTCCTAATTTCTCACTCATAAGGAGACCCATGTCGACCTTTACCGTAAAGAGCCCCTACCGTCCTGCCGGCGACCAGCCCGGTGCCATCAATGCATTGAGCGAATCCATCCTTCAGGGCAACCGCTATCAGACACTGCTTGGGGTGACAGGTTCGGGAAAGACCTACACCATGGCAAAGGTGATCGAAAAGACGCAGAAACCCACCCTCATCATGACGCACAACAAGACCCTCGCCGCACAGCTCTACAGCGAATTCAAGAGCTTTTTCCCGAACAACCATGTCGAGTACTTCATCAGCTACTATGACTACTACCAGCCGGAAGCCTACCTGCCCAGACAGGACCTATTCATCGAAAAGGACAGTTCGATCAACCAGGAGCTGGAGAGGCTGAGACTCTCTGCCACCGCTTCGCTGCTCAGCCATGACGACGTGATCGTAGTCGCTTCGGTCTCGGCAAACTACGGTTTGGGTTCCCCCGAGGATTATAAAACCATCGTCCAGAAACTCTGTGTGGGAAAAGAGTACCATCAGAAAGCACTCCTGCTCAAGCTGGTCGATATGGGATACAAACGAAACGATGAGTTTTTTGACCGGGGGAACTTCCGTGTCAGCGGAGAGGTGATCGACATCTACCCCGCCTATGCCGAAGAGTTCGCCGTGCGCATTGAATTTTTCGGTGACGAAGTGGAAGATATCTACACTTTCAACTCGCTTACGGGAGAAAAGGACACACACAAAGAGGAAGTGACCATCTATGCGGCCAACCAGTTCATCGTAGGCAAAAAGAAGCTTGCACGTGCCGTCAAGTGTATCGAGGAGGAGCTTGCCGAACGGCTGGCATTTCTCCAGAAAGAGGAGCGCCTGGTCGAGTACAACCGTCTCAAACAGCGTACGGAGTTTGACCTGGAGATGCTGGAAGCGACGGGAATGTGCAAAGGGGTCGAGAACTACTCGCGCCACCTTACGGGGAAAAAACCGGGAGAGGCCCCCTACTCCATGATGGACTACTTTGAAACGATGCATGACGACTACCTGGTGATCGTCGATGAGTCACATGTCTCGCTGCCCCAGTTCCGGGGGATGTACGCAGGCGACAGAAGCCGCAAAGAGGTGCTGGTAGAGCACGGGTTCCGCCTCCCCTCGGCACTGGATAACCGTCCGCTCAAGTTTGACGAGTATATCCACAAGGCGCCGCACTACCTTTTCGTCTCTGCGACTCCCGCTGAACTTGAACAGGGTCTCTCATCGACCATTGCCGAACAGGTCGTCCGCCCGACCGGACTGCTTGACCCTCAGATAGAGGTGATCGACAGTACCTACCAGGTCGAGGACCTGCATGACAGGATGAAGCCGGTCATCGAGCGCGGAGAGCGTGTACTGGTCACCGTTCTGACCAAAAAAATGGCAGAGGAGCTCACTACCTACTACAATGACCTGGGGCTCAAAGCACGCTATATGCACTCGGATATGGATGCGATCGAACGCAACCAGACGATCCGTTCGCTCAGGCTCGGCGAATTTGACATCCTGGTGGGCATCAACCTGCTCAGAGAGGGCCTTGACCTGCCTGAAGTAAGTCTTGTTGCGATCCTCGATGCAGACAAAGAGGGATTCCTTCGCTCTACGACCTCACTGATCCAGACAGCGGGACGCGGCGCACGAAATGCCAACGGGAAAGTACTGATGTATGCCAAAAAGATGACCGAATCGATGAAAACAACGATAGAAGTTACTGAAGCCAGACGCCGGAAACAGATCGCCTATAACAAAAAGCATCATATCACACCGCAGACCACCGTCAGAAAACTCGATACCGACCTCAAAGTAGAAGAGGAAGGCGAGCTCTACAACAAACGCAGCAAACTTGACAAGATGCCTAAAGCAGAACGCCAGCAACTAGTAAAAGAGCTGAAAGCAAAAATGTTGGCTGCTGCTAAGAATTTGGAGTTTGAAGAGGCGGCTAGGTTGAGAGATGAGATAGCCAAGGTAAAAAAACTGTAGGTTTGGCATTGCCAAACGTCAAAAGGGTGTCCAAACTGTAATCACGATTTTGAATTACTAATTCTATAAATTTAAATTTGACGTTTGGTAGTACCAAACTCTATTGATTTTTCAG
>JBEWPY010000096.1:0-6960 GCA_047689495.1 Candidatus Sulfurovum profundilacunae | reverse complement strand
TGGAAAATTGGAATAAATATATTTATATTTAAGTAAGTGATGATATTATTTAATGTTATATTATGAAAGGAAGTATCTATGAAAAAGCTGATGGTCGTATTTTTATTGGCGATGTTTAGTATAGCGAGCATGCCAACAGTGGTGGTTGCAGATGCAAAACAGGGACAGAGGATATTTAAAAAAAAGTTTCGCAAAAAGTGTAGATTTTCAGGGGTAAAGTTTGCGAGACATCATACAAAAGTCGAATGGGAAGAGATTTGGGAAGAGGGTAGGTTTAAAGAGGAAACATTAAAGATCTGTCCAAGATTAAACATTGATACAATCAAGGAGGAGTGGTGGAAAGAGGTATATGACTTCTCATATAAGTATGCAAGTGACGGAGTTGTCCCCAAATGTTAATACCTTTTAAAATTTAAAGTGTAACGAGTAGAAACATTTTTGATATAAAAATGTAAAAGAATGGAAGACTCTCCACAATATTTTCACAATTAAGTGGTAACATGGGGTTATCTTAAATATAAAGGAAACAAATGAAGAACGTAATGAAATTAGCAACAGCTGCTTTATTAGGTGTTGCAGTACTTTCAACATCTGCGATGGCTGACTCTAGAAAAGGTAAAAAGCTTTACATGAAAAAGATGAAAGCTGCATGTGGTTTCTCCGGAGCAAAGTTTGCTCAAAAGCATACTCAGGATGAGTGGGAAGAGATCAACGAAGCTGGAAAATTCAAAGAAGAGGCTGAAAAAATCTGTCCAGGTGTAAAGATAAAAGACAGATATGTTCCACATATCTTTGACTTTGCATACGAGTTTGCTTCTGACTCAGGAAACGTTCCTTCTTGTTAAGCTGAGCAGGATAGGCCAAGTAGGCGTCCACTGGGACGCCTACTTTAAAAAAAGGTATGGTACACTATGCCTTCTGATTAAAAATATAAAGGAATAAATGATGAAAAAATTGGTAATCGCAATGCTATTCGCAGGTGCAACTTCTCTCATGGCTGACGGTGTAGCTCTTTACGCTAAATGTGCTGGATGTCACGGTGCAAACGGTGAAAAAAAGGCACTTGGAAAATCTGCAGTTATTACAGGTCAGGATGCTGCTAAAACTGTAGAGCAGCTTAAAGGATATAAGGCAGGTACGCTTAACCAGCACGGTATGGGCGGGTTGATGAAAGGCCAGGTAGCATCAATGAGCGATGCAGATATCCAGACTGTAGCTGATCATATTGCTGCAATGAAGTAATCTTTATTTCAAAAGCCCCCGGGCTTTTGAACCTTTTCTCTTTTTCCTCTCTTACTATCTCTATACATTTTATCTTTGATTTTTGCACTCTTTTATAGGCAGAAACAATATATTTTCATAGATATGTTTCCATCTTTGTTTATCATGATTATATCCCTCCTCCGCATTTTCCGGCCTGGCATTTCATCTCTATCGCTGACAGGGGATTCTCTCGTGATAAACTTGTATAAGTAATACTGCTAATGATAAGCAGAGAGACAAAGAGAATAGCAAGTTGTGCTTTTGATATCTTTTGTATCTCCTCTTTTGTTTTGACTTTGCAGACGTTGCCCGGGCAGTAGTGTGGGCTTTTTTTATAAAGAAGATGATAGATCTTGCATCCGATACAGATGCCGAAAGCGCTTTCGCTAAACAGAAAAGCCAGGCAGAGTAAGCAGATAGCGATCTTGAAAGGTGTCATATATTCAAAGACTACAATGATAAAAAACATGATTACAGAGAGGAGGAAACCGATACTCCATGCGAAACGTTTTTGAATGGCGCCTACATATTCCGGTGTCTGGTGCTGTACAAATACGCGTCCAAGGATCAGTGACGGTGCAAACTTCGGATTGATAAATATACGCAGGAAAAAGTCAACCATGAAAAAAGTGACAAATATCTGTGTAAAAGCAAATTGACGGGTAAGGAAGGCATTGAGAAATGAGATCATCGCAAATAAAAAAAGTATACCGGCTCCTGCCCTGGCTTCGCGTTCATTCAGTACCGGAGTATCATACCCTTTTACCTTTTCACCGAAAAAGATGATTTTATCCATAGATTTGCTTTTTCCTTTTCTTTTTTATTTTTGCCAATGTAGCATAGTATTTGTGTAACGCCTGTGTAAGCTTTATTTTTTTCAGATATAAATAAAATCAATAGATTTACTTTACATTTAAAAAACTCTCTGTTATACTGCCACTATGCAAAGCGCTGACAGGCGTTTCTAAAAACCCCGGTTTTACAAAGGGACAAGGGCCTTTGGTTCTCTTTTGGGAAATTGTTGTCTCCTCCCTTTAATGAAATATCCGAAAAAGATCCAAATGTTGTGTGACTCCGGGGTTTTTAGAGATGCTTGCATAAAAAAGGAGAAGCGATGTCGCCAAGCTGCCCCATATCTGCAAAAAGAGTGGATGCCAATATGGTCAGAATGATCTCTTTTCAAGTGGCACTTTTTACGGCAGCATGGCTTATGACTATGGAGCGTTTTTTCTCCTTGTATTGTTATTTGATTTTACTTTCAGAGTGATAAGAAGATCCGAATTCAGTCCTTTTCAGAGGATCAGTCAGTTGATCCTGAAGGTTTGGGTTATCATTCCTGCATTTTGTGATGAGTCTCCAAAACGTTTTGCCCTCTACCTGGGATGGATCATTTTGCTTGTTTTGCAGGTTGTTGCTATGCTTGGATGGCATAGTATTGCAGCAGCTGTCGCGGCGATACTGCTCTTTTGTGCGATTCTTGAGACCCTATTTGATTTCTGTATCGGATGTAAGATATACTATGTCATTCAATTATTGAAAGCGGGTATAAGATATGATAGGCATTTCAACTAAAACAGTATATGCTGTAGCGGCACTCTATAAGCCTGGATCTGTCGAAGCGGGTAAAGTGCTGAAGATCAAAGAGATAGCAGAGAATGCCTCTGTCCCGCAAAATTTTTTGGAACAGATTCTTCTGGAACTCAGAAAGAAGGGGATACTGAACAGTATCAAGGGGGCACACGGAGGCTACAAACTGGCCAGAGACCTCAAGGATATTACACTGAAAGAGGTGATGCAGATACTGGAATCCGAAGCATTTTCCTGTGCTTGCAAAACTGAGAATCCCACACTGAAACTTTTTTGGTCTGATATGATTAATGAGGTACAGAAAGTCTTTGACATCCCTCTTTCAGAGCTTAATAACTATCAACTCAAAGCAAACAGAGCACTCGATTTTTCTATTTAGGAATTATGATATGGATACATTTGATTTTGAACACTATCACACACTTATGGTACACAGCGTAGGCAACAGAGTAGGCTCTATCGCTCCTGTGATTACGCCCTCAGCCGCTTTTGGATATCAAGATGCCCGGGAAGCTGAAGAGATCTTTTCCGGCTCTGTGGCCAAGCCGCTCTATGCTCGTGTCGGCAACCCTACCAACGGCAAGCTGGAATCGGCGGTAGCCAAAATGGAAAGCGGATTGGGTGCGATCGCGACCTCTTCGGGCATGGGTGCCATGTCGATGGTGAGTATGGCGATTTTAAACAGCGGGGATGAACTGCTCTGTATCGGAGGCTTTTTTGGCGGTACCTACTCTCTGGTGAATGAAACTTTGGCGCGTTTCGGCGTGAGTAACAGTTTCTGTGAAGTGGATGACTTTGAGCATATCGAGTCGAAACTAAAGTCCGGTATCAAGATGGTGATGATGGAGAGTGTAGGCAATCCAAGCCTGAGGCTTCCCGATATTCAGCGCATTATTGATCTTTGTGATAGATACGAGACGATTCTGGTCATCGACAATACTTCGACTCCTCTTTTACTAAGGCCTCTTGAAATGGGCGCGGACATTGTAGTGCACTCCTCGACAAAAAACATTTCCGGACACTCTGCCGCACTTGGCGGTATCGCTGTATTCAGGGCTGTCAATCCTGAGAAGGACAAGCTCTTGAATCCGAAATATGCCGATCTGCATACCTTCGTCAGGAAGATGGGCAAAAAAGCAATGATGCCTATTTTTAAAAAGCGGGCGATCAGGGATATCGGCATGACGGCGAATGCTTTTGGCTCTTTTATGACGATGGTCGGGCTGGAGACTTTGCCTCTTAGAATGGAAAGAATTAACCGAAGTGTCGAAAAAATTGCTGCGGTTCTGGATGAGAAATTGCCTGAAGGTATCCGTGTCAATCATCCTTCTCTCCGCTCAAATCCGGACTATCAAAGGTATCGGTCTGACTTTTCTTTGGGATGCGGCCCGCTGCTGACACTCGACTGCGGCACCAAAGAGAGAGCATTTGCGCTGCTTGATAACCTGAAGCTTGTCATTCAGACGGCTAATATCGGCGACAACAGGAGCCTGGCACTGCATATGACAAGCACGATATTCAGTGATTTTGATGAGAGGGCACGCAAGTTCCTGGGTGTACATGAGGGGCTTATCCGTATCTCCATAGGGCTGGAGGATCCCAAAAGCATCGCTGATGATTTTTTACAAGCGGCCCATGCGATCTAAGCTATCTGTATCGGTTCTATGTTTGCTTCTGTTTACGGCTTCTCCGGAAGCATCGCAGAAGAACATTGCCCTGGAATATCTCAATACTTTTCGCATACAGAGCGGTTTAATACCGTTACGCTCCGACAGACTGCTTGACAAAGCGGCCATTTCACATGCCCACTATCTTTTAAGACAGCAGAAGATCGGCCATTATGAGAAAAGCGGAATGAAAGGGTATACGGGAAAAACACCTTCTGATCGTGTGATCTACCATGGTTATCCGTCAAAGGATGTCATGGAGAATGTAACCGTCAATGTCAAAAGCGGGAAAGAGTCCGTTGAGAAACTGTTTGCTGCGATCTATCACCGTTTTGTTTTTCTGAGCCTGGATAAAGATCAGATCGGTATCGGCAAAGCGCTCACCCAAAAGCAGAGAAGTATCAACAAAGCGTATGTTTACAATCTGGGGTCTTCCAGACAGAGCAGGCTGTGCAAAGATGATTTTTTGGCCGTAAGCGGTGTAGAGTATATGAAGAATGTATGTAAAGAGAAGAGGAAACTTGTTCCCCGGAATCTTTATGAACAACAGAAAAAGGAGACCCGGCTTCAGAATGCCAAAGCTGTGCTTTATCCTTTCCCGGGGCAAAAAGAAGTACCCCCTGTTTTTTATGAAGAGTATCCTGATCCCCTTCCCGATTACAGCGTCAGCGGTTATCCTGTTACCGTACAGTTTAACCCCGCTTATTGCAAACGTATCAAAATGATCTCATTCAAACTCTATGACAAATATAAAAAAGAGGTAAAGGGAACAAGGCTTTTTACTCACAAAAGTGATCCCAACAGACGTCTTAAAAGAGGAGAGTATGCATTGATGCCGTTGAAACGGTTGGAGTATGCAGCCGAGTATACTGTTGAGGTCGAGGCGGAACTCGATGGCAGGAGTTATCAGAAAAGGTGGTCATTTACCACTGAGATCCCGAAAGAGAAACTCTATCGTATCACAAAGAAAAAGAGCGGGTTTGAGTTTAAAGCGGGTGAAAGCGTATGGCTCTATTTTGTGCCCGGTACACCCGATGATACCTTGAAACGTTATAAAGTCAGGGGAAAAACAAAGGTCTCTTTCTATGACCAAAATACGCTGAAAGTGACCTTTCCCGAAACATATCGAGGGAATATAACGTTTAAGGCAGGCGGTAGAGAAGTGATATTCAGGCAGAAGCAATAATCCCATACCGCCATTTTGAAAATTTATATGATTTTTTCTCCGCCGATATAGACCTCTGAAGCCTGTTGTGTATGCAAGATCGTCTGAAGTGCGATATCCTCCTCTGAATTAGGCGCATCAGGCAGGGTAACGACTGTAAAGTCGGCTTCTTTACCTTCTTCTATGCTGCCCACGTTGAGACCCAATATCTTTGCTGCATCAGAAGTGATACTTTTGATAAACTCTCCGGAGAGCTTTTGGAGCGGTTCTCCATGATGCATCATCAGCGCCGCACGAAGCTCGTCAAAGATATTCAGTGACCAGTTGGAACTGAGCCCATCGGTTGCGACAGTAAAAGGCATCTGCAGATCTCTTAGCTTTTCAATCGCAAGCCGGCCACACCCCAAAAGCCTGTTTGATCGCGGACAGTGGGCGATAGTATGGCCTTTGTCCGCAAGAGAGTCAAGCTCTTCCTCCCTGGCTTGTACACAGTGGATAAAGTGAGTCGGATAGGTATCGAACGCATGCATAAATGCTTCTATGTTTGTAACGGGAGTAGAAGTATTGAAATATTTTTTAAAGAAAGTTTGGAAATGGCCTGCGCCTGACTCAAGCCATTCGCGTTCGGTCTGTGATTCAAGGAAGTGTGCAGAGAGCGGGTAGTTTTCCTGCTTTGCCAGCTGCACGGCTTTATGCAGTATGACAGGTTGAACGGAGTAAGGAGAGTGTATAGCGATGGCAGGGGTGATGCGTGCCTCCCTGTCACAATTTTCTACAGCCTGTATACGTTCCAGGAAATCATGATACAAAGCATCGGCGTAGGCTGCATTTGAGCCGATAAGCTCATTGAACAAAACGACTCTTTGCGGTATCCTGGTGCAGATCTCAAGTTCGGCACCAAAGCTTGATACCGCGCCGAAAGTCGTGACTCCCGATGTGAGCATCTCTTCTGTTTTTTGCTGCATCAGTGTATTGTCACACGCTTGCAGCAGGGCATCACGTTTTTCTATCACCGAGTCAAGCCATGCCCTGAAACTGCCGTATTGCAGTGCGGTGGTGTTGGCAGAAAACTCAAGGTGTACATGGGTATTGATAAATCCCGGGTAGAGTATGGCGTTTGCACCGCTGTACCCGATATCCGCATCAGGATATTTTTTCTTAAGGTTTTCAAGCGTATCTATCGTCCGGATTTTTTTATCATAAACGATGGCCAGGTTTTTTTTAAAACCGTGAGGAGTATAGGTATAGTCAGCAGTGATCAATTTCATTTTTTCCCTT
>JBEWPY010000095.1:0-7045 GCA_047689495.1 Candidatus Sulfurovum profundilacunae | reverse complement strand
TCTTTATGGGGAAAGGAGAGCAGTACAACTCTCTGCTTTTCCCACTCTGCAACCATACGTTTCATCAGTCCAGATCACACCTTTCGTTCTGTTTTCCATTATTGGAATCTCTGATCGTCTTCTTCAACTCTTTTAAAATGGCTAAAAGTATCACCGCAGTGAAGATCATACCGATAATTTCCAGCATTGTAAGCCAATCCATTTGATACCTTTTAGGGCTGATTTCCCTCTATTTGGGTATAATGCTCTATGGCATATATTACGATCAATAGAGAGAATTTCTATCATAATCTTAACCAAATCGCATTAAAAACCGGCTCTAAAGAGAAAATCGCCATTGTATTGAAAGACAATGCGTATGGACACGGTCTCAAATTGATAGCCACACTGGCCAGTGAGTACGGCATCAAACATGCGGTCGTACGTGACTTTGCAGAAGCCAAAGCGGTCAAAACACTTTTTGAGAGCGTACTGGTACTTGCCGGAGGGAGCAGGGTGGATGAGGTCTGCAGTTTTGCGATCAACAGTATCGAACAGTTATCGGGTATGAAGAGAGGGTGTCGTGTAGAACTCAAAGTCGATACCGGTATGCACCGTAACGGTGTTGCGATGAGTGAGCTGGATGAAGCACTGGATATGATCATTGAAAAGGAGCTGAACCTGGTGGGTGTCATGACCCATTTCAAATCTGCAGACGAATTGGGTTCAGACTACTTTTGGCAGAAGAAGTACTTTGCACTGGTGAAAGAAAGCGTTAAGGCGCACGGGTTTGAGAATGTACGGTTTCATTCGCATAATTCTGCAGCGATTCTGCGTACAAGAAGTTTTGATGAAGATATGGTCCGTGTGGGTATCGCTGCTTATGGATATGATGAACTTCCTGAGAGCTTTGACAGAACAGATCTCAAACCGGTACTGACACTCTATGCAAAAAAGGTTGCCACAAAAGTTCTCAAAGCAGGCCAGAGGGTAGGGTATGGCGGTAACTATACTGCACCAAGAGAGATGGTCGTCTCTACCTATAATATCGGGTATGGCGACGGGTGGTTGAGAGCCAGTGACAAGTCACCGTATCAGACGAGTGAAGGACTGAAAGTACTTGGACGGGTATCGATGGACCTGATGAGCTTTGAGAGTGAAAAAGAGTCACTCTGTATCATGGATGATGCACAAAAAGCAGCTAAACACTTTGAGACGATCTCCTATGAGATCATGACGGCACTCTCCTCCGATATCCCAAGGGAAGTGATAGCGTAAGTGATCCCTCCGGAACCACTTACTGGTGAACCACCCTTATCAGATCGTTATTCTCATCTACGATTTGATAAATATATTTATCTCCCGCTTCCTGATGATAGGTTGCTTCACTGTTCTGAGCATCATCCAGGACCACCTTGATCGTTGCCTTGCGATCTTCTGTTTCTACATCAAAAGAGATGATCTCTACCGCAGAAATCACCACCCCGTCTTCGACTTTTTTCAATATCATTCTCTGCTCCTGATAAGTTACGGTTTATTTATGGTACTTAAAATAACTTTGGAGTTTAATTAAGCCTGTTGTCACATAAGAACTTCACAGGTAGAGGTAATTGATCCCATCTATTCATATTATAATTCTCATGACGAGTAGACGATTTAACACTTTTATATAAGCATACTTTTCATCTTTTTATGTGTATAATGTATTCATAATATTTATTTAACTCAATCACTTTTTTTTAGAGATTTAAAAATTGTTGGCGAGAGGGAGTGCATGGCAAAGAAAAGTATTTTATTTATCAATGGTATCCCTGATGATGGTGCACTGAAAATTGATCAGATTCACAAAAGCGGCAACATTAAGTGGAGTGGAAGCGGTAGTGCCAATTTAATAAATTTTTTAAAAAACGATTATTTCAGCAGGTCGAGTATCATTATGGATACGAGAAAAGATCAAAAAATTCCTCAACAGATGATTCATGGGGTATTTAATCAAATTTCCGATCCGGATACGCATAAGATCTCACTGCACAAAGCGGATGACTTCTATAAAGCCGTTTCAGGGCATGTTCCTTTTTTTAATCCTCCCTCTTCAGTGATGAAAACGACCCGTGACAATATTTATAGAGTGCTGCAGGGGATAGATAAACTTCATGTCCCGAAAACGGTGAAGATACAACCTCGGTCACCAGTTGATATCTATGATACGATCAAAAAAGAGAATTTTGAATTTCCTGTTATTTTCCGGCAGGCAGGAGATCATGGCGGGATCAGTACGATAAGGGTAGATGATGAAACAGAAGCGTTTTCTCCATTCGCTCTGGATGGAAGAGATTATTATCTGACACAGTTTGTAGAGTATGCGAATGATGATGGAATCTATGGAAAATACCGTCTGGTTGTCGTAGATGGTGAGGTTTATATCAGACATGCAATCTTTAGCAAAGAATGGATGGTACATGCAGGAAGTCAGTTAGATGAAAAAGAGAGTCAAAAGTATAAAAAAGATATTGCAAAACGCTTTACAAAAGAGATAAAACCTAAGATTCAACTCACTATTTCGGAAATATATAATCGTTTAAAACTTGATTATTTTGGGATTGACTGTAATATTGACAGAGATATGAATCTATTGATTTTTGAAATCAACGCCAATATGAATGTTTTTACCAAAAGCAAAAAGACACTTTTTGCAAAACATATAGAAATGATACGTTCAGCTTTAGTTGAGATGTTGAAGCACAAAGGAAAATAGCTATGGTGCAAATCGGTATTGAACATGAATTTGTCTTTAAGGATAAGAATGGAACCTATTTGGATTTTGAAACAGCAAAGTTTTCAGTGTTTCAACAGGTCGTAGATGCATTCCCCTATTTCGAAAATGATGATAAATTTTTTGATTGCAAATCATTGGAGAGAAAGCCAAAACGATGTTATGTAGAGGGATTTGAAAGGTATGACAGAGCTGGAAAACTTGTTGAAACCACCCCTAAAGGTCTGGAAATAAGAACATTGCCTCATAAAAATATTGATGAGTTGATCAGTGAGTTCTCGGCTTCTTATCACGCACTTATGAAAATAACAAAAGGCTTTGGTTTTTCCCCTTTGCTCACAAGTTTACACCCTTTTAAAAACAGTGTTACATTGGATCACCCCTTAAATCAGACAGAAGTTGATCTACGTACACCCGAAGAGTTGAAGATAGCGATCAATGCTTTATTGTGGCATGGGCTTCATGTGAATGTGTCGATAAAAGGCTATACAGAAGAGCAGATGATGGATCTGATATATAAGCTTAACTACTACACTCCTTTTATCATCCCTTTTAGTTTTTCATCTCCTTTCTATGAGGGAAAGCTATTTGATGGATTATCCTATCGAACTTATAAAAAAGCAAATAAGGCAAGAAAGGCAGCACAATTACAAAATAGAAAAGGGAACTATGTGATTGAATTTAGGGGATATGATGCCTGTGGAGATGCCAAGCTGTTAAAGGCTCTTATTATGCTGACAAAAGGGTTGCTTTTGGATGAAACGCTTGATCATAGAGCGGAAAAACAGGACCCTGAAATGCTCAAGCTTTCAGCAATGAAGGGATTTGAAGATGAGCGGATAAAAGAGCAGGGTTTAAAAGTACTGAGAGCTGTCAAAAACACTATAACGGACAGTCAAGCTATTGAGCAATTGGAGGAGATGCTGCATAAGAATCTCTCTTATGCAGCAACAATGAAGCAGAGCTTTTTGGAAACCGGTGATATTCTTGAAAGTATTTCAAATAGATATGACTATAATCGAGAACCGATCGGGCAATAGAAGGGAAAGAGAATGTCGAAAAAGAATGTTTTATTTATCAGCGGATTGGCAGATGACCGCAAAGTCAAGATTGCAAAAGTTGATGAAAAAGGTAATATAAACTGGCGCAATAGAGGAAGTGCAAATATCAGCCAATATCTCCATAATGATCTGTTTCACTGTTCAAAAACCATTTTAGATACAAGAAGTGGACAAGAGCTACCAAGACAGATGATTCATGGAGTCTTCAATGAGATTTCTGATCCCGATACACATCAGATAACTCTTCAGAAGGCAGATCAGTTTTATCAAACGATTTCATCAGAGGTTCCTTTTTTTAATATTCCTTCTCATGTGATGAGAACAAGCAGAGATAAAATCTATCAACTGCTTGATGGCATCGAAAAGCTTCAGGTGCCCAAAACCATCAAAATACAACCGAAATCCTCGCAGGAGATCCACAAAATAATCAAAGAGGAAGGGTTCGCATATCCGGTTATTTTCAGACAGGCTGGAGACCATGGTGGCATCAGTACGATTAGGGTAGAGGATGAAGCAGAGCAGTTTTATGCATTTCCTCTGGATGGAAGGGACTATTACCTGACACAGTTTGTCGAGTATGTTGAAACAGACGGTTTATATAAAAAGTATAGATTGATTGTGATCGATGGTGAAGTCTGTCTAAGGCATGTTAAGATCAGTAAGGAGTGGATGGTGCATCATCGCAATCAGATTGAACATCCTGAAGCCTTGCAAAAAATTGTAGCCAGAAAGTTTACATCGGAAATAAAGCCGGAGATTCAACCTGTTATTACTGAAATTTATAAACGATTACAGTTGGATTATTTTGGTATTGACTGCTATCTTGATAAGGATATGAATCTATTGGTTTTTGAGATTAATGCGAGCATGACGATTTTTCTGAAAGCAGAAAAAGAGATTTTTGAAAAGCATCTTGAGTTGATCCGTCATAGTTTGATCGAGATGATCAGCAAGAGAATAAACGATGAGAAGAGTGACTAGAGAGGAAGATGAATGGATTGGACACAAAAAGTCGTAGACTCAAGGGTAGAGGATGGAAAGAAGCATCAGAGGTATCCGGCCGGTTCCCCCAATGAAGTAGAAATCAAACAGTATGCCCACTATCTGCCAAAACGATGTGAGATAGGTGTCGTCATGGGAATGACACCGGAATTAAGAAATGTTGCCGTACGGCATTGTGATCTACTGGTGTCGATCGATTGCAGTTTCACTGCGATAGAGACCTATAAGGACTGGCTGGACCCTGCTTTCAGAGATAAAGAAAAAATCATTCATGGAGACTGGAATGATCTGGAAGCGTTTTTGGATAAAAAGCCCGGCTTCATTGTCGGAGATGGCATCTTCGGAAACATTCACCCTTTAGAGAACTATATGCCTCTGCTTCGTTCTATTCGTCTTATGCTGGATGACGGGGGAAGTTTTGTCACCCGACAATGTCTTATGCCGGAAGACGTGGGATCGAATACACAATGGGGTAGATCAACACTGCTTCAGGAGTTTAGAAGCGGTATGATCGACGAGGCAGAGTTTGGTTTAAGTATGCGCCTGCAGGGGTACGTCAAGCAGGCATATGATGAAAAGCGTGCCCTGTTGGATAATAAAAAAGTTTTTGCATGCATTGAATCGGATTACCAAGAGGGACTCCTGTCAAAGAGAGAATATGAGATTATCCACCGTTACTTCTTTCAGGGTATCAACACTATCCCTACACGATCACAATGGGAGGGGGCACTTAATCAGTCAGACTTTTTCTATGAATCTCATGCCATAAATGGAAAGCAGTGGTACGCATGGTATCCTGTTTATCATTGCAAAGCATCGATGGAATGAAATAGATGATTTTCAGAGATGTTTTCATATCATGAAGTATATTTGATCTGGAAGCTATGATATTCTTCAAGAAATAAAATTTTTTTGTATATAGAAGTAGATGATAGAAAGAACTTCAAGCCATAGATAAATGAATAGAAACATAGACTCTACCGAGCGTTAAAGCACGGTAGAGTAAAGTTAAAATTTATAGGTTATACCTACATTGATCGTATAAAGGGAAGTTTCCCATTCCGCATAATTGTAGTCATAATAAGGCTCTAGCTCACCGGCATTATAATCATGATAACCGTCTGCATCATTTGCTAACTGTACATAATCCACAAAGAAGGACATGTTGTCACTGAGTGCATAGGAAGCGCCAAGCCCCCATTGGAATCCGCTTTCATCCAACAGTTTTTCGTCGCCGAACGTTTCCATATCGATCTCCGCGTTACCATATCCCAGCAATCCATATACCGTGAACTTTTCACCGATAGGATACATCGGTTTCAGATAGATACCCCAAGCACTGAACTCTCCATCATTTGTACTCCAGCTGCCATCATAATCTTCTTGACCATTATAGTAATGTGTATACTCTTCACTATACTCATGGTTGGACCCCCAGTATCTACCTTCAATGGAGATATATTTGTTATACTGGTATCCTGCTAACAACATATAACCGCTGCCATCCATGTCGGATGAGCCTATAGTCTCATAGTTATCATATTCAACCTGACCGTATTCACGATAGTTGTCTGTTTCACTGCTTGCCGCACTGTATGCCCCACCGATATAGAACCCGCTCTCATCCGGAGCCATCACCTCTTCTACCGGAGCTACTACCGGTTCGATATCTCCACCTGCTACTGCAAATGTACTCAATGCTAACGCCGCTGCTATTGAACATGTTAAATGTTTCATAATAACTCCTTGTATTAGTATATTACTCTTCATTATATGATGATGTAACTTAACTGAAAATAAATATTGCTTATATAAAACTTAAATTTTAGTGAAATATGATCTAAATAGAGAGAAATGCGGGATATTCTCAGGCGATTGCCTGAGAAAAATGATTAGAACTTGTAGGTGATTCCCAGGGTGATGGCATCTGCCTTATAGTCTTTCGTGTGACCCATTACCATTACTTCTGCTGATGGGGGATCGAACTCATCGTCATCATAGAGGACAGTGTAGTCCACAAAGAGACTCAATGATTCGCTGATGCGGTATCCTGCTCCGATACCCCATTGGAAGTCACTGTCGCTCTTCTCATAATTATCTTCCCACTCTAGGGTGGTTTTCCCGTACCCGAGCAGTCCGTAGAGCGTCAGATCCCCTATCGGGTACATCGGTTTGAGATAGATCGCAAGGTTTGAAAAATCGGTGTCTGAATCCCCGGCATCACTTCCAT
>JBEWPY010000009.1:0-34349 GCA_047689495.1 Candidatus Sulfurovum profundilacunae | reverse complement strand
GATGTGGTGAAATTGGTAGACACGCCAGACTTAGGATCTGGTGCCTAACGGTGTGGAGGTTCGAGTCCTCTCATCCGCACCACTTATTATTACTTCAACACTTAAAACTCAATCATATTTAGAATTATTAAAAATATAGTATAATGCAAAGAGATACCTCGGAGGGATAAAAAATGGATAAAAATTTTCTTCTTTATGTTGCTGCCGGTATAGCTTTTATATATTTTATAACAAATTTCATAGGCGATATTCAGGAAGAGGATGAAAAGTTCCGAAGTTCCAAATATCAGTCAGAACAGCAATATAATCAATATATCATCAAAGATAGCATCGGCAGGGATATTCTAGACCTGACGGATGCTCCGGTAGCACAGCATGTAAAAATATGGAACAGCAATAAAAAACTTAAAGAAGAATTTTTAGATGACTTTCCTGATTTTTCACTTATGAAACTTTTTGTAAAAGAGAGAACAAGGGGTGAAAGTTTTCAAGCGAAGCTATTGAACCATATCGATCATATCGAACTCCGCTATTTTTCAGGCAAACTAAATGCAGAGCAAGCCAAAAAAGAGCTTGATGCATTTAGCTATTAGCTTCAGAGGGTTACCGGCAAGGATCTTTCATTGTGTTTCTATCGGCAAAAAGATATACTTCAACCCGTCTGTTCAGGGCCATATTCTGAGCCGAGTCATTCGGAGCGATAGGCTTATCAAATGAACATCCTTTGATGACAGGATATCTGTGTACTGCAAGTATATTTGCTACACTTCTTGCTCTTTTCTCTGATAGCCTTTGGTTATAGGCATAACTTCCCCTGCTATCTGTAAAACCTGCAACTCCTACAACTGTTTGAGGGTAGTTTTGTAAAAGCTGTGCGACTTTTTGCACCTTATATCTGGCATTTGTACGCAGTGTTGAAGAGTCGGTTGCAAACATCATTCTGTCTCTGAAAATGATTTTCACATGTGTCGGTGCTTTGGTTACGATAATATCTCTTCTCGGGTCAAGTGCGGCAAGAGGATCACTGCTGACTCCTGTGCCCAGTGCCCGTGCTACTTCATTGGCCTGCTGGTCCATACTGTATCCGATAGCGCCACCTGCTGCAGCCCCCAGCAGTCCTCCGATTACCGCACGTTCTCCTTTATTGCTTCCTGTATTGTATCCTATCAGCGCACCAGTTACTGCACCGGCCGCCACACCTGTTTTAGTGCGGTTATAGCTTGTATCTTCCACCAGTCCCGGTTCTTTGTAGCACCCTGTCAGCAAAAAAACTGCCGATACGGATATCATTAATGGTTTTATCGTTTTCATCTTTTACTCCTTCATTTATTTTTATTGCCATCCGCCGTCTTCCTGGGGAGGAGGATTGTTTTTATCAATAGCATTACCTACCGCACCGCCTGCCACCGCACCGACAGTTGCACCAATAAGGGCATTGCGTCCTTTGTGCCTGCTTCCTGCATTGTATCCTATCACCCCGCCTGCCACCGCACCGGTTGCTGCTCCTGTTTGTGTTGCATTGTTGGGCATTGCTTCATTGCCTGTACAGTTGTTAAGCATCATAATACTTGCCACGATAATTAAGCTTTTGAGTATTATCGTTTTCATAATCTACTCTCCTATAGTATGATATATTTTTATTATAGCATATTACTGTGTTAACATTATGTCAATTTTTTTGAGAAGCGCGGTGGATCTTTTCATGCCATTCATAGAGGGTTTTTTCAAAACCGATCTGTTTGGTATGATAGAATTTTTTGGGATTGAGAAGGTAGTTTTGTTTGACCCAGCCCCCATGATCATGGGGATAGAGGTAGTTCCCGGCATGGGTTTTGATATGATCCGGGATAGTGTCCACGTCTCCTTCCTTGATCGCTTTTTGTGCATGGTTTATCGCTTCATATGCGCTGTTGGATTTGGGTGATGAGGCAAGATATATGACAAGCTGTGAAAGCGAGATACGTGCTTCAGGATATCCTATATGTTTGACGATCTGAAGTGTAGAACCGGCCAGGTTGAGAGCATGGGGGTTTGCATTTCCGATATCTTCAGAAGCAAGGATAGCCAAACGTCTTGCAATGAATTCAGCCGGTTCCCCTCCCTCAATGAGTCTTGCCAGATAATAGAGTCCGGCGTCGATATCAGAGCCTCTGATACTTTTGATCATGGCCGAGGTAAGCTCATAGTGGCTTTCGCTTTCACTGCTTCCTGCCTGCATGGCATGGGGACGTATCTGCTTGAGACTGTCAAAAGTGACCATCCCTGCGATATGAGCACTTTCCAAAAGGTTAAGTGCCGCGCGAACGTCACCCCCCGAAGAAAAAACAAGGTATTCCAGGGCATCTTCGGGGATCTCTATAGCCTCTTTTTCAATCACATGCATCAGAAAAGTTTTCATCGAATCTGCATTGATAGACTTGAGTTCAAAGAGGTGTGAACGTGAACGTATCGCTGCGGTAAGCGAGTAGTAGGGGTTCTCGGTAGAGGCGCCTATGATCAGTGCGGATTGAGACTCCATAAAGGGCAGAAGCACCTCTTGCTGGTTCTTGCTCAGCCTATGTACTTCATCGATGAAAATCAGCGGTTTTTGCAGTGCCCCCGCGTACTCTTTAAAGATTTTTCGCAATGCTTCGATCTTAAGTGTCGTGGCATTCAGTTCATAAAAGGGTCTGTCGAGCGTTGAAGCGATCACTCTGGCAAGTGTCGTTTTCCCGCATCCCGGAGGTCCGTAAAAAAAGAGGTGGGAGAGAGCTTCCTTTTCGATCATTTTTCTAAAAACCCCATCTTTGCCAAGCAATGTCTCTTGACCGATGATCTCATCTAAAGTTTTTGGACGATAGTCTAGGGCAAGTCTCAACATTATTTAAAGCGCTTAAATGCCTCTTTGATCTCTTTTTTGAATCCGGCGAGCGTATCCTCCTCCCCGCTCTTTTTTTTATGGCTTTGCATACGCTGTTTTTGGGTATTGAGATCATTTTTTTCAGAGATGGCTGCATTTTTCTTTTTGCGTTTCAAAAATGCATGCAAATCATCATACTCTTTGCGTGTGAAGTAGCGTGTTTTGTTCTCAGGCAGGTTATTGAGCTCAATCCCGCCGAATGCAACACGCTTTAGATCAAGTACTGTTGCGCCAAAATGTCCGAAAAAGCGTCTAAGTTCCCGGTTTTTTCCTTCAGTGATGGTTACACGCAGTTTTGTAAAGTTTTTTCCTTCACTGCGAATTTCATAATAGGCAAAAGGGGCAAACTCCATCGAAGTGATTTTGCTTTTCTCATGAGCACCGGCAGTTGCGTCATCCAGTATCAGGCCTTCCTGCATTGCTTCGGTCATCTCTTTGGCAAGAGGCTTGTCGATCTTGATGTTATAGGTACGGTCCAGTTGACGGCTCTCCATAAGGGCTTGTGCTACCTCGGGGGAATCCGTAAGCAATAAAAGTCCCTCTGAGGCATAATCGAGCCTTCCTACAGGGATAAAGTGCCTGAATTTTCCGGGAAGTTTGTGATAGATGGTTGTTCTGCCCCGGTCATCTTTTTTGGTGACAAGTACCCCTTTGGGTTTGTTATAGACGATCATGGTGACTTCATTCGGTTCGCGTTTTTTGACCGGTTTGCCTTTAATGAATATTCTGTCACCCTCTTTGACTTCGTAAGAGAAGTCCTTGAGTACTTTTTTGTTCAGGGAGACTTCTCCGGCTTCGATCAGTTTATCTGCCTCACGCCTGGAGTACCCGGTGTTGTGTGAAATATATTTATTTAGTCTCATAACTCTCTTTTAATGACTTTTGATGCCTGCATTGACCAGATCATGGATGTGCAGTATACCGATGATTTTATGCTTTTCATCTGTTATTGGCAGAAGCTGGATACGCTTTTCTTCGATAATTTCCAATGCATCACTCGCCAGCAGTTCTGTATCCTGGTAGCTTGTCGGGTGGAGTGTCGCATAGGTTATGGCAGGATAGTTGAGATCAAACTCTTTTTGCATCAATGCCCGTCTAAGGTCTCCGTCGCTTAACAGTGCTTTGAGTACACCGTTTTGATCTGTGATAAGTACTGTTCCAAGCTTGCCTTCGCTCATTGTTACAATCGCATCTTTCAATGTTGTATCTTCACTGATGACGGGAAGATTCTCAGTGCGCATAAGATCGCTGATCTTTACAAAAAGTTTTTTTCCGAGTGATCCGCCGGGATGAAAGGAGGCAAAATCTTCATGATTAAAGCCTTTTTTCCCCATCAATGCAACGGCCAGTGCATCACCGATCGCCATGGTCAGTGTAGTGGATGTGGTCGGCGCCGCACCCAGAGGACAAGCCTCCTTTTCTACAGAGATATCCAAAAAAACATCACTGTAGCGTCCCAAAGAGGAGTCGGGATTGCCTGTCAGTCCGATGAGAGGAATATTAAAACGTTTAATATGGGGAAGAATCTTAGTAAGTTCTTCGCTCTCTCCGCTGTTGCTGATAGCAAGCAGAGTATCACCTTGACTGATCATCCCAAGATCACCATGCAGGGCTTCGGTAGGATGCAGAAAAAAGCTGGATGTACCTGTACTCGCAAAGGTGGCAGCCATCTTTGCGCCCACAAGGCCCGATTTTCCCACACCTGTGATGATCAGTTTCCCTTTTGTGTTATAGATAAGCTCGATAGCGTCCAAAAAGTGCTGGTCAAGCCTGTCTGCAGCCCGGCTAAGTGCCTCAGCTTCGATATGAAATGTTTCTTGTGCTATTTTAATAAGGTTCATGCTTTATATACTTTTGATAATTTATTTAGTGATTATAACATATGTTCAATCCCAAAGAGGGATTGAGAAGTTTATACGATAAAGATCGTAGGAATGATGAGAGGATAACGTTTTTTGGTACGGATCACATGTTTTCTGATGACGTTTCTGATATTGTTTTCGACATCTTTATGGTTTCTGAGCGCTTCCGGTTTCATGTTAAGAAGCACCGTTTCGATCAGTTGTTCGATCTCTTTTTGGAACTTTTTGTTCTCTTTGTTCGGTATCAGTCCATGTGTGGTGATGATCGTTTTTCCCACCACTTTCTGGTTCTCTTGGGAGATTTGTGCCGCGATATTGATGATACCGTCTTCGGCCAGTTTTTGTCTATCAAGTACCACATCATTTTCTATCTGCATATTGTTTTGGTTATCGATATACGTTTTCCCGCTTTTAACTGTTTTGACTTTTTTGAGATACTTTGATGTGATCTCCAGCTGGTCTCCGTCACTCATAAGCAGGATATTTCGCTCATCTACACCACACTCTGCGGCTGTCTGGGCATGTTTGGCAATATGGTTGTACTCACCATGTACCGGTAAGAAAAACTTCGGTTGTACCAGTCTGAGAATGAGTTTTTGCTCTTCCTGTGCAGCATGTCCCGATACGTGAATATCGCCAAACTCCTTATAACGTACGGTTACACCGGCTTTCATAAGTTTGTTCATCAGGCTGGATATAGAAGCTTCGTTTCCAGGGATTGCAGAAGCAGAGATGATCACCGTATCGCTTGGTTTGAGTTTGATATGACGGTGTTCATCGGTTGCCATTCGGTTCAGTGCAGCCATTGTCTCACCCTGTGAACCGGTAGTGACGATGAGGATTTCATGATCTGCATATTTTGGTACTTCATGTACTTCAATGAAGTGTTTATCATCGATATCGACATATCCCAGTGCACGGTTTGCCTCAACGTTTCTCTCCATTGATCTACCGATAACACAGATCTTTCTCCCGAATCTTACACCGCGTTCCATTGCCTGGTAGATACGGTGAACATTGGATGAAAAGGTAGACATAATCACCCTTCCTTTTGCCATATCAAAGAGGGTATCAAATGTTTTTCCTACAACCATTTCACTTTTTGTAAAACCCGGGTTATGTGAGTTTGTCGAATCCGAAAAGAGACAAAGTACCCCTTTTTGGCCATAATATGCAAAACGCTGCAAATCTGTTGTAAAACCATCTACTGGTGTGTGGTCTATCTTGAAGTCAGCTGTATGGATCACTGTTCCTGCCGGTGTTTCGATCGCCAATGCACACGCATCGATGATGGAGTGGGTGACATGCATCCATTCGATCTTCATATCTCCGATCTCATACTGTTTTCTTTTAGTTACAAATCGAAAATAAGAAGTGTCGGCTTTCAGCCCATGCTCATTAAACTTGTTTTCTATCATTGCAAGTGCCAGAGGGGTTGCATAGATAGGGAACTTAAGCTCTTTAAAAAGGTAGGGTACTGCTCCGATATGATCTTCGTGTCCGTGAGTGATCACGATCCCTTTGATTTTGTCTTTGATCGCATGCAGGTAGCTGAAATCCGGGACAAGGATATCTACACCGTGCATCGTTTCATCCGGAAAGCTCATCCCTACATCTATGATGATGGCACTGGTTTCTGTCTCCAGGACAGCCATGTTGCCGCCGATCTCTCCAAGTCCTCCGAGCGGGGTAAATCTCACCTTGTTTTTGTTCCCAAGGTCTATTTTTTTCCATGGTTGCATTCTTTGACGCTGTACTTTCATATTTTCATCAATGGCTGCTCTCATTTCATTGTTGACAGTTGTCGTGTTTTTTCTTCTGCTTTTGCTTCTACCCCCGCTTGAACGGCTTTTGTTTCTGTTCGGGTTAGAACGGTTTTGGGTGTTTCTGTTCTGTGTTTCGTTCTTTGGTTTTCTGTTTTTGTTGCTTCTGTACTGAGGTTTCTTTCCAGCGTCAGTATGAGCTGCTGTGTCGGCCTTGTTCCCATCTATCTCTTTTTCAGGAGTTTTTTTATTCGGATGAGGTTTCTGCTGGTTATTGTTTTGCCTATGTGGATTCGGTCTTCTGGTTCTTTGTGTTGGTTGATCTTGCTTTTGACCCTTTTCTTCCGGGTTTTGGTTTTGATTCTCGTTCATCTAAATTATCCTTCAATGCATTATATAAGTGATGATACATAGATGTCGCAACTTCATGAGGTCGAAGATTGGAGTCCAATCCCAGTTTTTTAAAAGCTTCTGTTACCAATGTTTTGTCAAACGCAGCCTGTAGATTTTTAGAGAGCTTTTTCCGCGGTTGTGCAAATGCAACTCGCAAAAACGTCTCAAAACGTTTATCATCTTTTGTCTGCTCTTTGGTTATTAAAAGTACTGCAGAGGTAACCTTCGGAGGCGGAATGAATGCTTCCGGTTCAACTTCGAAACAGATTTTCGCTTCTCCCGTACTGCTTGCCAGTACCGAGAGGGCAGAGAATGCTTTCTCTTTGGCTTTTGCAGCAAACTTATCGGCTACCTCTTTTTGAACCATAACCAAAATAGATTGGCAATGTTCATCTTTCAGTGCTTTCAATATAATATTGGTGGCAATATAATAAGGCAGGTTTGCTACAAGATGATAAGGTTCATCCAGAAGCTTCCCCGACTCCCAACGCTCAAGCACATCACCGCAACGAAGTTCAAAACGGCCGTCGTGAGTCGCCGTTTCAAACGTTTTGCTTAGATGCTCACATAATCTTTTATCAACCTCATATGCTGTGACATTACGAACTTTTACAAGTTCCTTGGTTAAATCACCTAACCCAGGCCCGATCTCTGCAACTTTGAAGTTGTCATCGGGCATCGATTGGATGATTTTATGAATGTAACTATTGTTTTTTAGAAAGTTCTGCCCAAACTTTTTGTCTGCAAAACTTGCTAAGTCTTCATGAATCATACTATAATCTACCTTTACACTTTCCTTAAATTATAAGATATGTTTTTTTTCTTTCCATGATCTATAAAATTAAAGGAAAAAATTCTCTATTTGAGATAATTTTTGTATAATTCTACCATAATATAAGGAATGTAGATGGATTATTTTGCAAAACGTATCATACCTTGTCTGGATGTAGATAACGGACGTGTCGTGAAGGGAGTGAACTTTGTCGGTCTGCGGGATGCAGGAGATCCTGTCGAAGTAGCACGCCGCTACAATCAGGAAGGAGCCGATGAGATCACCTTTTTGGATATCGGTGCAAGCCACGAGGGCAGAGATACGATCGTTGATGTAGTCAAGAAAGTAGCTCAGGAAGTTTTTATCCCTCTTACCGTCGGCGGAGGTATCCGTGAACTTCAAGACATCTACAACCTTTTAAATGTCGGATGTGATAAAGTAAGTGTTAACTCTGCAGCAATCAAGCGACCGGTATTCATTGAAGAGGGTGCAAAACGTTTCGGGTCCCAATGTATCGTTGTTGCGATTGATGCCAAACAGGTGGATAAGGATACGTGGCATGTTTTCACTCACGGTGGACGTAACGATACGGGTATCAATGCGATAGAATGGGCCAAAGAGGCTTACAACAGGGGTGCGGGAGAACTGCTGGTAACCTCTATGGATGCAGATGGTACCAAGGCAGGATTTGATAATACGTTAAACGCAAAGATATCTGACTCAGTCAATATCCCGGTGATTGCATCGGGAGGGGCAGGTACCATGAAGCATATCGAAGAGGCATTTACGGTCGGTCATGCTGACGCGGCACTCGCTGCTTCGATCTTCCACTTCAGAGAGATCGATATCATGGATCTCAAACGCTATCTCAAATCACACAATATCCCGGTGAGACTCCAGTGATCATTTGTGCAGGCGAGATCGAAACGTTTAACTTTGCTGCTCCGGTAGGAATAGGGCTGCTTGATGTCTCTATCAATCTTACGAAAATATGCATAGAAAAAAATCCGGATTTTTTACTCTTTATCGGAAGCGCAGGAAGTTATGGCCGAAAAGGGATTTTTGAGATCGTAGAATCAAAAACAGCATCCAATATAGAAAACAGTTTTTTGGATGGCAGCTCTTATACGCCGATAGATAATGTGGTTTCAGCAGCAGAAGATGTTTCACGTGAAACATCTGAAACAGAGGACAAACTGTTGTCGTCTGTAGTGTTTAAACCGGAGCAGTCGAGCAAAGCAGCCTCCGAAAGCAGAGAAACACTCGTCAACTGTTCCAACTATATCACAGCTGACAGCAGATATGCAAAAGAGTACCTCAAGAGAAATATTGATCTGGAAAATATGGAATTTTACGCGGTACTTAAAGTAGCGCAGCGATTCGGCATTCCTGCGGGAGGAGTATTTGTTGTGACCAATTACTGCGACGAGAATGCCCATAGAGATTTCAAAAAAAATCATAAAGAGGCAATGCTGAAGTTGACAGCCTACCTAAATAAAAAGAACAAAGAATTAAGAGTTTAGTATGCAAAAAAAGAAGATCATTCAGGACTACACGAAAGAGGAGTTGGCTGAAGTGATTCAACCGGCATTTCGCACCAAGCAGATATACTCCTGGATCTATCACAAGTATGTTGATTCATTTGAAGTGATGAAAAACCTGCCAAAAGAGATGAGAGAGAAACTGGATAGCGAATTTACACTGAGCCCGCTAAAGACAGTAACGGTTCAAAATTCAAAAGACGGAAGCCGTAAATATCTTTTTGAACTGCATGACGGCCATACGGTAGAAGCGGTACTGCTTTTGATGCGGGATAAAGAGTATCATGAAGACGGGACACTCAAACATCAGGAGAGATTCACGGTTTGTATCTCTTCGCAAGTAGGGTGTAAAGTAGGATGTGCTTTTTGTTTGACGGCGAAAGACGGGTTCGTGCGTGACTTGACACCCGGTGAGATCGTAGAACAGGTACGGTTGATCAAGAAAGATAATGAGATTGATGCCAATCGCCGTGTCAATCTTGTCTATATGGGGATGGGTGAACCACTTGATAACCTTCCGGCAGTTGCCAAAGCAGTCAAAATATTTGCCGAACCGGACGGTATGGCGATCTCTCCCCACAGACAGACGATATCTACGTCAGGACTTAGCTCCAGGATAGAAAAGCTCGGCAGGATGGACCTTGGGATCAACCTTGCGATCTCCCTGCATGCTGTAGATGATGCACTTAGGCAAGAACTGATGCCGATCAACAAAGCCTACAATATCAAGTCCATTATCGATGCGGTCAAACACTTTCCTGTCAATGCCAGAAAGCGTGTCATGTTTGAATACCTTGTGATCAAGGATGTCAATGATGATATCGGAGCTGCAAAGAAGCTGCTCAGCCTGCTTCAAGGCGTGAAGGCAAAAGTTAACCTGATCTATTTTAATCCGTACGGCGGCACTGAGTTCAAGAGGCCGAGTGAGAAAGATATGATCGCTTTCCAGGAGTACCTGACAAAACGCGGACTTCTTTGTACGATCAGGGAATCCAAGGGACTTGATATCTCTGCTGCATGCGGACAATTGAGAGAACAAGAGTTGGAAAATAAATAAAGGAGAGTATATGGTTGGTCTTGATTTGGCATTGCTGGGGTTGATTGTTGTAGTTGCAGCAGTAGGCATAGGCTGGTTTATCTACGAAGCAAGAAAGTAGGGAGCAGGGAGCAAGGAGCAGGTAGCAGGTAGCGGGTTCAGCAGGCATTTTTTTAAAATGCTTCTATTTTTAAGGTGGGGATAAAGCTACCCATAAAAAATTTACTTACTATCCACTATCCACTATCCACTATTCACTATCCACTATCCACTATCCACTATTCACTCCTCACTCCTCACTCCTCACTCCTCACTCCTCTGCTCACTGCTGCTTGTTAAATTTTCTTTTCTTTTTTGGGTGAATAGAGCTTTTCATCGACTCAAAATCTACTTTGCTTTCCAGATGGAATCTTGAACCATATTCAAATGTAAGGCTTTGTGCATGCAGCAGAAGTCTGGGTGCGCCATGTTCTATCAGCCTCTCTTCGGGTGTTTGGACGAGGTCCAGGTAGTTGTTGGCTGCTTCAAAAGCCGCACCGTAAATTGGGTCGCCGAGTATTGGATGTTTCACGTGAAACAAATGTACGCGTATCTGGTGTGTACGCCCCGTATGAGGGTAGCAGGCTATGAGAGAGGTATCAAGCTTTTCATCATATTTCAACGGTATAAAATCAGTATGGGATGCCTTTCCTTCATCATCGATAAAGACTTTGTGTTTAGTGAGGCAGTAGTCATTATTGATCTTGATGGGTGCTGTGATACTAAAAGCCTTAGTCAGTTTTCCATCGACCCACGCCAGATAGGATTTTTTGATCCGTCTAGTCTCAAAAGAGTTTTTTAAAAAAGATTCAGCCTTTTTATGTTTGCTGGCAAGAAGCAGTCCCGAGGTCTCCTTATCGATACGGTGTGTAGCGTTGGCATTACCACCGGCATGACTTCTTATCTCATCAAGCATTGAGTAGGGAGTTGACATTGTGTTTGGATGGACAAGTGTGCCTGAAGGCTTCTCAAAAACCATAAAGTCCTTATTGTGAAAGAGTGGTTTTTTACCTTCTGGTTTAGGTCGGAAAAAGACCATCTCTATCTTCCCGCTGATCACATTGCCTGGATGGTACATTGATTTTCCGTTGATCAATATACGTCCTTTGGCGATATGCCTTTGTGCTTCACCCTGTGTATAGCCGAGTGTACGCATGACATAGAGGAAGGCTTTGATCGGTTTATCAATATAAAATGTTTTTTTGACAAATGGCATGTTGTTGTCTCGTCATTCTGAACTTGATTCAGAATCTCCCTCCGCCGGCAGCTGTTTTTGAGGGTGTCCAGTGAGATCCTGAAACGAGTCCAGGATGACGGCTCCGATGAATTTATTTTAGACGACTGTAACTGCACTTTGGATAGAATAATACCAAAATTTTAGAGCAGGATATTTGTAATGGTAGAACGATATGCAAGACCGGAGATGGCAGAGAAGTGGACGCAGCATGCAAGATATGCAGCATGGCTTGAGGTCGAAAAAGCAGCGGTAAAAGCATGGAATAAACTAGGACTCATCCCTAATGAAGATTGTGAAAAAATTGTCAAAAATGCTACTTTTTCAGTAGAGAGAATTGAAGAGATTGAAGCAGTTACAAAACATGATCTCATTGCTTTTAACACAAGTGTAAGCGAGAGTCTTGGGGAAGAATCCAGGTGGTTCCACTACGGCATGACATCTTCGGATGCAGTGGATACAGGTGTTGCTCTGCAAATGAAAGCTTCACTTGAAATTATCATTGATGATGTAAAGATGCTTATGGAGTCTATCAAAAAAAGAGCCGAAGAACACAAATTTACACTGATGGTAGGAAGAAGCCACGGTATCCACGGCGAGCCTATTACTTTTGGCCTGACTTTGGCAGTTTGGTATGATGAAGTAGCGCGACACCTGAAAAACCTTGAAGAGACGATGGAGGTGATCTGTGTAGGTCAAATCTCCGGAGCGATGGGCAACTTTGCACATGCGCCGCTGGAGCTTGAAGAATATGCCATGGCTGAATTGGGATTGAAGCCTGAGCCTTGTTCAAATCAAGTCGTTCATAGAGACAGATATGCAAGATTGGCAACGGCTTTAGCGCTTTTAGCCTCTTCTGTGGAAAAATTTGCAGTACAGGTGCGACATCTGCAAAGAACGGAAGTGTATGAAGCTGAGGAGTATTTTGCAAAAGGACAGAAGGGATCTTCTGCAATGCCGCACAAAAGAAATCCGATCCTTACAGAGAATATCACCGGGCTTGCCAGAATGATCAGAGCCTATGCAACACCGGCGATGGAGAATGTGGCACTCTGGCATGAAAGAGATATCTCACACTCTTCCACGGAGAGATTCTGGCTTCCTGATGCATTTGTCACTTCTGACTTTATGCTCCACAGGATGAACAATGTGATCGCCAACCTTACGGTTATGCCTGAGAATATGATGAAGAATCTGAATCTTACAGGGGGACTGGTATTTTCGCAGCGTGTACTGCTTGAACTTCCAAAAGCGGGTGTGAGCCGTGAGGATGCCTACAAGATCGTACAGAGAAATGCGATGAAGGTATGGGAAGAGATCCAGCAGGGTAAACCGACAACCAACGAGAAAGGGGAGTCTCTCTACCTTGGGCATCTGCTTGCCGATAAAGAGCTGAGAGAGAAACTTTCCGAAGAGCAGATCAGAGAGTGTTTCAATTATGACTACTATACGAAGAATGTGGACGCAATCTTCAACAGGGTATTCAATAAACAGGGTTAAAGAACATCATACTGCACCGTGGATTTTCAACGTATTTAGAGAATACGTTTCCAAAATTCACGGTACAATTCAACACACGCTAAAAGCTGTTTCAGCATTGCTGATCTCTTTTTGTTTTCATACTTTTTCTCCTAATCATCCACTTTCCCCCACTGTACGGAGTGTTTGAAAGTATCATCAAATCTTATAAAAAAAATGCCTAAAAATGATACATCTTTTCATACTTTTTCAAGCTCAAATTGAGTAAAATCAATTTTAATTATTTGCGGGACCAGAAAGAGGAATTTTTATAAAAAATGAGCATCTTTCCCCTTAATTTATTTAAAAGCAGTTTACTATTTTAGGAGTCAAAAATGGTTAGAGTTGTAAAGCGAAACGGCAGGATAGAATCACTGGACGTATCTAAGATCCAGAAGTATACCTCTGCAGCGATCGAGGGGTTGGACGGTGTAAGCCAGAGTGAGTTGGAGGTGGATGCCAAGCTGCAGTTCCGTGACATGATCCATACTTCGGAGATCCAAAAGACCCTGATCAATACAGCAGTTGACAAGATTGACATAGACAGACCTAACTGGACGTTTGTAGCTGCCAGACTTTTCCTTTATGATATCTACCATAAGGTAACTGGATTTACCGGATACAGTCACCTTCGCGAGTACTTAGAACGCGGAGAGAGAGGGGGGCGTATCGTACTTGGGCTCAAAGAGAAATATGACCTTGATGATCTTAATAATTATATCAAACCGGAACGTGATCTGCAATTTACCTACCTTGGGATCAGGACACTCTATGACAGGTACCTGATCAAAGATAGAGAGGGTTCCCCTATCGAACTTCCGCAACAGCTCTTTATGGTCGTGGCGATGTTTCTTGCACAAAACGAATTTGATTGTCAGACATGGGCGAAAAAATTCTATGATATCCTGAGTAAGTTTGAAGTGATGGCTGCAACGCCTACGCTCTCCAATGCACGTACGCCAAGGCACCAGCTCAGTTCCTGCTATATCGGTTCAACACCCGACAATATCGAGGGTATCTTTGATGGATACAAAGAGATGGCGCTGCTTTCAAAATTTGGCGGCGGTATCGGTTGGGACTGGTCGCTGGTACGCGGTATGGGATCATATATCGATGGACACAAGCATGCCGCCGGCGGTATCGTGCCATTTCTCAAAATTGCCAATGATGTAGCCATCGCGGTAGATCAGCTTGGTACACGTAAAGGTGCGATCGCAGTCTATATCGAGCCCTGGCATGTGGATGTAAAAGATTTTATCGATCTGAAAAAGAACTCTGGAGAGGAACGCCGAAGGGCACATGATCTCTTTCCCGCACTCTGGCTCAATGATCTGTTCATGAAGCGTGTAGAAGAGGATGCGAAGTGGACCCTTTTTGATCCGTATGAGGTACCAGAGTTGACAGAGCTTTACGGAGAGGATTTTGAAGCAAGATATACAGAGCTTGAAAATTCTGATGATAAGATTACCAGAGAGGTTATTTCGGCAAAGCAGTTATGGAAAGAGATTCTTAGAAGCTACTTTGAGACAGGTAATCCGTTCCTGGCATTTAAAGATGCGGCAAACAGGGCCAACCCGAATAGACATGCTGGGGTTATTAGAAGCTCCAACCTCTGTACGGAGATCTTTCAGAACACTTCACCCAATTACTACAAGATCAGGTTGACATTTGAGGACGGCAGTATAGAGACATACGAAGAAAGCGAGATGTTGACAGTTGACAATGGTATGACGAAGCCGGCGAAAAAGGTAACGGCGCTTGATAGCCTGAACGGTAAGCAGGTATGGATTACGGAAAAAGAGAAGATCGATGGAGAGACGGCGGTATGCAACCTTGCTTCAGTCAACCTTGGACGTGTCAATACGCCGGAAGATATTGCTAGGGTTGTTCCGACTGCCATGCGTATGCTTGATAATGTGATCGACCTGAACTTCTACCCGCTTGGAAAAGTAAAAAAGACCAATTCAAAAACAAGGGCTGTCGGCCTGGGTGTTATGGGCGAGGCACAGATGCTTGCACAGGAAGAACTGCACTGGGGCAGCCATGAGCACCTTCATAAGGTCGATGAGATCATGGAGGCTGTCTCTTATCATGCGATCTGCGCATCATCCGATCTTGCACTTGAAAAAGGGAAATATCCCCTCTTTGAAGGGTCCGACTGGTCAAAAGGGATACTTACGATCGACAAAGCGAATGAAGAAGCGTGCAAGCTGGTAGACAGAGGGGGACTCTTCGGTTATACCTTTGACTGGGCTGCACTGAGAGAAAAGGTCAAAACCGACGGTATGAGAAACGGATACCTGATGGCGGTGGCACCGACAAGTTCGATCTCTATCCTGACAGGTACGACGCAGGCGATAGAACCGGTGTATAAACGTAAATGGTTTGAAGAGAACCTTTCCGGACTTATCCCGGTTGTGGTACCGAACCTGTCACCAGAAACGTGGGAGTACTATACACCGGCATACGATCTTGACCAAAGGGTTCTGATCAGGGCTGCAGCGATCCGCCAGAAGTGGATCGACCAGGGACAGTCGCTCAACATCTTCATCACGCTCGATAAAGCAAGCGGCAAGTACCTCAATGATATCTATATGGATGCATGGAAGTTCGGACTCAAGTCGACGTACTATCTGAGATCTCAGTCACCGGAAAGTTCCGGAGATGTGGAAGATAGATCTATGGAATGTGTCGGTTGTCAGTAGGAATTATAAAAACAGTAAAAAGAACACTTCTATGAACTGTGTTCTTTTTACTGTTTGCAGTTAGACTTTTTGATAAAATAAAAATCCTCATAAAGCTATCTAGAAGCCAAAATAAACAGTCTTTATGCCTTTTTTAACCTCTGATATGGAAAAAATAAAAAAAACGCTTATTTTTACCCTTAAAAATGACGTATAAATAATATATTTATTCATCAAAATTGATTTTTTTGGGCAGTACGACTGACAATGAAGAGTTTGGATATAATTTCATCCATTTTTAGCGTAAGGAATCATCGATAAAAAAATTTGACAATGTAAGTGTGATGCTAGAAGGTAATAGTTATTTTGATGGAGCGGTAACAAGCAGAACGATAAACTTTGCTGATGGAAGTCGCAGGACATTGGGGTTTATGCAGCCGGGTGAATATGAGTTTGGAACAGATCAGGCTGAACTTATGGAGATTACTTTGGGTGAACTTGAAGTGAAGCTGCCGGGAAGCGATAGCTGGCAGAGTATTAAAGGTGGAGAGAGTTTTGATGTGTCGTCCAACAGCAAGTTTCAATTGAAAGTATCAACCATGGTGGACTACTGTTGTTTATATCGGTAGGTAAAGATATCATTTGAGTACACGATCGTTACACAAAAGTAGAATATACTCTACGTTAGAAGGTGAAAAAATCTCCGTTTTCCTCCTCCTTTTAGGAGACTTCTTGAACCTTCCGGACAACTTTTCTTAATTTTTATACATACCCCCTTTGAAATTGTTTGAAAAGTTGTCTTATTTATCTCCCCAGCCGTGCATTTTTTTAGAGATGATAACATCATAGTGTTCAAACAGGTCATCAATGGTATTGGTCGCTACGTAGTAGTTCTGTTCCAGCAGCTTTTCCCAGGTATAACGTTCCTTACTCTCTGCGCTGGGAACAAAGAGCAGGATATTGCCCGCATTACGCAATATCTCATGCGCTTTACGCAAAAAATCGTCTCTCTGCTCTTCGGGAAGATTGACCGTTACAAAGAGATACTCATAGGCTTTGCCCTGGATAAGGTATTTGGGCCGTTTGAGGGAAAAGTCGATGATTCTGATCCCTTCCCTCCCTTCAAAAGCCTCATGCAGCTTTGTATAGAATACTTTATCTGTGGCATTGACCTGGTAGCCGTATGACTTTGCACGGCAGTAGTCATAAATCGTTTGAGAGATCTCCAGATTATTATCGCTGAAATGTGCTACGGTTGTATTGGGGTAAGGCCCTACAATCTTGAGCAGTTTACGTAATTTGTCTAATTCAATATGCTTCATAGGTTCAAGTCTATTCTCTTTGGTATAAAAGCATCTTGAAAAGAGGTTTTAAAAAAAGGAAACGGAGTGGAACGCATCATATTTTCACAGTAGAGTTTGAACTAAAAAGTGTATAATATTTTAAAATTATTGTGATCAATGAGGTAGTCAGAATGATACGAAAAAAGATATACAATCCTGAGTCTAAAGAGAAGACAGCCGAACGAAAGATATTTGGCGGTGATCCGACCGGAATCTTCGAACTTAACGCGATTAAGTATCAGTGGGCATACAACCTCTGGGAAATGATGCTCAACAATACATGGTTCCCAAAAGAGGTGGATATGACCAGGGATGTGAATGACTACAAGAAGCTCACACCCGATGAGAAATCTGCCTATGACAGGGTTTTGGCACAGCTGATCTTTATGGACTCTTTGCAGACCAACAATATCATTGACAACATCAACCCTTTCATCACTGCGCCTGAGGTTAATCTTATCCTCGTCAGACAGGCCTTCGAAGAGGCGCTGCATTCCCAAAGTTACGCGGTAATGGTAGACTCTATCTCCACCAATACCGGTGATATCTATGAGCTTTGGCGTAAAGATATGATGCTCAAAACCAAAAATGATGCGATCGCAAAGGTATATGATGAACTCTCCCAAAACCCGTCAGACCGCAATATCGTAAAAGCGATGTTTGCCAACCAGATTCTGGAGGGGATATACTTCTACAGCGGTTTCACTTACCTCTATACCCTTGCACGTTCGGACAAGATGCTGGGAACAGCACAGATGATCCGCTTTATCCAGAGAGATGAAGTAACACACCTGGTGCTTTTCCAAAATATGATCAATTCTACCAAAAAAGAGAGGCCGGAGCTCTTTACGCCGGACCTTATTGATGAGGTCTATGAGATGTTCCGTTCGGCAGTGAAGCTCGAGTCCGAGTGGGGTGCCTATATCACGCAGGGGCAGATCCTCGGGCTGACCGATGATATCATAGAGCAGTATATCCAGTACCTGGCTGACCAGAGACTGCATGCCGTAGGCCTTGAGAAGATTTATCATGTCGAGCATCCGATCAAATGGGTGGATAACTTTTCTAAATTTAACGATCAAAAGACCAACTTCTTTGAGGGTAATGTAACGAACTACTCCAAAGGGAGTCTGGACCTTGACGATTTTTAAAAAGAAGTGAAAATGAAGAATAAAAAAATGATAGAAGTTGTCTCCCTTCAACTTCCGACACATCAGCGCTATCAGGAGAATTTGGATACATTGATCACTCTGATAGAATATCATAAAGATAAAGCAGTGATCGTAGCACCGGAAGTCTGTCTGTCAGGCTTTGACTATGAACATATGGATACGGTTGCCAAGTTCTCGGTTATGGCACTGAAGAGTCTTAAAAAATTGATCGATGACCAGATATTGATCCTTACGCTGATCATGAAAGAAAAAGATCAGTTTGTCAATCAGGCTGTTGTTATCCACAAGCATAAAGTGGTACACAAACAAAATAAAGTAAAACTTTTTACTATTGGCGGTGAACTGCAGCACTTCAAAGCCGGCTCTTCCCGCGGTATAAAGTTATTTGAGGTCAATGGTGTAAAGTTTGCAATATTGATCTGTTTTGAATTACGGTTTAAAGAGTTCTGGGCGAAATTGGAAGGTGCAGATGTTGTGATCGTTCCTGCACGCTGGGGGTTGCCCAGAAAACATCATCTGGAAATACTCTCTAAAGCACTCGCCGTCATGAATCAATGCTATGTCATTGTCTCGGACAGCAGTGATACCGATATGGCAAAATCTTCAGCGATCATTTCGCCTGACGGAGAAACAGTACAAGATGACGACAGCATTTCTATCTCAGGCAATATCAACTTTCAAGAGAATAAAAAGATGCGACGCTATATCGTGATGCAGTAGATATCGGTACTGCAATACTGTGCGCGGGTACGATTTTAATGGTATTTTTGATAGAATTCTTTTAAAATATACCCCTTAGGGACGGCAAGAGATGACAAAAGCAAGAAATCTGCAGAAGCTTTTAGATGAGATAGAGAAAAACTTTGTGTTGGATACTCATGTAAGAGAGGCACTTTTAGCCGTAGACCGGGAAGCATTTGTACCAAACGGGTTCCAGCAGCTTGCCTATACCCTTGATGCACTTCCTCTGGCAGCCTCACAGTGGATATCTTCTCCTCTTACCGTCGCTAAAATGACACATCATTTGGAGCTTAAAGGCGTAGACTCGGTATTGGAGGTAGGGTGCGGTTCAGGTTATCAAGCAGCGATCCTCAGCAAAATATGCCGCAGAGTCTTTACCATAGAGCGTATCGATGAACTTCTAAAAGAGGCAAAAAAACGTTTTTCTGATCTGGAGATCCACAATATCTTTACAAGGTTTGACGACGGGCAGAGGGGATGGAAACAGTATGCTCCTTTTGAACGTATTTTATTTTCTGCTACGGCCAAAGAGGTTCCCGAAGTACTTTTTGAGCAATTGGCAGAGGGCGGGATACTGCTTGCTCCCGTAGAACAAGCAGAAAATTATCATATTATCACACGGTATTATAAAAAAAACGGGCGGATCACTTCAGAAACGATAGAACAGTCGCTTTTTGTGCCTATTTTGGACGGTACGCAGAAATAATCTTCAACTGCGCTCCCCAAACCTTTCATCAAACTTATGCTATGATTTACAAAACTGTAAACAGGGATGGACATGGAAAAGTTGATGAAGCCTTCAGAGTATGCCAAAGAGTTAGGTATTTCAAGACAGGCAGTCTATGCAAAGATCAAAAGGGGAATATTGACAGCCAAAGATGTGGAAGGCAAACTCTATATCGTTGTTGACAGTTCGGATCAAACCCAAAACTCCAGGCATTCCGAAAAAAAGAGCCCTTCTGCACAAACTAACAGCCAAAAAGTCTCTCTTAATGTCACAAAAAGGGAAAGCGAAGCAGACTACAAAAGGCTTTTGACAGCAAAAGATGAAACTATCCAGGTTCTGAAAGACACGGTTGAAGACCTTAAAGAGAGCAATCGCCAGATGTCCGGTACCCTTAAGGGAGAGATCGATCTGCTGAAGTCTGCATTTTCCGAAATGAGATCGCTTTACAGGCATCGTATAGAACAGATGGAAGCCAGGCAGGTCGCAAACGGCGAAGAGGTTTTGGAAGCCGATGTCAAACCGTCTGGACCGGAGGAATGGGTCGGTATCAAAAAGTTCTTCAAATACAGCGGCATTCATGGCAAAGAAGATAAAATAAAGGTACATAAAAAGCTCAAAAAAGCATATAAGCGCGGTGATAAACGTTTGATCAAAGAGGACGGGAAGCTCAAGGTTGATATCAGCAGAGCATACAGCGATCTGCTGGAATGAGTGTTTTTCTGATCATCGTATCATACGCAGAGCATTAATATCTTTGAGAAGAAGGGGGAAGATGATGTTTGCAAAATTTATACAGAACCTGGCAATACGTATCGGTGCCATAGCGGTCTTGTTTATTTCTTCTCACGCTTTTGCTGTCGATGCATGCAACAGTGAGTTTGAAGAGCTGGTATCCGAAGTGATGATAGAAACATTGAATACCGATCCCCAAAAAGGGTTTCTGGTGGATCTGTATCAAGAAATTCTTTTCGTACCGGTTTGGATAGAAGAGAGAACTTTATCCCGTCGGGCAAAGGCACTGTTTTCCCTTATCAAAGAAGATAGAACATTGCCGCGTTCTTCAAACCTCTTTAAAAAAGCAGCAGCTTTGGAGATGCGGGCAAATGATACTTATACCGCAGATAGAGGGCTCAATGAAAAGATAGAGCTCGAGTTTGCGCTTTCAGAGCTTTATAAAAAATATGCGGAGTTCAGGTTATTCGGCAGTATAGACTGGGATCATTTTTATAGCAGGATGCGTGGTCTTCGGTCCAGCGGTATTTTTGCGGGATGGGTGCATTATAGGCCTGAAGCCACGCCGTTATCTCTGCTTGAGGATGTGATGTATCATGAGGGGAGTTTAAAGAAGGCATTTCTTGAGGCTGAACCGAAAAAGTATCGTTATGCAGCACTCAAGCAGGCACTTTTCTCCTACCTTGACCTGCAGGAGGAAGGTGGATGGGAGCCCGTCTCTCTTGATAAGGTCATCAGGACGGGACATAGCAGCGACCTTGTTCCTGTCATCAGGGAACGCCTGCGAATAACGGATGATTACAGAGAATGCCCGGTTGAGAACAGCGAGTATGACGATTGTCTTAAAGCGTCTATTGTCGGGTTTCAAAAGCGTCACGGGCTGAGTCCTGACGGTGTGATAGGAAAGCGGACGATAAAGGCGTTAAACAGAAGCCCGGATGAGCGTATCCGCCTGATACAGCTTAATCTGGATCGTATCAAATGGCTTCATCAGCGCGAAGAAACAAGGCATATCATTGTCAATATCCCTGCATTCACACTTTATTTTGAAGAAGAAGGCAAACTGCGCCTACAGATGAAGGTGATCACGGGCAAACGAAGAAATTCGACACCGGTTTTCTCAAATACGGTCCAGCATATCGTCCTCAACCCCTTTTGGAATGTTCCCAAAAGCATCATACAAAAAGAGCTGATCCCCCAAATTCTTAAAAACCCCAATGCGATGAAAGAAGAGGGGATCGATATCTATACGGGCTGGGCGAGAGATGCGGAAAAAGTCGATGTTGGCAGTGTGAACTGGAAAGCGTATCGATATACTAAAAATATGCCGTTTCGTTTTGCCCAACCGCCCGGGAACAAGAATGCTTTAGGCAAAGTCAAGTTTCTTTTTCCAAATCGATTTTCGGTTTATATGCATGATACTCCGGCAAAATCCCTTTTCAGAAAAACCGTACGTGCTTTCAGTCACGGCTGTATACGCCTGGAGAAGCCCATAGAGATGCTTAGGGTATTTACCTCTTTTAATCAGGCGATCAGTTTTGAAGCAGCAGAGAAAAGACTCCGGGGGAACAGAAGACAGTTTGTAAAACTTGATCAAACGGTCCCGGTTGATGTCGTCTATCTTACAGCATGGGTAGATTATGACGGGATAGTGCAGTTCAGGAATGATATTTACGGTTATGACAAGATACAGCTTTCAACACTGAAATCGTGGTAGGTATCAACGTGGATTTTGAGTATGCAATCGTATTGACAGGTGGTATAGCGACGGGTAAGAGCAGTGCGGCCGGGATATTCGCTGCGCATGGGTTTGAGATCATTGATGCGGACAAGATCGCCCATGAAGTCTTAGACAGTCAGCATCAAAAGATTGAGGAGATGTTCGGTGAGGAGTTTGTCAAAGGAGAGAAGGTTGACAGGAGAGCGCTGGGGGTTGTCGTTTTTGCCGATGCAGATAAACGTAAAGCGCTGGAGTCCCTTCTGCATCCTTTGATCTATCGGGAGATAGAACGACAGTCTGCAGAATTGGATAAGTGCGGGAAGCCTTACCTGGTAGATATCCCTCTCTTTTTTGAAACCAGCCGCTATCCGATCAAACGATCACTGGTTGTCTATGCGACAAAAGAACAGCAACTCAAGCGATTGATGCAAAGAGATGGGTATAATATGCAAAATGCACTCCAGAGGATTGCCTCGCAAATGCCCATTGACGAGAAACGCAACAAAGCAACGTATGTGATAGACAATACGGGTGATCCTGCACAGCTTCAGGCGGAGTGCGAGAGAGCGATCAAGGAAATATTAAATGACAGTAACTAAATATTCGGGTAATGGTAATGATTTTATCATCTTTATCGCCCAGGAGAAGGCTGACAGAAGCAAACTGGCTCAGAAGCTTTGCCATAGGCAGAACGGTGTGGGGGCTGACGGAATGGTAGTGGTGCTTCCTCACCCTGAGTATGACTTTGAGTGGGAGTTTTACAATGCGGATGGCAGTGTCGCAGATATGTGCGGCAACGCTTCCCGCTGCGCAGCCCATTTTGCACATGAAAAGGGCATCTCCAAAGATGGCAAAGCGGAGTTCCTGACAGGCGCAGGAGTCATTCGCGCCACGATCAACGGGATGTACGTGGTGAGCGATATGGCAGCTCCGAAGATCTTTGATTCTGACATCAAAGAAGATGGCGAGACATGGTGGCTGATAGACTCGGGTGTACCCCATCTTGTAGCGATCAGGGAGGATATTGCCGAGTTTGACATTGCACAGGCAGCCAGGCTGCGCCACAAATATAATGCCAATGTCAATATCTGTAAACTTGAAGAGAATACCCTCTATCTCCGTACCTATGAACGGGGGGTCGAGGATGAGACGCTGGCATGCGGTACCGGTATGATCGCATGCTACATCCGTTATCACAAGGAAGGCACGGTGGAAGGACAGATCAAAGTACATCCCAAAAGCGGGGATGAACTCTATGTGGGCTTTGAGGATGGGGTATACCGTTTCGGCGGAAAAGTGACAAAGATTTTTGTGGCCGAAGTGCTGATCGACTAAGCATTTAGAGTTGCTTAAGCACCTCTAGGCTATAATTTCATCCTACTTTATGTGATCGCGTAGCTCAGTTGGTAGAGCACTACCTTGACATGGTAGTGGCCGTTGGTTCAAGTCCAATCGTGATCACCACTCTATCACACTTTCATTCTTATCAACACAGAAACAGTTACCTGCCTCTTATCCATTTTGATGTATCCTTTTATACGTATATAAACAGCTGGCCTGTCTTAAGAGAATGCAACAATATTCAACTGAATGACAGTGGGGAAAAGGAAGGTAAAGCAGGTGACCAATATCATTTTATGCGGGGGAAGCGGTACCAGGCTTTGGCCGATAAGCCGTACCCTTATGCCGAAGCAGTTTGTCAAAATGTTTGATAAAAAATCACTCTTCCAGCTTACGGTAGAGAGAAATGCGGAGCTATGCGAGAGTCAGTTTATCGTGTCCAATGCAGAACAGTATTTTCTGGCTTTGGACCAGCTGGAAGAGCTGAGCGGACGCAATACAGAGTATCTCCTGGAGCCTGTAGGAAGAAATACCGCTCCTGCCGTTGCTTTGGCGTGTATGGCAGTAGATCCGGAAGAGGTCGTACTGGTGACTCCCTCGGACCACCTGATCAAAGATGGAGAGGCCTACGGCAGAGTGCTTAGAGAGGCGCAGCTGCTTGCCCTGGAGGGCCACCTGGTGACATTCGGTATTGCGCCCGCTTATGCCGAGACAGGGTTTGGCTATATCGAAGCCGACGGCCTGGATGTAAAAGCTTTCCATGAAAAACCGGACAGTGAAACGGCCCGAAAATATCTGAATGCAGGAAATTATTACTGGAACAGCGGAATGTTCTGTTTTAAGGCCGGGGTGTTTTTAAAAGAACTTGAAAAACACTCATCGAAGATCCATGAGGCGTCAAAGAGAGCGCTTGAGAATGCTTCCAGGGATGAAATGATACGAATCAGACATGATGATATGTCGGCTATCCTGGAAGACAGCATCGATTATGCCGTGATGGAAAAAAGCGATAAAGTGAAAGTTGTCCCTTCCGATATCGGATGGTCGGACCTGGGAAGTTTTGATGCCCTTTATCATGAGATGGAAAAGGATCAAAACGGCAATACCCTGAATGCGAACCATATCTCCATAGACAGCAAAAACAATCTCATCTACGGAAATGAAAGAAAGATAGCAACAGTCGATATCGAAGATACCATCGTTGTGGATACAGGCGATGCACTGTTGATTTCCAGAAAAGGTTCTTCCCAAAAAGTGAAAGAGGTGGTTGCAGAAGTCAGAAAAACAACAGACCTGCACAATATCCATCTCACCGGCCACAGGCCCTGGGGGACATATACAATACTTGAAGAGAGTGACGGATATAAAATCAAACGCATTGTTGTAAAACCGGGCAAACGCCTCTCTTTGCAGAAGCATTACCATCGAAATGAACACTGGATTGTACTTAGCGGAAGTGCAACGGTAACAGTCAATGACAAAGTGTTTGTAGTCAACCCCAATGAATCGACTTATATCAAAGCCGGCGATATTCACAGACTCGAGAACCAGGGGAAACTTCCGCTGGTGATTATCGAGGCGCAGGTGGGGGAGTATACCGGTGAAGACGATATTGTAAGATTTGAAGATGATTACAAAAGAGTGGAGAAGTGAATGAAAGAAAAAACAGCTTTGATCACCGGAGTTACCGGACAGGACGGTTCTTACCTGGCAGAGTTTTTGCTTAAAAAAGGATATATCGTACATGGGATCAAAAGAAGAAGTTCTCTTTTTAATACAGACAGGATAGACCATCTTTATCAAGACCCGCATGTGGAAGATCGAAACTTCATCCTGCATTATGGCGATATGACGGACAGTATGAATCTTACACGTATCATCCAGGAAGTGCAGCCCGATGAGATCTATAATCTTGCAGCGATGAGCCATGTACATGTCTCCTTTGAGATGCCGGAGTATGTTGCCAATGCCGATGGAACGGGAACGCTCAGGATTCTTGAGGCGGTCAGGCTTCTGGGGCTTGAGGAAAAGACAAAGATCTATCAGGCCTCTACTTCAGAACTTTACGGAAAAGTACAGGAGACGCCTCAAAGCGAAACGACCCCGTTTTATCCGCGTTCCCCTTATGCCGTAGCCAAGATGTATGCTTACTGGATTACGGTGAATTATCGCGAAGCTTATGGGATATTTGCGTGTAACGGGATACTCTTCAACCATGAATCCCCCGTACGCGGTGAAACCTTCGTAACCCGCAAGATCACCAGGGCTGTTTCGAAGATTGCACTGGGGCTTCAGGACAGACTTTATCTGGGTAATCTGGATGCAAAACGTGACTGGGGACATGCCAAAGACTATGTGAAAATGATGTGGATGATCCTTCAGGCCGATGAACCGGAGGACTGGGTGATCGCTACGGGGCGGACCACAACGGTCAGAGACTTTGTAAGCATGGCTTTTGCGTACTGCGGTATCCGTCTTGGATTCGAAGGGGAGGGGGTCGATGAGGTCGGTTATATCGAATCTGTCGATCAGGAACGCGCCGCATCGCTTTTGCTCAGCACGCAGCACTTAACGCGCAATACACCGGTCGTTGCCGTTGATCCCCGGTACTTCAGGCCGACAGAAGTAGACCTTTTGCTTGGGGATCCGACAAAAGCAGAACAGAAACTTGGCTGGAACAGAGAGTATGACCTCAAAGATCTTGTCGATGATATGATGGCGAGCGACCTTAAGCTCATGACCAAAGACCAGTATCTCAAGGATGGCGGGTATACGATCATGAACTATTTTGAGTAGGAAAAAGTGTGGAAAAGAATAGCAGGATTTATGTAGCAGGACACAGAGGGCTGGTTGGTTCTGCCATCATGAAAAACCTTCAGGGAAAAGGCTATACCCATCTCATCACAAGAACCCATGCACAGCTTGATCTGACAGACCAAAAAGCAGTTGAAGCATTCTTTGCTAAAGAAAAACCGGAATATGTCTTCTTGGCAGCTGCAAAAGTAGGCGGTATCGTAGCCAATAACACCTACAGGGCTGACTTCATTTATGAAAATCTGCAGATACAGAATAATGTCATCCACCAAAGCTATCAACATGGGGTAAGCAAGCTGATGTTTCTGGGAAGCACCTGTATCTATCCAAAAAACTGTCCGCAGCCGATGAAAGAGGAGTACCTTCTCACCAGCCCTCTGGAGTACACCAATGAACCCTATGCGATTGCCAAGATCGCCGGTATCAAAATGTGCGAGAGCTACAATCTTCAATACGGCACCAATTTCATCTCTGTGATGCCAACCAACCTTTACGGCCCCAATGACAATTTTGATTTGGAAAAATCGCATGTCCTGCCTGCGCTGATACGAAAGATACATCTGGCAAAACTTCTCAATGAACAGAAATATGAGGCGGTGATCAAGGATCTGGGTGTTCAAAATATAGAAGAAGCAAAAAAGTATCTTGCCGGATTTGGCGTGGATGAAAACAGGGTTGAGATATGGGGTACAGGCAGACCGATGAGAGAGTTCCTCTGGTCGGAAGATATGGCAGATGCCTGCGTATTTCTCATGGGAAACAGAGACTTCAAGGATACCTATACGGTACTTGATGGTACCAATACCTCCTGTATGCCCAATGAGATCAAAAATGTAGAGATACGCAACACGCATATCAATATCGGTACAGGGTCGGATATCTCTATCAAAGATCTTGCCGAGATGATCAAGAAGATCATTGGTTTTAAAGGAAAAATTTATTTTAATAGCGACAAACCCGATGGTACGATGAAGAAGCTTACGGATGTTTCAAAGTTGCATCACCTGGGATGGAAGCATTCGATCGAACTCCATGAAGGCATAGAACGCATGTACAAATGGTATATCCATCAAAGCAATAAATGATTTTTGCGGGCATGTTCCCCGATGATAACAAAACAGAGATGATATTTGGTAAACTTGCTGATGAAGCAACACGTATTGCCAAAAAAGTCCGGATACTTATCATCAATTCCATGAAGACCTTACCAAAGGAGAGAAGCGCCTCTCTCTGCAAAGCATTCAGAGGCTTTAGTGCAATTTTTCGCTATAATAGCCGCATTTTTAACCTATGTGCGTATCAGGCACAAACATAAAGGCATATTTTGAGCGAAAATATTATTGGATACCTGGATAGCGACGGCAATATTATTGACACACAAAGTGTGGGGGAGTCTTGCAGCTATACGCCTATTGAGTATGATAACAGTGACAATGCACTGGAGATCATCCGTCACTCAACGGCACACTTGATGGCACAGGCGATCACCGAACTTTATCCCAATTCGCAGTTCTTTGTCGGGCCGGTAGTGGACGAAGGATTCTATTATGACTTCAGGGTAGACGAAAAGATCGGGGAAGATGATCTTAAAAAGATCGAAAAGAAGATGAAAGAGCTTATCAAGAAGAAGTACAAGATCGAAAAATATGAGATGAGCAAGTCTGAGGCGGCAGAGAAGTTTGCCAACGATGACCTCAAGCAGGCGGTGATGAGCAAGATCGAAGATGATACGCTTTCTGTCTACAGACAGGGTTATTTTGAAGACCTCTGCCGCGGCCCCCACGTACCGTCACTCAGGTTTCTGCATAACTTCAAGCTGACACGTGTGGCAGGTGCCTACCTCGGCGGTGACGAAAAGGCCGAGATGCTGACACGTATCTACGGAGTGGCGTTTGCGGACAAAGAGTCTCTGAAAGCGCATATGACCATGCTTGAAGAGGCGAAAAAGCGTGACCACCGTAAGATCGGTACGGAGATGGAGCTCTTTATGTTCAACGAAGAGGCGGGTGCCGGCCTGCCGTTCTGGATGCCCAGAGGAGCAAAACTCCGTGCAAAACTTGAAGAGATCCTGCATAAAGCACATCGTGTAAGAGGATATGAGCCTGTACGCGGACCTGAGATGCTTAAATCGGATATGTGGAGAACATCGGGACATTATGCATGCTATGGTGAAAATATGTACCTGACGGATATCGATGAGCATGAGTACGGGATCAAGCCGATGAACTGTATCGGGCATATCCAGATATTCAAACAGACACAGAAGAGCTACCGTGACCTGCCGCTCCGCTTCTATGAGTACGGGGTGGTACACAGACATGAGAAGTCGGGGGTACTTCACGGACTGCTTCGTGTCAGGGAGTTCACCCAGGATGATGCGCATATCTTCTGTGCACCCGAGCAGATCGCATCAGAGGTGATCGATGTCGTGGAGTTTGTAGACTCCGTGATGCAGCTCTTCGGGTTTGAGTATACGATGGAGGTCGCCACCAAACCGGAAAAAGCGATCGGTGATGACGCGGTATGGGAGATGGCTACGCAGGGCTTGAAAGACGCTCTGGAGGAGAACAGCCTGCCGTACCGTATTGATGAGGGCGGCGGGGCATTCTACGGACCCAAGATCGATGTGAAGATCACCGATGCACTAGGACGTAAATGGCAATGCGGTACGATCCAGGTAGACTTCAACCTGCCTCAGCGGTTTGAAGTGGAGTATGTGGCTGAGGATAATACCCGTAAACAGCCGGTCATGATCCACAGGGCGATTCTCGGATCATTCGAGCGTTTCATCGCGATCCTGACTGAGCACTTTGCAGGGGAGTTCCCGTTCTTCCTTGCTCCTACCCAGGTGATCTTTGTACCGATCTCGGATACGCATGTCGCGTATGCAAAAGCGTTGAAGAAAAAGCTGATGCTTGAGGGGATTGATTCGGAAGTGTATGACAAGAATGATTCTCTCAACAAGCGTATCCGTACGGCTGAGAAACAGAGAGTGCCGTATGTGGTGATCATCGGCGATGAAGAGGTTGTGAATGAGTCGGTGGCGATACGCAACAGAAGAACCAGGGAACAGTATAATCTAACGCAAGACGAATTTATGGTAGAATTAAGTCAAGAATTGCAAAAAGGTAAAATTTGAGTAAACAACACGACAGAAACAGGGGAAGAAAAAAGCCTGATGAGACCATCATGAATGATGCCATCAGAGCAGGTGAGTTAAGAGTAGTGGGGGATGACGGAGAACAATACGGTATTATCTCTAAAGATGAGGCGCTTCAGATAGCGGAAGGGAAAGGGCTTGATCTTGTTCTGATGTCACCTCAGGCAAAACCTCCTGTCGCAAAGATCATGGATTACGGCAAGCATAAATACGAGCTTGAGAAAAAGAAGAAAGAAGCACGAAAAAAGCAGAAGAAGATCGAAATCAAAGAGGTGAAATTCTCTTGTAAAATCGCTGACAATGATATCAACTTCAAAGTAAAACATGCCAGAGAGTTTTTGGAAAAAGGAAAACATGTCAAGCTCAGAGTTTTCCTGAAAGGGCGTGAGATGGCACACCCTGAATGGGGTGTAGAGGTACTGAAGCGTGTCTGGCCGATGCTGGAAGATATCGGAACACTTGAGAAAGATGCCCACCAGGAGGGGCGTTATATCAATATGTACGTTACTCCGCAGAAGAAATAAGCATTTAGCATTGGTAGATATAGATATATCTGCTTCTGCAAAATGATATGATTTTTTCGTTCCCACAATTTTCGCGGGAATGTCTGGATTTCTTTTCGGAGCATAGTATCGCTATAACATATGAATTTCCTTTTTTATACTATTGAGGCGGTGGTTCTCTCTTCATTTTTTTCTCAAAGAGAGTGATGACTTCGTCACTGCTCCCGAACTTCATAATGCAGCTTCAGCCCTTCGTCTGTCATGACAAACCCAGAGATCATGATCTTTCCTTCATGGACCATCTTATGGTGTTTTTTGCAGAGTGGGATGAGGTTGTACTTGTGGTTTTTGTGGAAATGATCGATATGGCCGGTCCGGCTCGCTTCTTTCTGCTCGGCGATGTGGTGTACATCATCCACCGGTTCATCACATAAGGCGCACTTTCCAAGGTAGAGTTCTTTGTTGTATTTACTTCGTTTCTGTTTGCTCAGGCGTTTGACATCGCTGTAGGAGCGGCTTAGGTTCTCCCTTATCTCCTGAGCTGTTTTGAGAAAAGTTTTGTCCATATGCAGGGATTTGGCAAACTCAAGTCCATAGAGACTGTCTCCCATGCCGAGCTGCAGTACACGGTTGTAGATAAGCCTGTCGCTCTCGGCATCATACTGGATACCCAGATGGAGGAAAATAAGGTGTTTTAATCCCTGAAGGTCGGGGATTTGTCCCAGCTGATGGAGATGCGTAGCAAAGATGAAGGTGGACCTTAGGGAGATAAGTTTGAGGATTGTGGCCGAGACGATCGCCAGTGCCGACTCGGTCTCTGTTCCCTGTGATATCTCGTCACCCAGGACCAGGGAACGCTCATCGGCACGGTTGAAAATGTTTTTTAGCTCCATCATCTCTACACTGAAAGTCGACAGCCCTTTATAGAGGTTGTCTTTTGAAACAATACGGGTAAAGAGTTTGTCGTAGAGTCCGAAACGGAGTTCAACCGCCGGCACGAAGAACCCCGCCTGTGCCAGTATGGCACTAAGCCCGATACTCTTCATCAGCGAAGACTTTCCTGATGAGTTGATCCCGTAAAGCAGGATCCCCAGCACATCCTCTCCATCGCTGGCATTGAGCGTAATGTGGTTGTGTGCTGTATCGTTGTTGGTTCCCAGAAAAAGATCATTGGGTACATAGATACCCCGTTCATCATTGGCTTCAATGATCGGGTGGCGCAGTCCGACCGCTTCGTAGAAATTTCCCTCTTCGATGACAGGGCGGGAGAGATTCATACTTTTGGCGCATTTGGCATTGGAGATCGCGACATCGATATTGGCAACGAAAGCGATGAGTTTGTCAAGCAAAAGCGAAAAACGGTTCTCCAGCAGATCAAGGCTTTCGGTATAGCGTTGTTTGACCAGGGAGACCAGCTGTACCTGTGCGGTTTCATAGTTCCGTGTGATATCCTCAAAGAGCGGTGCCTGTACTTTTACGGCATTTTTGAGGTGTTTATAGGAGAAGTCTTTGAAAAAGTGGTGTTCACTGTTGATCGTGACAAATGACTCTTTGAGCTCTTTTTCGATCATCATAAAACGGTTTTTGGTAAGATTAAGGAAGTACCCTTCGCTCTCCAGATAGCTGACGGTCGTATATCTGGTGTCTGCGTTGAAAAGTTTCTCCTTGTCAAAAAGCGACTCTACATGGGATGCGACGCTCTCCATCTTGTCGATCTCTTTTTTCTGGCTCTTGATAATCGTGTCGATGGTGGGATAGACACCGTTTTTAAAGATATTATCATTGATCTGTTCGATCCTGAATCTTGCGCAGACATCCAGCTCAAAGGTATCTTCAAGCACCTTGGCCATCTCCCGGACCTCATCATAGAGTTTTTCATCGATCTCGAGCCCGCTGTTATGCCCGTCATTGATAAGTTTCAGGATCGACTCCAGTGACATCGCGATATAGGTAAGCTCCACCGGATGCAGTTTTCGCAGTTTGATACGCCGTGCGATGCGTTTAAGATCATAGATCTGCTTGAGGTGTGTCTCGAAGCGGTCGATGTCAGGCATGAGCTGTTCTGTGAGATGGTACCGCTCTTCAAGGAGGCGCTTATCGCAGATAGGGTTGAGCAGGCGCTCTTTGAGCAGACGTTTTCCGAAAGCTGTGGAAGTCTTGTCAATGAGGTCAAGCAGGGTTACATCACTCGGGTCACGGGAGATCACCGAGAGCTGTTCCATGGCGTTGTTTCCGATATACATATAGCGGTTGGAGCCAAGGAATACCGGTTTGTTCATCTTTTCGATGATGCTTTCATCATGTTCGATGATAAAGTCTATGAGGATGGCCAGGGCTTCGGTGGTATAGGGGTGGCGCTCCAGGTCCAGGTACTCAATGGCGCTCAGAAACGAGTTGATCTCAAAGACACGCGTAAAAAGTTCGTTTTGAAAAGTGATCTTGAAGCGTTTGGTATTGACAGTATGGTGCAGGGAGCCGAGCTCAAGATAGTGTATGAGCCACTCTTTTTCGATCTCCCCGTTCTCAAGTGTGATGATCACTTCAGGGGTGGTGTAAGTCTGAAGCAGGTTGAACGCTTCATCCAGTGCATAGGTCTTATCGTCACGGGTTAGAGTGTACCTCGTTGGTGATGGTCTTGCCCGTACTGACATCGATGGCCGCGTACCCTACTGAGTAGATCCCCGCATTCTCGTCGATCATCAGTGAGACGATATTGTTCTCGGTCGGCTCGCTGAGGTACTCAAAGTTCGTCCCGGGGGAGATAATATTGGAGACATAGCGCTTGACGTTGGGCATCTCGCCTCTTTGTTTGACGACGATGATCGTATATTTTTTGGTAGCGATCAGGCGTGAGAGGTAGCGGTCCAGTGAAACTGCCGGGACACCTGCCAGCAGCGGGTTGTTTACCGAATTCTGCAAAATAGCTTTGTTTTTTCGGGTGAGCTGTATATTGAGCAGTTCGGCGATCTCTTTGGCCTTACCGATCTTAAGCTCATCATTATTCACTTCATAGACTTCAAAGAATGTGCCTATCTCCATGAGCACCAGGGCATCTTTTCCGTACTTCTCTTCAAAGTGGCGCTGCAGGTCAAAGTAAATTTTGGTGAGGAGTTTTTTATTGTTGGAGAGTATCTCTGTGACTTGATCCACTTCTGTCTAACCTGCCTTTTTTATTGGGACTGATTTTACCACAATTGAGGTTATAGCAGAGAGGAATGAGGAAATAGGAATGAGGAATTAGAAATTAATGAGTGAATTTGTTTTTTTGCAGGGTGCGTAATCACCTACCAACAATCATGCAAATAAGCCAAACAGAGCGAAGTTTATAATAATTTTAGAAAAACTCGGTATAATACCGTCCCATTTTATGCCGATAGAGGTCAATGAAAAAACGACTAATCGTTTGAGCCTGCTTCTGAAGCAAACTCAGCGTTAGCGTAGCCAAATCCGGACTTGGTTCAGATGCCGTTCTATCAAAATAAAAAATTCAACAGGGAGTAAGCATATGCCTAAAATGAAGAGCGTAAAAGGCGCTGTAAAGCGTTTCAAGGTGAGAAAAAGCGGTAAAATCAAAAGAGGAACTGCGTATAGAAGCCACATCCTTACCAAGGTTGACGGTAAGCACCACAGACAAATGAGAAGCCCGAAGCATATTGATGCTGCGGATGCCAAAAGAGTAAAGGAAATGATCAATTAATATAACGCCGATAGAGCAAAGCTCCATCGACTACGCTAACGCTGTGTTCTCTTTAGCAGAGGGCTCCGCGACTAGCCGCGTTGATAATTAATCCAATAATAACAAGGTTCTCCCAAATAATGGGGCAAGTTCAAACCCTCGAGTTTGACACCTACTATAACGAACTTCAGCAGTTGGCTCATGCGGCTGGCTGCTTAGAAAGAGGTTCAGTACAAGTTTCAGGTAAAGGAAAACAATGAGAGTAAAAACAGGTACTGTTAGACACAGACGTCACAAAAAACTATTAAAACAAGCCAAAGGATTCTACAGCGGTAGAAGAAAGCACTTTAGAAAAGCTAAAGAGCAACTTGAAAGATCTTTAGTATATGCTTACAGAGATAGAAGACAGAAGAAAAGAGATTTCAGAAGACTCTGGATTACTCGTATCAATGCGGCATCAAGATTGAATGACTTGAACTACTCAAGATTCATGCACGGTTTGAAGCTTGCAAACATCGAGCTTGACAGAAAAATTCTTGCTGACATGGCAATGAACGCTCCTGAGAGCTTCGCAAAAGTAGCAGAAGCTTCAAAGGCTGCACTGGCGAAATAATTTCGCACTATCTCCTGAGGAGCCCCGGCTCCTCATCCCTCTTATGCAAAACGTCCCAAAACCATA
>JBEWPY010000094.1:4275-7121 GCA_047689495.1 Candidatus Sulfurovum profundilacunae | reverse complement strand
TCGCTTTTAATCATCATAGCCAATTTGGAGAAAAAAAGTCAAGTGAATGAAAGAGGTTTATGTTTTTACTGATTGACAAAAAAGAGAGGTCTTGATTTGAAGGAGAACCGTATGTAAGAGTCAATCTTCAAAAAGGATGATATCATAGCTGCTTTTTGTGACAAGCGCTTTACTTGAATGCACCGAACCGTGCCGATTCGCTTTTCGAAGCTCTTCTCTCAGCTGATCGATCTCTTCCTGCATCTCGTCAATCTGCTCTTTAAGCTTGAGTGCCACATCCACACCTGCCAGATTGACTCCCATCTGTCTTGTCAGACGGAGGATCAGCTTCATTCTGTCGATATCACGCTGGGAGTAGAGTCTCATACGTCCGCTTGTACGTGAAGGCTCCACCAGTCCCTCTCTTTCATACTGGCGGAGTGTCTGGGGGTGGATATCCAGTATTGTAGCCACTACGGAGATAAGATATACGGGTTCATCATAGCTGTGCATATTGCTTTCCTTTCTATGCAGATTTATCTCAACGCGCATTTTTGTGAAGCAAATTTGCCCAAACCTGCACAAGCTTTCAGCTACACGTACCGTCCTTACGGACAGTCTGCAACATTAAGTGCTGTTTTAGAGCTTCTCTTCCAAAAGAATTCTCAGATCACTATCCATACTCTCTACATCGGGCAGGACGACATTCGCCACAAGATAGAGGTCCCCCGTCAGTGCTGTTTTCCTGTTTGGCACACCTTTGCCTTTGAGTCTGAACTTCTGCTTGTTTTTGGTATTCTGCGGTACTTTGAGAGAGACCTCTTTTTCCGGGGTCTGAACCTCTATTTTCCCACCGAACAATGCCTCTTTGAGCGGTACGTCGAAGGTCTTGTAGAGATTATCTCCCTTTCTCTCATACTCGCTGGATTCAGCTACCTGTACCTGAAGCAGAAGGTCACCTGCATGCCCCTGGTACTGCTTGCCTTTTCCGCGTACCCGCATGGTCTCTCCGGACTTGATGCCGGCCGGAATCTTGATATCGAAGTTCTGCCCGTTTGCCGAAACATTATGTTTACCGCCCTGAATCGATGTCATGAAAGGTACGGTGATGCGCGCCTGGGTATCAAGGTCAGGGCCGCCAAAGCCTCCGCCGAAACCGCCAAAGCCGCCAAAACTTCCGGCTCCGCCAAATCCGCCTGCGGCACCGCCGCCGAACATCTGTCGAAGGATCTCGTCCAGATCGACACCGGCTCCCTGTCCGCGGGCAAAATCATGAAAATTCTGTCCACCGAACATCTGGTCTCCGAATTGATCGTACTGTGTTTTTTTCTCAGGATCGCTCAATACCTCATAAGCTGCATTGATCTCCTTGAATTTCTCCTGGGCCGATTCTTCTTTATTGATATCGGGATGATACTGGCGAGCCAGTTTTCTATACGCTTTCTTGATCTCGTCAGCGGAAGCATTTTCGCTGACTCCAAGTGTCTCATATAAACTTTTTGACATAAACCTTCCTACTCATTTCATAAAATTGAATCAATTCTTAATTTAGACTTATTATATCAGAAAGGTTTAGTCTATGTCAATCAACTTTGAAAGATTCTGAACCGAATCAGAAAAATAATGAGGATTACTTCTTCTGAGGTACAAACATTACCGGTTTATACCCCTCCTTCATCATTTTTGTAATACCTCCGGCAAGATTAATAACGTTGTATCCGAGCTCATTCGCCAGGAATTTCGAAACCTCCATCGTACGGCTTCCTGTACGGCATATGAGGGCAAACTGCTCATCTTTTTTGACTACCCTGTTTAACTCATTAAGGAATTTCGGGATATCAAAACGTCCCCGTTCATCAAAGAACATAATCGTATAAGATCCTTCCACTATCCCTGTTTCTTTCCACTCTGGCGGCGTTCTTATGTCGATTATTTTGATCTCATGCTTCAAAAAATCCTTCGATGCCCAGACATGTTTCAACTCGGCAGAAGCCAATGTCAACAATAAAAGCATTGAAATAATCATTTTCATTATAATTCCTTATGATTTTTGGTGTATTTTAACCTACAGAAGTTAACAGTAGCTATAATACCGTATGCATTTTATCCAAGTGACCGACCTAACGATGCCAGAGCTCCAGATATACCGCCAGATGCGGGAAAATGCCTTCAGGAATGACGGCAGTTTCATTGCCGACAGTCCAAAGGTGGTCAACCTCCTGCTTCAGCAGAATATCAAAGTCAAAAGTATCCTTGCCACACAAGAGTACTACGACCGGTACGCCGATCTCATCGCCCAAAAAGATATCCCTGCACTTTATGTCACAAATAAAAATATGATAGAGCGTATTGTAGGGCACACCATCCACCATAATGTGATGATGCATGCCATCCGCCCTGACCAAACCCCCTTGGACTCTTTGGGTGATCCTGTCATTATGCTTGATGAGATCAGCTCCACACAAAATATCGGCGCGATCGCACGAAGCGCCGCAGCGCTTGGCATCAACTCCTACCTGCTTCCGAAGCAGGGGCCCCACCCCTATGCCAGACGAGCGGTAAGAGTTTCTATGGGACATATAGGGATGATGGAGTATCATCTCTACGATGATATCATTGAGACGATCAAAGAGCTTAAAAAACTTGGCTACAACATTTACGCTGCCGAAGTGACAGAGAGCTCTACCCCGCTCTCACAAGTCAAAATAGCCGATCAATGGGTACTGCTCATGGGACATGAAGGAAAAGGGATAGCCAAAGAGATACTCGATATATGTGATGAAGTGGTGACCATCGAGATGATGGAGGGGATCAAAAGTTTCAATGTCAGTGTGGCGGCTTCGATTATAATGTATCGGTTTATGCAC
>JBEWPY010000094.1:0-4175 GCA_047689495.1 Candidatus Sulfurovum profundilacunae | reverse complement strand
AAAAGGCGTAGGTCGGGGTACCCTTACCCCGACATAAATGTTAGATGCAGTATTGTGTTGGTGTCGGGATGAGGGCATCCCGACCTACGGATCGAGGAGAAACAGATAATCCATACCTGTTCCCTATCTGCTTTTTAGTGAAGGAAGTGTCTCACTGTAGTGAAATAGAGTGAGATACCGAGTTCATTCGCCGCTTCGATCACTTCGTCATCACGGATCGAACCGCCCGGCTCTATGATCGCCTTCACACCTGCAGCAGCAGCTGCATCTACTGAATCACGGAACGGGAAGAATGCTTCTGATGCCATTGCAGCACCTGTCACGTCAAGGCCCATCTCTTTCGCCTTCTTCAGTGCACACTGAGCCGCATCCACACGGCTAGTCATACCCATGCCCACAGCTACCATCGCCGAGTCTTTGACATACACCACACAGTTGGACTTCGTAAGACCGGCCACTTTCCATGCAATCTCCAGATCTTTCCTCTCCTGTGCTGTTGCGCTCTTCTCTGACTTGAGATGTGCTTTGTGCACTTCATTGTCACAGATACAGTCACTGTTCTGGAAAACAAATCCGCCGTCTACATGTTTGAAATCATACGGATCTTTTGACATCACCAGTTTTTTCCCGCCCTGTGCAAAAAGCTTGAGACGTTTTTTGCTTTCAAACACTTCCAGTGCTTCGGGTTCAAAGTCCGCTGCCATGATTACCTCAAGGAAGATCTCGTTCATCTTTTCAGCCAGTTCCCTGGTCACGATACCGTTGACTGCTACCACACCGCCGAATGCCGATACCGGGTCACACTTCAGCGCTTCCGTATAAGAGTCGAGCAATGTATCTTTGATCGCAAATCCGCACGGATTTCCGTGTTTTACGATACATACGGCATTCTCGTCTCCGAAACTCGAAGCGATCTTGAGCGCACCGTTGACATCATTGATGTTGTTGAAGCTTGCTTCACCTTTGATCTGCTTGAAGTTCTCGCTGAAGTGATTGTCAAATTCATACAGCGCACCTTTCTGGTGCGGATTTTCTCCGTAACGTGTCTGGAATACTTTTTTCCCGGCAATGAACTGATACGCGCCAAATCCGCCGTTGAACCTGCCGTTCATATAGTTTGCGATCATACTGTCATAGGCTGCTGTATGTTCAAAGGCTTTGATCATCAAACTGCGTCTGAACGCTAAAGAATCATTACCGTTTTCCAGGGCACCAAGTACCTCTTCATAATCATTTACATCAGTAACAATGAGAACATCATTAAAGTTTTTTGCTGCGGAACGTACCATAGTCGGTCCGCCGATATCAATATTTTCAATGATCTCATCAAAATCATCCGTTCTCTCGATGGTCTCTTTAAACGGGTAAAGGTTCACACAGACAAGGTCGATCCCCTCGACTCCAAGCTCTTTCGCCTGTGCCGCATGTGCCTCGTCACCTCTTTTGTGAAGGATACCCCCGTGTACATACGGGTTCAGTGTTTTTACACGTCCCTCGAAACACTCCGGAAATTTCGTCACTTCATCAATCTCTATGACTGTTATACCTGCAGCAGAGAGGGCTTTATAGGTACCGCCTGTCGAGATGATCTCCCAACCCAACTTCTCTAAACCTCTGGCAAACTCTACAATCCCTGTTTTATCACTTACGCTTAATAGTGCTCTCATATCACTCTCTTTATCTAATTAAATAATATCTCTCATTCCCGACTAAAGTCACAAATGCATACATCAATTTTAAAAACAGGAAAAATTTTTACATCCTATAAAACTGAAGTATGCATTCCCACTCGGGAGAGTGGGCACGAGATAACTGCATAGATTTACCTACAAGTCTTGTTCGATTGTATTGGCAAACGTATTGAAGTAAATATCTTTCACCCTGCCCATAGGAAGTTCTACTCTGTTCACTCTTACTTTGTCACCGCCGACTTTACCGATATTGGTTACTTTTACACCCAACTCCATCGCCATCCTTGCGATCGTTTCTACATCAACTGATGCTACTTCAAGGATTGCTCTGCTCTGTGACTCATCGAAGATGTCTCTGGATTTCTCTACGCTCACATCAGTTTCCGCACCGAGCCCTGATACCGCTGCCATTTTAGTAACTGCAGTAGCGATACCGCCTACATTCACATCTTTTGCTGCTTTGAGAAGGCCTTTTTTGTTCGCTTCGATCACAAGCTTCCAGAGTGCCAGTTCAGCATTATAATCAAATTCAGGAATAGTACCGATAGTCTCACCGTGCAGTGTTTTAATGTAAAGTGACCCGCCGAATTCACCTTTTGTTTCTCCTATGAGAAGTATCTCGCTTCCTTCTTCCTGGAATGCCGACGGAAGGACTCTGTTCTGGTCTTCATTCAACCCTACCATTGCAATAGACGGTGTCGGGAATACCGATACTCCGTTTGTTTCGTTGTAGAGGGATACATTACCGCTGACAACAGGCGTATTGAGTGCAGAGCACGCTTCTTTAATCCCTTCGCACCCCTCTGCAAACTGCCACATTACTTCCGGGTTCTCCGGGTTACCGTAGTTGAGACAGTCAGTGATCGAAAGCGGTCTGGCACCGCTCATCGCAACATTTCGTCCGGATTCAACCACAGCAAGCGCCGCACCTTTTTTGGGATCGATATAGCAGTATCTTGGGTTACAGTCACTGCTCATTGCCAGTGCTTTACCGTTCTCTTTGATACGGATAGATGACGCATCAAGACTCCCCGGGTGTTTTGTCGTATTGGTCTGCACCATCGAATCATACTGGTTGTATACCCATGCTTTATCCACTACCTCCAGAGAGCTGAAGAGCTTCTCATAGGCTTCCTGATCCTCTACAGCCGGGAAGCTCTCTACGGTTTTTGCATTGACTTCATCAAGGTAGGCAGGCCTTGCTACCGGCCTGTCTAGTACAGGCGCTTCTTCGCTTACCGGGGCAATAGGCATATCTGCACACTTCTCACCATGCCAGAAGAGCTCCATACGGCCCGTATCTGTCACTTCACCTATCACGGCGACATCCAGGTCCCACTTCTCGAAGATGTCGATGATCGCCTGTTCAGACCCCTGCTTCGCACAGATCAGCATACGCTCCTGAGACTCTGAGAGCATAAAGTCATACGGTGTCATCCCCTTTTCACGTGCCGGGACCTGGTCAAGATGCATGATAAGCCCGGCACCGGTTTTCCCCGCCATCTCAAAAGAAGAGGATGTCAGGCCCGCTGCACCCATATCCTGTATACCGACCACATGATCCGTTTCAAAGAGTTCAAGGCACGCCTCAAGCAGCAGTTTTTCGGTAAACGGGTCACCTACCTGAACCGTCGGACGAAGCGATTTAGACTCTTCGGTAAAACTGTCAGAGCTCATCACAGCACCGCCAAGGCCGTCGCGGCCTGTTTTTGATCCGACATACATCACCGAATTGCCCACACCTGAAGCAACCCCGAGGAAGATCTCATCGGCTTTGACCAGGCCAAGCGAAAATGCGTTCACAAGGATATTTCCGTTGTAGCTCTCATCAAAGCTTACTTCTCCGCCGATCGTCGGAACCCCCATACAGTTACCGTAGCTTCCGATACCGTCTACGACACCGCGTACAAGATGTCTTTGGTATTTTGCATTATCTGCCTCTCCCTGCACGCTGCCGAAACGAAGTGCATTGAGATTGGCTACCGGCCTGGCACCCATCGTAAAGACATCACGCAGTATGCCCCCTACACCGGTTGCTGCTCCCTGGAACGGCTCGATGTATGAAGGGTGGTTGTGGCTCTCCATCTTAAAGACCGCTGCCATACCTTCACCGATATCGATCACACCGGCATTCTCACCCGGTCCCTGGATGACCCACGGCGCTTCAGTCGGGAAACCTCTGAGATATTTGGTACTTGATTTGTATGAACAGTGCTCTGACCACATCGCCGAGAAGATACCGATCTCAACGATATTCGGATGACGACCGTCAAGGATACGAATGATCTCTTCATACTCAGGGAGGCTCAGTTTATGCGCTTTTAACACTTCATCTAGATTTTCGATAGGTTGAGACATAAAATGGGTCCTTTTAAAGAAGTAAAATAAGGGCCATATTATAGTTAAAAACTACTAAATGAGAGCTGTTTTTTGCAAGAGAGCCGGTACTTATTTTGGCTTGCAAGAAGGGGTTTTTAGATACAA
>JBEWPY010000093.1:0-7195 GCA_047689495.1 Candidatus Sulfurovum profundilacunae | reverse complement strand
CATCATCCAAAACAACACTATGATCAACAAATGTCTGTTTCCGGCAGCGGGCTACGGGACTCGTTTTCTGCCTGCGACCAAAGCAACGCCGAAAGAGATGCTTCCGGTCCTTACCAAGCCGCTGATACAGTACGGTGTAGAAGAGGCAGTGGAAGCGGGTATCCATACGATGGCGATCGTTACGGGGAGAGGGAAACGCGCGATCGAAGACCATTTTGATATCTCCTATGAGCTGGAGCACCAGATCAAGGGCGGTTCCAAAGAGTATCTGCTCGATGAGATCCGTGCTCTGATCACCCAGTGTACATTCTCCTATACCAGACAGGTTGAGATGAAAGGTTTGGGTCATGCGATACTGAGCGGTGAGACACTGATAGGTGATGAGCCTTTCGCGGTAGTGCTTGCCGATGACCTCTGTACCAACTCCTCTGTCATCCTCGACTCCGCCTCTTCCGTCATCCTCGACTCCGCTCGGGGATCCATGAACACCAAAGGTGTTCTCGCCCAAATGATAGAGGTCTATGAAAAATACCAATGCTCTATCGTTGCTATAGAGGAAGTACCGATGGATCAAACCCACAAATACGGTGTCATCGCCGGAGACCTGGTAGACGGGACCGATGATACCTACAGGGTCACCGATATGGTAGAGAAACCTGATCCCAAAGATGCGCCTACCAACATGGCGATCATCGGAAGATATATTCTCACCCCGGATATCTTCGATATCATCAGAGAGACCAAACCAGGCAAAGGCGGAGAGATACAGATCACCGATGCCCTTCTTACTCAGGCCAAAAACGGGAAAGTCATTGCCTATAAATTTAAGGGTAAACGTTTTGATTGTGGGTCTGTAGATGGGTTTGTAGAGGCGACGAACTATTTTTATCAAAAAACAGAGGAAGTTTAAATGACGAACATCATACTGTGCGGAGGAAACGGAACAAGACTCTGGCCTATAAGCAGAACGCTTATGCCGAAACAGTTTGTAAAGCTTTTTGAAGACAATTCACTCTTTCAACTAACAGTAGAGAGAAACGCCGAAGTCTGTGATGCTCAGTTTATCGTTTCAAACGCTGAACAGTATTTCCTGGCACTTGATCAGCTGGAGGAGCTTGATAAAACAAACAACAGTTATCTCCTGGAGCCGGTCGGAAGAAACACTGCCCCGGCGATAGCGCTTGCTTGTTTGGCTTTAGATCATGATGAATTGGTTTTGGTAACCCCGTCTGATCATTTGATCAAAAATGAAACAGAGTATCAAAATGTTGTATTAAGAGCAAAAGCGTTGGCCGAAGAAGACAACCTGGTGACTTTTGGTATTACCCCTTCATTTGCCGAAACAGGGTTTGGGTATATAGAGGCAAATGGTGAGGATGTAAAAGCCTTTCATGAAAAACCTGACTTTGATACCGCTACTAAATATGTTGAGGCCGGAAATTACTACTGGAACAGCGGTATGTTTCTATTTAAAGCGGGAGTGTTTCTGGAAGAACTGCAAAAATACTCTCCGGAGATGCTGGAGGCCTGCAAAAAAGCATTGAGCAGTGCGAACAAAGATGAAATGATCAGAATAAAGCATGATGATATGATGCAAATTCCGGAGGACTCTATCGACTATGCGGTTATGGAAAAATCCACAAAAGTCAAAGTGGTACCATCAGATATTCACTGGAGTGATCTGGGAAGCTTTGATTCCCTTTATGAAGAACTCCCACACGATGAGCATGGAAATACACTCAATGAAAACCATATTTCCATAGACAGTAAAAATAATCTCGTCTACGGAAAGCATAGAAAAATAGCAACGGTAGATATCGAAGATACGATCATTGTAGATACCGGGGATGCTCTGTTGATCAGCAAAAAAGGTTCTTCGCAAAAGGTCAAGCAGGTAGTTGCTGAGGTAAGAAAAAACTCTGAACTTCACAATATCCACCTGACAGGTCACAGACCTTGGGGGACATACACGGTCCTTGAAGACTTCAATGGCTATAAGATCAAACGTATCGAGGTGAAACCGGGCAAACGTCTCTCTCTGCAAAAACACTACCACCGTAATGAACACTGGATCGTAGTGAGCGGAACAGCCACTGTGACAGTCGGTGAGACTAAGCAGTACATCAGACCCAACGAATCAACCTATATTAAGATGGGTGAAGTGCATCGCTTGGAAAACGAAGGGAAGATCCCTGTTGTCCTCATCGAAGCGCAAGTAGGCGAGTATACGGGGGAAGATGATATCGTGAGACTTGATGATGACTTCAAAAGAGTGTAGCGCCATGTATATGGATGAGAACACGTTTAAAACAGTGGTAGAGAACATGCCATTGGTATCGGTCGACCTTATTGTGAAAAAAGATAATAAGTATCTATTGGGCAGAAGGGTCAATAAGCCTGCCAGGGGATACTGGTTTACATTGGGCGGTAGAGTCTTGAAAAATGAGCGTATCTTAGATGCCATACATCGTATCAGCCACTTGGAACTGGGTACGAAGATAGAAAGACCGTTAAAGTTTTTAGGGGTATTCGAGCATTTGTATGATGATGCGATCTATGATGGTGTCTCAACGCACTATGTAAACTTGGGTTATGAAGTAGAGACATCTACTCTTGAGGACCTACCGGATGATCAGCACAGTGATTATCGTTGGTTTGATCTTGAAGAGTTGATGGAATCAAAAGAGGTACACGACTATGTCAAAGACTATTTTAGACAGAGCAAAGGCAGTGTACCGCAATCAGAAGGAGAGAAGTAAATGACAGAAAAAAAAGTAGCCCTTATCACAGGTATCACAGGGCAAGATGGATCATACTTAGCAGAGTTCCTGCTTAAAAAAGGCTATATCGTTCACGGGATCAAAAGAAGAGCTTCACTGTTCAACACAGATCGTATCGATCATCTCTATCAAGATCCACATGTAGAAAACAGAAATTTTATTTTACATTATGGAGATATGACTGACTCGATGAACCTCACGCGTATCATCCAGGAAGTACAGCCTGATGAGATCTATAACCTTGCAGCGATGAGCCATGTTGCTGTCTCTTTTGAAACACCGGAGTATGTAGCCAATGCTGATGGGACAGGAACACTCAGGATCCTGGAAGCAGTGAGACTCCTTGGACTTGAGAAGAAGACCAAGATCTACCAGGCATCTACTTCAGAGCTATATGGTAAAGTACAGGAGACGCCTCAGAGTGAAACCACACCGTTCTATCCACGTTCACCATACGCTGTAGCTAAGATGTACGCCTACTGGATCACAGTGAATTACCGTGAAGCCTACGGTATGTTCGCATGTAACGGTATCCTTTTCAACCATGAATCACCAGTGAGAGGGGAGACATTTGTAACGAGAAAGATCACGCGTGCAGCTGCTAAAATAGCACTGAATCTTCAGGATAAACTTTATCTTGGAAATCTTGATGCGAAACGTGACTGGGGACATGCAAAAGACTACGTTAGAATGATGTGGATGATCCTTCAGGCGGATGAACCGGAAGACTGGGTGATCGCTACCGGACAGACCACAACGGTAAGAGATTTTGTAAAGTTTGCCTTTGCCTATGCAGGGATCAACCTACGTTTTGAAGGTGAAGGTGTAGATGAAGTCGGGATAGTTGATAGTGTAGACGCAGCGAAATTCGAACAAGTAACCAATAACAAATATACGAATAACCTAGACAACAAAGTTGTCGTAGCTGTAGACCCGAGATATTTCAGACCGACAGAGGTTGATCTACTTTTAGGTGATCCGACAAAAGCAGAACAAAAATTGGGTTGGAACAGAGAGTACAACCTGCAAAACCTGGTTGATGATATGATGGAAAGTGACCTCAAGCTGATGACCAAAGACCAGTACCTCAAAGATGGCGGTTATAAGATCATGAGTTACTTTGAGTAATTCATGATCGGTAATTGGTTAGTAGTTATTGGTAATTGGTAAATTAGGGAGTTGTATATGAAAGTAGAAATTGAAAAAAAGAAAAAATACCAATATACAAATGTCCAATACACCAATAACAAGGATGCATGAATGGAACTTGGAAAGCTCGAAATATATCAACTCTCGCTAAAGCTCAGTAGTGAGATATGGGAGGTGTATGAAAGCTTACCGACGAATCTGAAATATAATATCGGAGACCAGTCGTTACGTTCGGTCGATTCTATTGGAGCCAATATTGCAGAAGGATACGGGAGATTTCACTATAAAGACAGTGTCAAGTTCTACTACAATGCGAGAGGCTCTCTCTGGGAGTCAAAGCACTGGATTTATCTCCTGTATAAAAGAGAGTTACTGGAAAAAGAGAGGTTTGAGAGAATGATGGCAGATATTAATTTACTGGGAAAAAAGCTTAACGGTTTTATAGAGAGCATCAAAAGGAACGCCACCAATGACAAATAACCAATACACCAATACACCAATAACAAAAGATAGCAAGATTTTCGTCGCCGGAGGAGCTGGTCTGGTTGGTAGTGCTATTATCAAAAACCTTCAAGAGAAAGGTTATACGAATATCGTGGCAAACTACCACTCACGCCCCCCAATGACAAATAACCAATATACCAATACACCAATAACATGGGAAAAACTTGATCTTCTTGACAGTAACGCAGTCGCAGATTTCTTCGAACAAGAGAAGCCTGAATTTGTTTTCCTCGCGGCCGCAAAAGTTGGTGGAATAGTGGCGAACAATACATATAGAGCAGACTTTATCTACGAGAACCTGCAGATCCAGAACAATGTGATCCATCAAAGCTATATTCATGATGTGAAAAAGTTGATGTTCCTGGGAAGTACCTGTATCTATCCAAAGAATTGCCCGCAACCGATGAAAGGGGAGTATCTTCTAACAAGTGAGCTGGAGTACACCAATGAACCGTATGCGATAGCAAAAATAGCAGGTATCAAGATGTGCGAGAGCTACAACCTCCAGTACGGTACAAACTTCATCTCTGTGATGCCAACCAACCTTTACGGACCTAATGATAACTTTGACCTGGAGAAGAGCCATGTCTTGCCTGCTCTGATCCGTAAGATGCACTTGGGAAGGTTACTGGAAAATGGTGATGTAGAAGCTGTGAAAAAAGATATGAACGGGACGCGGGCAGTTATTGGTGATTTGTCATTGGTCATTAGTGAAGAGAGCACTGATGAGGAGCTACTAAAAGTTCTTAACTATTACGGTATAAAATACACAAATACACCAGTAACCAATAACCAGTCAACGAAACCTTCGGTTTCTATCGAAATCTGGGGTACAGGCAAGCCACGCCGCGAATTTCTATGGAGCGAGGACATGGCCGACGCTTGTGTATTTTTAATGGAAAACAGAAATTTCCAAGATATAATTAATTCCCAAACAACAAATAACCAATACACCAATACACAAATAACCAATAACCAATCAACTAGTAATGAAATCCGTAACACCCATATAAATATAGGGACTGGAATAGATATCTCCATTCACGATCTAGCTCATATGATTAAAAACATAATAGGATTTTCCGGCGAACTTCACTTTAACACAGAAAAACCAGATGGAACTATGGTAAAACTAACAGACCCTTCTAAACTTCATAGTCTTGGGTGGAAGCACAAGATTGAACTTGAAGATGGTATTAGAACTATGTATGAATGGTATAAAGGAAATTAGATAGATGAAAATCGCGATAGCAGGTACAGGATATGTAGGATTGTCAAACGGCTTATTACTCTCACAGTATAATGAAGTAGTTGCGCTCGATATCATCCCAGAAAAAGTGGAGATGTTGAACGATAAAAAGTCTCCTATAGAAGACAGAGAGATCGAAGAGTATCTTCTAAGAGATGATCTTAACTTCACTGCAACACTAGATAAAGAAGAAGCGTATAAAGATGCAGCATATGTAGTGATCGCTACTCCGACAGACTATGATCCGGAAACAAACTACTTTAACACAAAATCGATAGAGTACGTCATCGCTGATGTACTCAGTATCAATCCGGATGCTGTGATGGTGATCAAGTCAACGATCCCTGTCGGATACACCAAAGCGATAAACGAGCAGTTCAATACTTCAAACATTATCTTCTCTCCGGAGTTTCTGAGAGAAGGAAAAGCGCTGTTTGATAACCTCTATCCTTCCAGGATCATTGTAGGGGAAAAGAGTGAAAGAGCGGAGAAGTTTGCCAATCTTTTAGCTGAGGGTGCGATCAAAGAGGATATTGAGATCCTCTTTGCAGACTCCACAGAAGCTGAAGCGGTGAAACTCTTCTCAAATACCTACTTGGCGATGCGGGTTGCCTACTTCAATGAACTGGACAGTTATGCAGAAACGCATGGTCTGGACAGTGAACAGATCATCAAAGGTGTAGGACTCGATCCTCGTATCGGTTCACACTATAACAACCCATCTTTCGGGTACGGTGGATACTGTCTGCCAAAAGATACGAAACAACTCCTGGCAAATTATAAAGATGTACCGTCAAATATGATAGAAGCAATTGTCAATGCAAACAGTACAAGAAAAGACTTTATCGCCGACAGTATCATAAAAAAAGCAAACCAAGCTTCTATCAACCCGGTAGTAGGGATCTACAGACTTGTGATGAAATCCGGTTCAGATAACTTCAGAAGTTCCGCGATCCAGGGGATCATGAAACGGATCAAGGCGAAAGGGATAGAAGTTGTAGTCTATGAACCGGTACTGGAAGAGGAGGAATTTTTCCACTCAAAAGTGATCAAAGATCTGGATGAGTTTAAAAAACTTTCAAGTGTCATCGTGGCAAATAGAATGGAAACGGCACTAGAAGATGCAAAAGAGAAAGTATATACCAGAGATATATTTAACTCAGACTCTTAGTGGTTAGGATTTAGGGGGTAATGAATGGTGAATAGTTTCAAAGATTTAACAGTTTGGCAAAAGAGTATAGATTTTGTCACAGCTGTCTATTTATTGGTTAAACAGCTATCCAAAGAGGAAACTTATGCATTATCCGATCAGATGAGACGAGCTGTTGTATCCATACCTAGTAATATAGCTGAAGGTTTTGGAAGAAATAGTACGAAAGAGTATGTGCAGTTTTTATATATAGCTTTAGGCTCTGCATCCGAAATTGAAACACAAATGATCATAGGACAAAAAATAGGATATGGCGGATTCGACTCATAAGCAAATACCCTTAACTAGAATTCTAGCATCTAA
>JBEWPY010000092.1:0-7274 GCA_047689495.1 Candidatus Sulfurovum profundilacunae | reverse complement strand
TTTGTATTTTAGCTAAAATGTGCTGTGGCGAGGGTGACACTATAGACAAATATTATCATTATATTGTTATAATAAAACAATATAAGAAAAAGATTTACAGAAAAGCAGAGAGATAGATATGGCAAAAGAGGCAGAATTCATCGGGACTTACAGTGTTGAAAAGAAACAGTGGATCATGGAACGGTTGAATGCCGAAAGAAAAGAACGTCAAAAATATGAAGAAGAGCGTACAAAGGTTTCTGATGCTTCAGAAAAAAAGGACCAAGAACCTTTATCTGAAAAAGAGAAGATCCTTGCACGAATTGATAAAGAACGGCGTATCGCACAAAAGTATAAAGAACTTCAAAAAAGACAACTTAAAAATAAAAAAATCTATACACTTGAAAACAGAACGCTGTATAAGATCTTTCTTGCAAATAAAGAATATTATATCGATGTAGACGATTGCAAAAGACTCTCTTCAACACCCGGGATATTTCCTGTTTTTTATCTGAGATATGGAGGACTGAAGAAAAAAGAGGCACTGATCCGGATAAAAGAATATACGGATAATATTTTTATCTCTGAGGATGTTCTTAGAGTATATTTCAAACCTTCTTCACTGGAGGATGAACGTAAATAAGTTGAGGTATTATGTTTATATTTTAGAGTGTGCTGATGAGACGCTCTATACGGGTATCGCTACGGATATAGAACGCAGGGTAGAGGAGCATAACGGTTCTGAAAAAGGTGCGAAGTATACACGCGCCAGACGTCCGGTGACGCTGGTTTACAGTGAAGTATTCCCTGACCGGAGCAGTGCAGGCAGACGTGAGTATGAGATCAAGAAGAATATGAACAGAGCACAGAAGTTACGGTTGATAGGAAGATAGCTCTATCTCCAGCAATCTTTGTTTGAGCGGCAGCCCGCCTGCATATCCTGTCAAAGTGCCATCTGATCCGATGATACGGTGACAGGGGATGATAATGGCGATGGCATTGCCTCCGACGGCATTGGCTACGGCTCTTACGGCCTTCGGCCTGCCTGCCTTTTTGGCCAGTTGTGCATAAGTAGCGGTCATGCCGTATGGAATGTTTTGCAGCGTTTTCCATACTTTAAGTTGAAACGGTGTACCTACGGTAAGCAGAGGAATATCAAATGTTTTTCTTTCTCCTGCAAAACATTCATCCAGCTCTTTTTTTGTTTGTCGAAGCAAGGTATTATCCTGTTCGATATATACTGCATTCAACCCTTTTTGTATACGTCTGTCCAGGCTTTTTCTCTTTTTGCGGTCTTTAAAATCGAGCAAACAGAGTCTCTCTTCAAAAGAGCCCAGGATCAATTCCGTAAAAGGTGTCTCGTAGTACTGGATATGTATCTCTTTCACAGGAGGATCAACCCGGAAGCCCATGGAAGTATTGTGTTACACGGTTTTTCCATTTTGGTCCTTTTGATACCTGTCGCATTTTCTCAAAAAATTTTCTACGATCCATTCGGCGATGGCAGCAAGTTCTTCTTTGGTGACCTTTCCTTTCAGTGAAGGCATCAGGCCAAAGATATCAACGGCAGGACAGATCGCCTTCCTTTCGGTGGGGTCGAGTACGAAGTCATTGATATGCTCTTCTACGCTACTGTCAAAAATAAACTCTCTCATCCTGGGGACCATGATACTTAACGGCGGTGCTTTCATCTTGCTTCCGTCTTCAGGTTTATTGAGCAAATGGCAGCTTATACATTTTTTTCGAACAGTACTTTACCGTTATGGTCATCTGCACTTATCAATATCGTCAAAAGAACCCATAGAAAGGGAACAATAAATAACTTTCTCATCATATACTCCTTTAAACATCTCTGTTTCAAGAATAGTGATTTAATGTGCAGCCAATGTGTAAAGAGAAGAGATTAGAACTCGAAGCCTCCGCTTTTTCCTTTGCTCATACTTGCATAGACCGCTTTTACATAAGCTTCTCTCAGTTCACATCCAAGGAGTTGATCGCATTTGAGGCAGCTTTGAACTTTCTTCTCTTTCTGACACGCTTCAACTTCACTTTTTTTTTGCCGAAGGGCGATCTGCCATTCATCGAGTACGGCTTCGCCCATTAGCTGACACCATATGCTTTTTTGAGTGATTGGATCTCATAATTGGAGCCGAAAAAACACGGGCTGGTATCGTGAGGATGTGTCGGAACGAGCTCCATGAGCCTTTCTCCTTTTTCATTGACCGCCTGGCCGCCAGCCTGTTCAATGATAAAAGCAAACGGGATTACTTCAAAAAGCTGTCTGAGTTTTCCTTTCGGTTTATCCGTTGTCCCCGGATAACTGAAGAGTCCTCCGCCTTTGAGCAGGATCTGGTGCAGGTCGGGCACCATCCCCCCTGAGTAGCGAAGCCTGTAGCCTTCTGCAAAAAGAGAATCTATAAATTTTTTGTGGTAGAGTGCCCAGTTTTGTTGTGTGCCGCCAGGTCCGTTCAGTTTCCCTTTTTTATTCAGGATGATTTCTCCGACAGCTCTAAAACTATTCTTGTGTGCACGATACAGCATGGGTCTGGTCTCTTCCATGGCGAGAACAAGTTCGACCCTCGGGCCATACACAATGTAGGCTGAAGCGATAAGATTGGAGGCTTCAAGCGGACCATGATAGATACCGAAGATGGTTCCTACTGAGAGATTGACATCGACTAGACTGGACCCGTCAAGCGGGTCATAACAGACGGTATAGCTTCCTGTCGGGTGCAGCTCTGTCTCTCCCTCTTTCTCTTCACTTACGATACTCCTTACCGAAGGGACCAGCGCCAGTTCGCGTTCTATGATCCTGTCTGAAAGAACATCAAGTTTGAGTTGTTCTTCCCCTGAAGTGTTTTCTGTATCTGCATATCCAAGATCTGCTGTTTTGATCGCCTGGTCGATCTCAAAAGCTATTTTTTTGATCGCTTCAAATAGTGTTTCCATTGTCCTTCCTTATACTTCTTTGGCGTGCTTATTGATCCACTCGATGATCTGCTCCGTATTGTTCAAATCCAGTATGGAGATTTCTGAAGGGATGCTGTACTTCGAAATATCCACCGTCCGGTCTACCGCGATCGCCTCTGAAAACGCGATATAGCTTTCATCTATCTCCCCCCTGAAGATGGCAATACGCGGAAGAGGAAGTGTTTTAAGCCCTTCGACAAGCAGGATATCAAAGGCATTGATCATGCCGATGATATCATCAAGTGTTTTCTCTCTCTGAGAAAAATATGTGGTACGTGTAGGGGAGGTGACTACCACCTCTGCGCCTGTTTGAGAAAATTTATAACTGTCTTTACCCTCAACATCAAAGATTGCTTTGTCTTTCGGATCATTTTTGATAATCGCAACTCTCTTTTGACTGATAAGTTTTTTGGCAACTTTTTCGACCAGTGTCGTCTTTCCGCTGTTCGATGGCCCGGTAAATGCAACTGCAGCTCTTCTGCTCATATAAATCCTTTATTTCAATCATTAAATTATACTTAAATGTTTATTGAATCTATGTTAAAATAGCAAGAATGAGCAGGAGGGATATGTGCGTTATCTGATCGGAGCGGTTCTATTATTATTTCTTTTCAATGCATGCAGCTCCAAAGAGGGTGGTTCTTCTCTTTTGCAACGGTATGAAAAAAAGAGATCTTCTTATAAAATTTTGCAAAAAACCGAAAAAATACAACTCTATGACAATAATGTAACAAAAGCGTTGCTGACAGCTACCTATCTTTATGAACAGGGCTTAAAGAGTGACAGAATCAAAGATGAAAAATTTATCGTCGGAGTCTATCTTGAAGAGGAGGATTCAAACCGCCTGGGTGATGCATACCGGCTGAAACTGGATGGAAAGGAACCGTTAAAGATCGAACCTCTCACAAAAGAGAGCAAATATCTGGAAAATGTCTCTTTTGTCATACAGTGGAATACCTATTATCTCGTAACCTTCCCCTATGTCCCCCAAAAGAGTTTTATGCTGACTTTTGAAAGTGATCGATACGGGAAAGGGGAACAGCGATTTTCTAAAATAGCCAAATACCTTTTAGATGATCCCGCTTTGTAGTTTTGAGTCTTATCTGAATTTTCCGGGATGCGTTGACTCCTTTATCAATGGCAGCAGACGTGTGGGCTTTCCCAGTTTATTGAGATAGATAACATAATTTGTCAATACACGTTTTCCATACTCTCTCGCTTCAGTTTTTTTCATTTTTTCCATCGTCAGATAAGGTTGATAGCGTCCCGGTTTAAAGCTGCTTTTCTTCTTTAGAAAGTTTCTTGTAAAGCCGATCCCGCCATTGTAGCCATAAGCGACGAACAGAGGGTGAAAAAGCCAGTCTTCAAGATAGTTCAGATGGAAATCGGCGTATTCGATAGCTTTGTATGGGTTGAAAAGATCATCGAGGTCAATATACTCTTTCCTCTTTTTGGCGATATCTTCGATAAGAAACGGCATGATCTGCATCATTCCAAGTGCGAAGGAGCGTGATACAGATGCAGGGACAAAACGGCTCTCCTGTCTCGCGATCGCATAGATGAGCGCCTGCCTCTCTTTGCTCATATGCTTCATGGCCTTTCTGTAAGGCATGGGGTAGTAAATCTCTTTATAGTCAGATGCTTTGGCCTTGATATAGGTATAGTGGCCTATGGTTTCATTGGATTTGTATGTATCCGCCAATTCTTCGAGATCATGATCTTTTGAAAAGATTTTTTTCTTAAGATGTGCCCAGTCAATGGGGTCTATGACATCAAAGTGATAGACCTTCGAACGGGAGATACGTGGCGTAATGGTCTTGGGATAACGCAGTTTCAACAGATCCCGTGCAATGAGGGTATACATATTGACATCATGGCTGTTGACAAGGTTTTGCAGATAACCGCGTTTTTTCGTTGCCAGATACATCCAGAAATTTGCCTGATCTTTATCTCTGCGTCTTTTGGCTTTTTTCCGTGCCTGGCCAAAATAGAGCACAGCGATATCTTTCCGGTTTTCTTCCAAAGCAAAAAGCCCTAACTTAAAATGGGTTTTTGCTTTGATCTTATTGCCGCTTGCAGGCGCCTGTAGCAGTGACCGGCGTAATTTCGGCAGATTTTCTGAAAGGATGATACGTATACTTTGATCAAATTTTTTATCCATGGTCAGCAGGCGGAACTGTTTTGAATTCAGCAGTTTGTCATACTTTCTTTTACGTATTTTTTTACCGCAGTTGTTAAAGAGATAACACTCTATCTGAGGGTTTTCTTTTGCCCAGGCAGGGTAGTCGGCTTTGGACGTTTTGAGTGCCTGGAGTTTTTGGTAGTTGGTTTTCCATCGCTGTTTCTCTTCATCGGTGGCTTTCCTGCGTTTTCGTTTTATTTTCGGTGCCGTACCGGTTTTACGGCGGTAAGCAGTCCTGAGTTTCTTGTTGAGACGGTTGACCTCTTTGATGACCTTTTCAGCTTCGTTTTTTGTCGTATTCTGTTGTGACAAAAAACGCCAGATATAATAATCTTTTTCTACACTTCGCGGCATGTCATGTATCTCATCGAACGTGAAACTTTTTGCCGCAAAAAGTGTTGTACTGCATAGCAGCAGAATGACTAAAACACCTCTCAGTCTCATGACGTCAACCCATAAATATTCGCATCATAAAGATATCGATAAAGTTCAATCCGAGAATGACAACAAGCGGAGAGAGGTCGACTCCCGAAAAGACGACAAAAGGCATCTTCTGACGTATGAAGGAGAGTACAGGTTCTGTCAGGCGGTAAAGTATCTGTACGATCGGGTTGCGCGGGTCAGGTTGTACGAAACTGATCAGTGCAGCGATGATAACGATCCAGATATAGAGCGTGATAAGTGTGTGTAGTGTCTGTACGATGGCATAGATAAGTGCACTCATGAGGCTACCTCCAGGATATAAGATTTGATATACGGATAGATCTTTGAGAGTTCGGGACCTTGACCGGTACCGGTAAGCAGGTAACGAAGCGGCTTGGAGAAGTTTTCCCCTGAGAGTCCGGTCTTTTCCCTGATATATGATTCAAATGCGTCATAGGTGTTTATCATAGGGGCATTAAAGATCACATCAGACATCTCTTTCATCTGCTCTCCCCACTCGCCGCTGAAGTCCTTTGGTCTGAAGATCGGTCTGATCTTGGCTTCGAGCTCTTTGATGGTACTTGCTTCTTCCAGGTAAACTTTTGCCAGTTTCCCGATATTTTCATCGGCAAACCCAAAGAGGCTTGAGAGGCGTTTATCTTCCATCATTTTGAGATGTTCACGGTTGATAAAACGAAGCCTGTCGATATCAAATGTGGCAGGAGACTTAGAGAGCGTTGTCAGATCAAACCACTCCAGTGCTTCCGGCATCGTGAAGATCTCTTTTGGTGTCTGATTGCCCAGTGCGATCAGATAGTTGGCGATCGCATCGGGGATAAACCCCTCTTCAAAGAGCCACTTCAGTGAACCAGTCTCATCATCTTCGCTTATCTTCTGGCCTTGATCGTTGAGGATAAGAGGCAGGTGTGCATACGCTGTCTCCTGATCATAGCCGAGCAGTCTCTTGATATGTTCCTGTTTTGGCGTATCGGAGAGGTGCGCTTCTCCGCGGATGATCAGGTTCACCCCCGAGATCATGTCATCACAGGCAGTGGCGAAGTTCTGGGTAGGTGTCCCATCAGCCTTGAGGATCACAAAGGCGTCTACTTCATTGGGTGCTGTTTCGATATCCCCTTTAATCAGGTCATGGGTCACGATCGGTGCATCGGGAGTCTTGATACGTATGACAAAGGGTGATTTATTCTCTTTGAGTCTTTGAAGCTCTTCGGCTCCAACATAAGTACATCTTCCGCTGTAACGGTAGGCTGCATTGTTCCTCTTTGCTTCTTCCCTGTCTGCGTCGATCTGCTCAGGGGTACATGTACAGACAAATGCTTTTTTCTCTTCAAGAAGCCTGATCGCCAGGGTCTGGTGCATATGGAGGTTCTCGCTTTGATGGCTTACGCTGTCATGCGGAAGCGCGAACTTCTCCAGTATCTCCATAAACTCCGTATCTTTTCCGGTAATGTTCCGTTCTTTATCGGTATCTTCGATACGCACGATGAAGTTGAGATCTTTTTGTTTGGCTACCATGTAGTTGACTATCGCTATACGCAGGTCTCCTATATGCATATCACCGGTCGGTGACGGGGCAAATCTAAGCATTCATCTGACTCCAAAAGTTCTGGGTTTATATAGAGTGTTATTATAGTGGGTTTAATTTAAAATATTTAGTCAACCCTGAAAAACCCATTTCAAACCCACAAGTCAATTCTACTAT
>JBEWPY010000091.1:0-7302 GCA_047689495.1 Candidatus Sulfurovum profundilacunae | reverse complement strand
TCGTTACACCTTAATTTCACTGCATTGTTGTTTGATTTTTGGGGACCAGCTCATGTAGTTTTTTGGCGGAAGAGATTCAATAAAGAGAAAATTCTCTTTATTTTGCTTTTGTATCACCGATCATTGCGGCGATACGTTCAGGCTGTTTTTTGCCTTCGATGACAAAACGAAGTGCATTGAGACGGATGAATCCTTCGGCATCTGCCTGGTTATAGACTTCATCCTCTTCAAACGTCGAGTGTGCTTCAGAGTAGAGGGACTCGTCTGAACTTCTCCCTACTACGATCACATTACCCTTGTACAGTTTGAGTTTTACCTCACCGTTTACCGCCTCCTGTGTCGCATCGATCGCTGCCTGCATCATCTTGCGCTCTGCCGACCACCAGTATCCGTTGTAGATCACCTTCGCATACTTCGGCATCAGTTCATCTTTGAGGTGCGCCTCTTCTCTGTCCAGCGTGATAGACTCGATCGCCCTGTGTGCTTTCAGCATGATCGTTCCGCCCGGAGTCTCGTAACATCCGCGTGCCTTCATGCCGACATAACGGTTCTCCACGATATCGATACGGCCGATACCATGCTTGTTGCCGTACTCATTCAGCGTTTTAAGAATCGTCGCCGGACTCATCGTTTCACCGTTGATCGCTACCGGGTCGCCGTGTTGATAGCTGATCGTGATATACTCTGCCTCATCGGGTGCCTCTTCCGGAGCGTTCGTCCACAGCCACATATCCTCTTCAGGCTCTGCAGCCGGATTTTCAAGGTGAAGCCCCTCATAGGAGATATGAAGCAGGTTCGCATCCATGGAGTAAGGACTGATCTTTGGGTTGCCGTTCTCATCCATATGCTTTTGGGAGATCTCGATCCCGTGCTCTTTGGCGTATGCAAGCAGTTTCTCACGTGAATTGAGATCCCACTCCCTCCATGGTGCGATCACAGCAATATCCGGATCAAGGCTCAGATAACCAAGTTCGAAACGCACCTGGTCGTTTCCTTTTCCTGTTGCTCCGTGAGATACTGCATCCGCACCGGTCTGTTTTGCAATCTCGATCTGCTTTTTGGAGATCAGCGGTCTGGCAATCGATGTACCGAGGAGGTACTCACCTTCATAGATCGCATTGGCTCTGAACATCGGAAATACAAAATCTTTGACAAACTCTTCACGTAGATCAAGAACAAAAATGTTCTCTTCTTTGATCCCGAGGTCCAGTGCTTTCTGACGTGCAGGCTCCACCTCTTCCCCCTGTCCCAGGTCAGCCGTGAAGATCACCACTTCACAGTTATATTCATCTTGCAGCCATTTAAGGATGATACTTGTGTCCAGTCCGCCGCTGTAAGCTAAAACTGCCTTTTTGATCTCTTTTTTTGCCATATGCCAGCCTTTCTATTGTATATAATTTGCCGTGATTTTATCATAATGTTGGTTATGGATGAATGTAACCAAAAGCTTAATTTTCATCAAAACCGAATATAATATAGCCATAGTAGTAAGTTCAAAATAAAAAGGATGCAATGGATGCAAGGTATCACCGTCTGGATCGAAGCTTTTTCGGGACTTGGACTCTTTTTGTTCGGGATGCTCTACCTGGAAGCCCAGATCAAAATCGCAGCGGGGCGTGCCTTTAAACGTATCGTCCAGAATGCAACTGCAACAACCTTCAAAAGCCTCCTGACCGGGATAGGTGCTACAACCCTCTTCCAGAGTTCGTCAGTGGTGACACTCATGACTCTTTCGCTGGTAGGCGCACATATGATGAACCTCAGCAGTGCCATCGGCGTCATCTTCGGTTCAAATATCGGGACCACCGTCACGACATGGATCGTAGCGCTGATCGGGTTTAAAATGGATATCAAAGTGCTCTCCTATGTCATGATAGGGGTCGGCGGGCTTGGCGGCGTACTGGCAAATGAGTCGGGAAGATGGAGGAACTATTTTGGTATGATGGTGGGATTTGGGCTTATCTTTTTGGGACTGGAGGGGATGAAAGGGAGCTTTGAAGTATTCTCCAAAGAGTTTGATCTCTCCCCTTATCTCTCAGGCTCGCCGTACTGGTTTGCCCTTATCGGCATGGCTATTACCGCCCTGATCCAGTCCAGCTCTGCTTCCATCGCTATTATCCAGAGTGCGCTTTTTACCCATATGGTATCTTTTGAAGCGGCAGCAGCATTCATCGTCGGTGCCAATATCGGCACCACCGTGACCGCTATCCTGGGTGCGGTCGGCGGCAGCTCCGATAAGAAGCGTACCGCCATCGCCCATCTTGTTTTCAACCTCTCTACCGCATTCTTTGTTCTGCTCACGCTTGCATGGCTTCTTCTCCCTTTTGAGAAATATCTGCAGGGGATCGATGATGTGGTAAAGATCGCACTCTTCCATACGTTTTTCAATGCCGTGGGTGTCATGCTCTGGTTCCCTTTCATAGGAAAGCTTGCTTCATGGGTGAAAAGCTTCTTCGTTAAAGAGATGATACACCCTACCCGCTTCATACACAATGTACCTACCGAAGTACCGGACCTTGCCCTGGAAGCACTGGAGAAAGAGATAGCCCATCTTTCCGACAAAGTAGAAGAGTTTGCCCTGCTTGCCATAAACATCCCCCCTCCAAAAGCCCTTGAAAGGGGTCGTTCTGTTGACAAACTGCTTGAAAAGTATCACGAAAACTTTGATCTTTCCTATGAAAAACTCTATGAGAAGATACGTTCGATCGAGGGAGAAATTTACCGCTATACTTCTATCCTTTCTGCAAAGAACAACAGCGAACTCCAGCAGTCCAAACTGGAGACATTATCACGGCAGAATGTCTATCTGGCAACTGCAGCAAAGGCGATCAAAGATATGCTCATCGATATCAACAGGCTCTATGATGCTGTCAGCAGCGAAGAAATGACTTTCTATAAAAACCTGCGTTACCAGATACTCAAAACAGTTTTGGCCTTTCATGGAGCAAGAGAGGGGAAAGAAGATGCGACCAGGGAACTGGAATCCATCTATAAGAAGATCGCCGAATCTTATCAAAACAGTATGGCAATTATCGAGGATATGGCAAAAAACCCTCAGATCAAATCTGAGATGACCACCATCGCCATCAATGATATGCACCTGGCCAAAAGTTTTTCAAAGTCACTCAGAAATACGATAAACATCGTCAACACTTCTTCATCATACCCTACAACAGCCCGTACCTCCTGAGTATCACTTCCAAAACCGGTTTTCGGTATGCTCCCGTATGCCTGAAAACCTCTTCTCCCTTTTCATCAAAAAAGAGCTGGGCCGGCATCTCTTTAAGCTTATAGATATCACGGCTGACCATACGGTCTTTTTGGCTGTCTATGGAGTATATCTGAAGATCCGGATGCTCCTGAATCACTTGATAAAAAACCTTTGACATCGCGATACAACTATAGCAGTGGCTCATCCCGAAAGAGAGGATGGTCGGTTTGCCGTTTCCGATTTTAGTCCTGATCTCACTGTACGGCATGACAGGAAGCGTATGTTTATTTGGCATATTGACTCCAGGTATCTGTATAAGTTCGATTATACAAATCCTCTCTTAAAAAGATTTGGCTCTTCGCAAAATTAGTGACTTTTTCACATTCTACATCATACAAATTCACAATTCTTCAATACCTGTTTGCGAGCTTAAAAATATCAACATAAGAGTTCCTGACTTTCGCTTCAGTATGATAGCGGGAAATATATTATCAAAATCCAGTCAAGTCCAGAATCCTAAAACCATCATAATCCAGCACAAAGGCCTTGGAGGTATCCAGCGAAAAAGCATTGGCGATATTCCAGCTGTCACTGCCGATTACATAGGTCGATGAGATGGCATACAGATCACGGATATCAAGAAGATAGATACCGTCATAACCGGAACCAAATATCGCAAACTCTCCATTTTCGGCTATCGTGATATCGGAAGTACTTGAATCAAACCAAAATGTACTGATTGTTTGCGGTACATTCGGGCTACTTACATCTACCGCATGTATACTATTGTAAGCATCTGACAACAACACCAAATTATTTGTACCATAGCTCAAATCCCACGTACTGAATGATACTCCATAGGTAAACAAGAGAACAGGAGATGCCACATCACTGACATCTAAAATGACCATACCGTTGCCTTCATTGGCTACAAATGCCGTCTTTTCATCTCCGGACAATGCGATTCTACGTGCATTATTCGGCAAACTTAAAGAGCCAAGAACCTTCATATTAGATGTATTGCTGACGTCAATGACCTTAAATCCTTCTCTGCCATTGGCTAGAAAAAGTTTTGTATTGTCTGCTGACAGTACCATGTCTTCAGTATATCCTATGTCCATATTCTGAAATGAGGCTATAGGCGCTGTTTTATCGGTCAAATCAACGAACCAAATACCACTATCTAAATACGAACTATCTGCAATAAATGCTTTGGCACCATCGCTTGATACTACCATACTAGCTGTCGATCCGCTGTCAAATTTAAGGATACTTAGGATTTTTGGGCTTCTGATATCATCAAGGGCTATGATCTGAAGCCCCTTTTGCAGATCCAGACAATATGCGATCGACTCGTCTGAAGAGAGTACGATATCTCTAGCGTTTGGAAAAGATCCGATAGAAGATACAATTGGCGATACTGATATCTGCACATTTGCAGGTTGACTGTCTCCAAATCGATTTGTTGCCACCACATGCAGAGAATAGTCTGACTTTTCAAAATAATGCAGTTGCGCAGTATCCCCAATGCGTATCTCTCCTTTTGCATTGACTGTGAAGTTTTCAGATCCCTCTCCACTGAGATCTATCTGCGTCACAGTCGTCTCGTCATCGATACCCATATCCAATATGCTTACCAGTGTGCCAGGAGAAGCCATGCTATTAATGGTTGCGCTGAAGTCTTCTACAATGGGTATGGTAATCGAAGTGATCGATACAGGTACCTGTATTGTTCCTGCTTCATTGACAGCCAATAGCGTCAAATCAAAAGTTGACCAGGGGGAAGTACTCAATGACTTTTGAAGATATATTTTACCTTCCATATCCATTGAAAAATAGTTGTCCCCCTCCCCTTGAAGCAGCATGAGAGAAATACCGTTCTCGCCTTCATACATGATATTAACCTTGCCTATCTGCGTTCCAACCGGTGTATCCTCCGCCACACAGATCGGTTTTGCATAGATAGCCGGTTTTTTTTTCTGAAGCTGCGAAAACTTCAGTCCAACTACCTCAAATCCGGAATATCCATCAGCAATATATGCCAGAGATTTATCTTTGGAGTGTGCTACCGCTCCGGCATACCCAGGAGTACTTATTGTTTCTGTCTGTGTCAAGCTAGCAAGATTTCGTATATCAACGAGTTTCATATCATTTTCAACAACAACTGCCATATCACGCTTGAAGGCAACATGACTGACATTTATATTTGATATTCCGACCGCATAAGGCTTTTTGGGGTTTTCTATATCAACGATTCCCATTTTAAATGAATCGCTTATCCAAAGATGCTTTCCTTCAGACAGTATGCCCACATCAGAAATATATCGACCACTTGGCTTAAGGCTAGAAACGGGTCTTGGATCTTTAGGATCGGTAATATCAAAAATATGCAGTCCACTACTCCCACCAGCAATATAGAGCAATGTATCATCTTCTGATATGGCAATCTTGGATGTATAGTCTTGCATTTTGATGTTTCCGATATTTTCGGGGTTATAAGGGTTAGAAATATCAATGATCTGTATGCCGCCATACCCGTCTGCTACAAAAAGATGACTACCTTTTGATGATCGGACTATATCGTCGGCAAAATCTACAGTTCTCAATGCACCGACAATATTCAGGTTTTCCAGGTCTATGATCTTGATCCCGCCATATCCGTCTGCCACATAGGCATACCTTTCATCCGATGAAAGCGCGATAGATACTACCGAATCGTTCGTATCGACTGTCGCTATCGTCTGAGGCGAAACCGGATCGGTTATATCTATGATCTGCATCCCTGCTTCACTGTCTGCAACATAGGCAGCGGTCTCGTCTTTGGAGAGAACAATATCACGGGCATAACCGCTGGTATCCACTCTCCCGATAATCCCTCCTACGACTTTCACCTGTACTGTTGCAATATTGCTATCGGTGTAGTCCGTTCTTGCATAGACAGTGAGGTTACTATCAGTGGCATTACTCTCATAGAATGCACTTTTCAGATAAAGATCCCCATTAGTTTTTACGTCAAACAGGTCACTCCCGCTTACGATGAACTCTTTTATGGGCATATCTCCACTCTCTTTAATGACATTACCGACCACGGTTCCCTCTTTTGTTCCCATACTCAGCGTTAGATTGATATCCTGTAGTACCAGCGGCGTTTCAGGAAGATCATTGACATTAATAGTCAGTTTTACAAGATTGCTCTCTCCAAATTGATTAGATGCGGTTATATCAAAAGTGTAGATATTTTGTGTTTCAAAGTCTATATCGGCTCCGGCAGCGACACGCACGGTACCATTGGCATCGATGACGAACGGAACTGTACCGTTAAACCTGAACGAATCGATAGGCTGCATTCCCTCTGAAGTGATCGCAATACTTCCGGCAACCGTTCCTTCATCGGCATTCTCATCGACACGCAATGTTGTCTCGGCAAGAATTGGTTCGGCAAGGATATTTACTGTTACGGATGTCGGCTGACTTTCACCAGCCGGGCTTATCGCTTTTGCCGTCAATGAAAAACTTGTTTGATTTCCGTCAAAAGCGCTTTGCAAAGTCATGCTTCCCTGGTTGTCCACGGCAAAAGGCGATTGCGGGCTGAGCATGATCTCTGTGATCTCGCTATCGCCTCTGCTTACAAGGATGTTCCCGATGCTCTGTCCAACGGTAAATTCATGATAGTTTCGTGTCAGGGAGAACGGACGAAGCGTTGCGGGCACATCAGGCACATCATTGACAGTGACCGTGATCGCAGAGCCGTTGCTCACGCCTATGGAATTGTCTGCTTCATATTGGAAGGTATAGAAACGAGTCTGTTCATAGTCGATCGCCCCTTTGAGCAACACCGAACCGCTACTGTCAATCTCAAAAGGTATCGTACCGCTCCCTGTGAGATTGTACTTCTCTATCGGCGCTTCTCCCTGTATGGCGTTTACACTTCCCACGATCGTACCTATAGCAGAGTTTTCATCGATAGAGAGGGTTACCGGGTAGGTTGTTGGCGGGGTATCTATTGTGTTGTTGACTTTTATCGTTAAACTTACCTTATTACTGTCTCCGTAACTATTGTGAGCTAAAACACTTATTTTATACTGCTGCTG
>JBEWPY010000008.1:0-35624 GCA_047689495.1 Candidatus Sulfurovum profundilacunae | reverse complement strand
TAACACAAAATAAGGATTTAACCCCTTCTAACCTCACTTTCGATATAATCGCAACCAATTATGCCGTTTTTTGTGAGGAATAGATATGCTACTTTTTACCCCAGGGCCGACACCGGTACCCGAATCAGTACGCCAGGCGATGGCGACCCCGACACTGCACCACAGAACCCCCGAGTTTGAGGTGATCTTCAAGCAGGCACGCGAGCGCCTGTTGACACTTTTCGGGATGGATGAGTGTGTGATGCTGGCAAGTTCCGGTACAGGGGCGATGCAGGCATGTGTAGTGAACCTGTGTGAGAAAAAAGCACTGACGGTGAATGCCGGGAAGTTCGGAGAGCGTTTCGGGAAGATTGTCAGGAGCATGGGCAAAGAGCTTGTGGAGCTGAAATACGAGTGGAACACACCGGCAAAGCTTGAGAATGTGAAAGAGACGCTGGAGGCAAACCCGGATATCGATGCCCTGTTCATTCAGGTGAGTGAAAGTGCGGGCGGGCTTCGCCACCCGGTTGAAGAGATCGCTGCCCATGTCAAGTCAGTCAACCCGGAGATCATAGTTGTAGCAGACGGGATCACCGCCGTAGGGGTCGAACCGATCGATATGAAACATATCGATGCAATGGTGACCGGCAGCCAAAAAGCATTGATGCTTCCTCCGGGACTCTCAATGATCGGACTGAGCAGCGATGCAGTGGCAAAGATCGGCGAAGGGAAAGACTACTACTTCAACCTGGCAAGCGAGATCAAGAAACAGCGTCAGAATACTACGGCCTATACTGCGGCAACGACTCTGATCATCGGGTTGAATGCGATCTTTGACGAGATCGGGAAAGAGGGGTTTGAGGTGCTTTATGCCAACACGAAAAAAAGAGCAGAGGCTACACAGGCGGCACTTGAAGCGATCGGTTTTGAGATGTATCCGAAGGTACCGGCACGTTCTATGAGCACAGTGTTTGATGAAGATGCGGAGCCTATCCGCAAACTGCTGAAGATAAAATACGGTGTCAATATGGCCGGCGGGCAGGACCACCTCAAGGGCAAGCTCTTCCGTATCAACCAGATGGGGCTGATCCCTGTCCATGAGTCAGCATGGGTGGTGAACAGTATCGAGCTGGCTCTGGATGAACTTGGCAGACGTACATTTGACGGTACGGCAAACCGTGTCTTCAACGAAACCTATTACAAGGCATAAGCAATGATATTTGAACACGAGATACCAAGCGGCAGCCGTCTCTATTTTGGCAAGAGTGCCAAGGTAAAAAGAGAGATCGAACGTATTGCAGGTGAAACATTGGAGTCATTGGGGTTTGAAGAGATCGTCACTCCGCTTTTTTCATACCACCAGCATGAGGCCTTTGACGAAGTAAAGCCACTGGTTAGGCTAAATGATGCGCAGAACAATGAGGTGACATTGCGTGCAGACTCTACGGCTGATGTAGTACGTATCGTGACCAAAAGGCTGGGACGCTCTACGGAGTCAAAAAAGTGGTTTTATATCCAGCCGACTGTCTCCTTTGCGACCAGAGAGCAGTATCAGATCGGCGCCGAAATCATCGATGGAAGTTTTATTGAAGCGGCACAAACAGTTGCAACGCTGCTCGGAAAACTTGAAGAGACACCGATCATGCAAATATCGAATATTCGTATTCCTCACCTGTTGAATGAAAAGTACGGAGTAAGTCTTGAAGTGTTGAAGTCAATGCATATAGAACAGATCGTTAAAACCGAGCTTCCCTGGGTGGAACAGTTGGTAAAAGTACATTCGGTCGAAGACTTGGAGGACCTGAATCTCTTTCCTGTTGATATCAAAGAGGAGTTGGAGAAGATCAAAGAGGCGGCCTCAGACATCGAGTATGCAAAAGTAGTGGTCTCTCCGCTCTTTTATGCACAAATGAGGTATTATGATTCTTTGACATTCAGAATGTTTGAAGCCAATGCATTGATCGCCACAGGCGGTATCTACAGTATAGACGGTGTAGAAGGAGCAGGGTTTGCGCTTTTTACCGATGAGTGCATAGAAAGTAAGATTAATAAAGGAAAACAATAAGTGAGTGTAAAAGCAGATTTGATCGTCGGTCTCCAGTGGGGAGATGAAGGAAAAGGAAAGATCGTTGACCATATGGCACAGACACATGATTATGTGTGTCGCTTTGCCGGAGGGCACAATGCGGGACACACGATTGTTTTGGACGGTAAAAAGTATGCGCTGCATCTGATTCCCTCGGGTGTACTCAATCCGAATGCAAAAAATATCGTAGGGAACGGGGTGGTCCTTTCTCCTAAGGATTTCATCAAAGAGATAAGTCAGTTTGACGCCCTTGAAGGGCGTCTCTTCCTCTCGGACAAGGCTCATGTACTGCTTCCGTACCATGCATTGATCGACCAGGCAAAAGAACGTATGAAAGGCGATAAGGCGATCGGTACGACAGGCAAGGGTATCGGGCCTGCTTACGGCGACAAGATCGCACGTGTAGGCCACAGGCTTGGCGAACTGCTTCATCCTGAAAAGCTTGCAGACAAGGTCATAGGGTTCTTTGAGATGAACAAGCCGATATTTGACGCGATGGAGGTGGAGACACCGGACAGAGAGCAGCTTATAGCGGAACTGAATGCGTACAAAGAAGCTTTGGGCAAATACATAACAGATACGACACAGATGGTATGGGATATCCTGGATGACGGGAAAAAGGTACTGCTGGAGGGTGCACAGGGTACGATGCTGGATATCGACCATGGTACTTATCCGTATGTCACCTCTTCGACAACGGTAAGTGCGGGGGCATGTAGCGGCCTTGGGCTGAATCCAAAGGATATCGGCAAAGTAACGGGGATTGCCAAAGCGTACTGTACCAGAGTAGGGAACGGTCCTTTCCCAAGTGAGGATTTCGGTACGGACGGTGATAGGCTTAGAGAGAACGGCCATGAGTTTGGTACCACGACAGGACGACCCAGAAGGTGCGGATGGTTTGATGCGGTGGCAATGCGCCATGCCGTGCGGGTAAACGGAGCAGACCAGGTAGCATTGATGAAGCTTGATGTGCTGGATGGGTTTGATGAGATTAAAGTGTGTGTCGCCTACGAAGTGGAAGGTAAGCAGATCGATTATGTGCCGTACGACCTGGAAGATGCCAGGCCTGTATATCAGGTATTCCCCGGCTGGGACAAGTGTGAAGGTGTGAGAAAGTTTGATGCGCTGCCCGAAACAGCTCAGTCATATATCGCAGCACTTGAAGGGATGATCGGTACTAAAATCGGTATCATCTCTACCAGTCCAGAAAGAGATGATACAATATTAAGATAGAAAAGGGGTACAGATATGAGACTAAAACCACAACAGACCGGGTATATAGCGGGCAAGATCGGTATAGACCTTGCCAATGCTCCTTTTGTAAAATTGCCAAAAGGCAAAGAGGCGGTGGTAGCTGCGGCAAAAAGCATTATCGATGAGAACCTGGCCAAAGAACGGGCATTGGATGAGAAGGTGAAAGCAATCCTTGTCGAAAATGATGAAGAGATCGAGTTTCAGCATGCCGATGAGAGACAGCTTTTTTTTATGATCAAAAAGAAGATGGCCCCGGAGTTCGGAGTGATCATGAATTATGACGACAGATACAATGACCTGGCACACTTGATCCTCGATGAACTCTATGAAAACTATCTTGCCGAGTATGTGGTCAATGAAAACCAGGTAAAGAATGTGATCTTCAAATCTTTTAAAGAGTTTGCAAATGCGTATGACGAGATCGATGATATCGTGTATGATAAGATCAGAAAGATGAAAAAAGAGGTGATACCGGGTTCAGAAGAGTATGAACTGCTCTATGAGAGGCTGTATCAGGAAGAACTATCTAAAAGAGGAATGCTCTAAAAGCGAATAGTGAAGAGTGAAGAGTTTAGGGTATGCTTTTCTGGTGAAAAGTTTTTATTTATATAGGAGAAACTAATGGTCAAAGTATCGCTCTATTTTGAAAATGGGTTGTTTTTAGAGGCAAAAAGTTTTGGTGCAGAAGGTACAAGTGTCGGTGAATGTGTATTTAACACATCGATGACAGGATATCAGGAGATCGTAACAGACCCCTCTTATGCAGGTCAGTTTGTAACATTTACGATGCCCGAGATCGGCAATGTCGGGTGTAATGCACAGGATATGGAGAGCAAAGGAGCGCATTGTCAAGGGATCATCGTGCGTTCTTATCAGGAGAGACCATCAAACTTCAGATGTGAAGAGACACTCTCCGAACTTCTTAAAAAACACGGTGTTCTGGGGATCACGGAGATCGATACAAGACACATCACAAAAACACTCAGGGACGAAGGTGCGATGATGATGGTCGCTTCTACGGAGGTTCATGATGCAATGGAACTTAAAAAAGTACTTGAGAACTCACCGCGTATCGAAGAGGTGAACTATATCGAGCAGGTAAGCACCAAAGAGCCGTATCTGCACCGCGAGGCACGCTATGATATTGCACAGTTTGACTATGCCAAACCTCAGACAAGCAAGAAGATCATCGCGCTTGACTTTGGAATCAAAAGAAATATCCTTAACGAGCTCACCCATGCAGGAATGGAAGTAACAGTGGCACCAAACACTATGTCGGCAAGCGAGATCATTGCAAAATTTGAAGCCAAAGAGATTGACGGCGTCTTTCTCTCGAACGGCCCCGGCGACCCGCTTATTCTCAAAGAGGAGCAGAAAAAGATCAGAGAGCTGATCGCAGCAAAAGTACCGATGTTCGGTATCTGCCTGGGGCACCAGCTGCTTTCGATCTCCCACGGGTACGATACGTACAAGCTGCAGTTTGGGCAGCACGGCGGCAACCACCCGGTAAAGAATCAGAAGACGGGTTCGGTAGAGATCACAGCGCAAAACCACAACTACAATGTTCCTGACAGTATTGCAGAAGTGGCGGAAATCACACATATCAACCTCTTCGATTATACGATCGAGGGCGTGAAGTACAAAAATGCTCCGATCATGTCGGTACAACATCACCCGGAAGCGAGTCCCGGGCCGCATGAGAGTGCGTATGTATTTCAGGAATTTGCCGAGATGCTTGGTTGATGCTCTTTATCAAAGTGAAGAGTGAAGAACGAATAGTGAATAGTTTTGGTATGTATCGCTTTGCGATATTTGTATGGATGTAGGTCGGGATGCCCTCATCCCGATAGAGAGATAGAGAGGCAAGATAGATGAAATTAGCAATTCTTTTTGGCGGGTCGTCTTTTGAACATGAGATCAGCATTGTCTCAGCGGTCACCATGAAAAAAGTATTTAAAAAAACAGAGCTCTGTTTTATTTTTGTGGATGCAAAGCGTGAGTTTTATCTGATAGAACCCGAGAAGATGAAGTCAAAACTTTTTAGTTCAGATGAGTATAAAAAGTCTAAAAAACTGATATTGAAGAGCGGGACATTTGCGGCAGATGGGTTATTTGGATCCAGAGAAGTAGCTTTTGATGCACTGCTCAACCTGATCCATGGAAGAGACGGAGAGGATGGGAAAATCGCTTCATTGATGGAATTCTTCTCTATCCCTTATATCTCTCCCCGCCTTGAAGCTTCTGCGCTGAGTTACAATAAGCTTTACACCAAGTATCTTGCCCAAAACCTTGGTGTAAGGACCCTTGAATACCACTATCTGTCCAGGAATGATGAACGTAAAATAAAGATGGATTATCCCGTGATCATCAAACCGGTTCGTCTCGGATCGAGTATCGGTGTGAGTATTGTCAAAAATGCCGATGAGCTGGATTATGCACTGGATGTTGCATTTGAGTTTGACACGGAAGTGATCATAGAGCCTTTTATCGATGGCGTAAAAGAGTATAATCAGGCAGGATCATTTACCAGTGAGTGGGAACTCTCTATCGTAGAAGAGCCTCATAAAGAGGAGTTCCTTGATTTTGACAAAAAATATATGGACTTTTCACGTGATTCTCAAGTGTTGGCCGCCAATATCGACGAGGTACTTGAATCCAGGATCAAAGAGACATTCAAGAAGATCTATGATCCGCTATTCCTCGGATCGATTATCCGTTGTGACTTTTTTGTGATTGACGGTGAAGTCTACCTCAATGAGATCAACCCGATCCCCGGATCAATGGCTAACTATCTTTTTAAAGATTTTGAAGGGATGGTGGAGAGACTCTCAACAAACCTTCCCAAAGAGAAAGATATCCGGATAAATTATCAGTATATTCACTCCATTCAGTCTGCAAAAGGCAAAGCCTGACCTCCATTGATAGATCGCCCGGATTATATTTTTTAATAAATAGGAGAATATATCTCTTATAATTTTAATTAAGAATCGGGTTTTAAATGGGAGTTTAATTCTCTCATTTTACCCCCTGTAAACCCCCATAAATACGTACGTTGCGACAAATCACACTACGCTCTTTTTCCACTATCACGTTTAAGTAATTTAACATTAATTTAACACTATAATAAATGTTGCAATGTTGTATCTTTACAACATAGACATTTTACAAGGGGGTATGCATGCAATCTAACGCAGCATTGGAATACGATTATTCCGTAGCAAAATTGTTTACCTATACAGCAATTTTGTTTGGATTTATAGGGATGTTGATTGGTACGCTTATCGCGGCACAGTTGGCATTCCCGGAACTTAACTACTTATTGGGGGAGTATGGTACTTTCTCACGGCTCAGGCCTTTACATACAAATGTAGTTATTTTTGGCTTTACGGTCAGTGGGATATTTGCAGCTTTCTATTACTCGGCACAAAGGGTTTTGAAGGTTTCTATGGCAGAATCACCGCTGCTTGTCTCTTTGGCTAAATTACAATTTGTTCTTTATGTAATTTTGGCTGCCTGGATGGTTGTCACGTTACTGATGGGAATTACTGTTTCCAAAGAGTACGCACAAATGGAGTGGCCGCTTGACCTGCTAACTGTCGTTGTGTGGGTAATTTGGGGCATTGTGATGTTCGGCCTTATCGGTATCAGAAGAGAGAAAGCACTTTACATCTCTATGTGGTACTATATCGCGACTTTTCTTGGTGTAGCAATGCTGTACCTGTTTAACAATATGGAAGTACCTACCTATTTTGCAGCAGGCGGGCTTGGCAGTATGATGCACTCTGTATCTATGTATGCCGGTACAAATGATGCGCTTGTTCAGTGGTGGTGGGGACACAATGCGGTTGCGTTTGTCTTTACGGTACCGATCATTGCGATGATCTACTACTTCCTTCCCAAAGAGTCCGGACAGGCAATTTATTCATACAAACTGTCACTCCTTTCTTTCTGGGGGTTGATGTTCGTATATCTCTGGGCCGGTTCACACCACCTTATGTGGTCTACCGTACCCGACTGGATGCAGACGATGGGGTCAGTCTTCTCTGTAGTGCTTATCCTCCCGTCATGGGGTTCAGCGATCAACATGCTTCTTACAATGAAAGGTGAGTGGAACCAGTTGACTGAAAATCCGCTGATCAAGTTCATGGTACTTGCCTCAACATTCTATATGCTTTCAACACTTGAAGGTCCGATCCAGGCGATCAGATCGGTCAATGCGATTGCTCACTTTACTGACTGGATTCCCGGACATGTTCACGATGGTGTGCTTGGTTGGGTTTCATTTATGATTATGGCTGCATTTTTCCATATGGCTCCAAGAATGTTCAAGAGAGAGATCTTTTCCAAGAAATTAATGGAAGCACAGTTCTGGCTCCAGACAACAGGGGTTGTACTTTACTTTACCTCTATGTGGATCGCAGGTATCACACAGGGTATGATGTGGAGAGCAGTTGACGAGTATGGTAACTTGATGTACTCTTTCATCGATACGGTGACAGTACTCCACCCATACTATACGATCAGAGCAGTGGCAGGTCTTCTCTATCTTATCGGGTTCGTTATGTTTGCATACAATATGTATATGACCATGACAGCTTCTAAGAGAATAGAAGAAGAACCGCAATTCAGAAGCCCTATGGCAGCATAAGGAGGTAGGTTATTATGTTTCATTGGTTAGAAAAAAATCCATTCTTCTTCTCTGTAGGAGTTTTTATCGTTATCGCGTTTGCAGGTCTTATCGAGATCGTGCCTAATTTTGCCGAAGCATCAAGACCGATTGCAGGGCTTAAGCCTTACAGCGTACTTGAACTTGCCGGCAAAGAAGTATATAAGAAAGACAACTGTATTGCTTGTCACTCACAACTGATCCGTCCATTCAAATCAGAGACTGACAGATATGGACAGTACTCACTCTCCGGAGAGTATGCCTATGACAGACCGTTCCTCTGGGGATCAAAAAGAACCGGTCCGGACCTTCATCGTGTAGGGAACTACCGTACAACCGACTGGCATGAAAACCATATGTGGGAGCCTACTGAAGTCGTCCCTGGTTCAATTATGCCTGCGTACAAACACCAGTTTACCAATATTGCTGATATCGAAACAGCTTATGCTGAGGCGGTCACAGTAAAAAATATATTCGGAACACCGTATGGTGATGAGTTCCAGCCTTCAAAAGAAGCATGGGAAGTACATAAGCCGAAAGTTCTGGCAGAAGCAAAAGCAATTGTGGAGGATATGAAGAGTCCTGAGGTCAAAGCTGCTCTGGAAAGAGGAGAAGTACCTGAAATTGTAGCGCTTATTGCATATATGAACAGATTGAAGTAAGCAGAAAAAATGGACATTAGAGAATTACAAGGTTATGCCAGTTTCTTGATGACTATTTTTTTAGTAGTGATGTTGTATGGGTATATCATACACCTGTATAGAAGTGAGAAGAAGGGCGTGAAGGATTATGAAAAGTATGGGAATATAGCCTTAGATGATGAGGTCGACAGCAATCCCGTAGATGATAAATCCAAGGCTCAGAGTGAAAAGAAGGAGCAAAACAAATGAGTAGTTTGATAATAAAAGCATTAGCTTTCGCTGCAGCCCTGATCGTTGCGACGTTGGTTGTTGTGAAACAGATGAATGTTAACCTGGATGACCCGATCAACCAGTTGACATTACTTGGTGCAGTTGCGATTGCCGTTCTGACATTTGGTGTAGCGGCAAAGTATGTGAACCAGATGAAAACCGACAAGGCTGAAGGTGAACTTGCAGATGAAAACTGGGACGGTATCGGTGAATATAAAAATGAATTGCCTGCCGGCTGGGCATACTCTTTCCTCGGTCTGTTGATTTGGGCAGTATGGTATTTTCTTTGGGGATACCCTCTGAATGCCTACAGCCAGATCGGTGAGTATAACCAGGAGGTTAAAGCCTATCAGGCTAAATATGAAGAAAAGCATGCCAATCCGGACCAGGCGACATTGGCTCAAATGGGGAAATCAATCTTCCTGGTACAATGTGCACCTTGCCACGGTATTACGGGTGACGGAATGAATGGAAAAGCACATGATTTTACAGCGAGAATGAGCAAAGAACAGATTCTTGATGTGATCAATAATGGACAAAACCAACTCGGCTATCAGATGGGTGCTATGCCGGCTGGTATGGCGAGCGGTGCAGGTGCTGAAGCAGTTGCTGAGTATGTAGCGGGCGGAATGAAAGGTGAGGCACCGGCTGAATTTGCTGCATGTACATCCTGTCACGGAGCAGATGGTAAAGGGATGAACGGTATGTCACCGAATATTGCCGGCTACGATGACGTATTAATACATAATGTAGTGAAAAACGGTAAAAAAGGTATGATCGGTAAGATGCCGTCATTTAAGACAATGATCACACCTATACAAGAAAAAGCATTGACTGTCTATATTCAGTCATTGATACAATAAGGAGATAGCATGGCAGAAAATAGTAATAGAAGTATATTTAGTCTTCACGGTATTACAGGAATGTTGATTGCAACTGTACTCCTGCTTGCAATCCTTGTTTTCCTCACTATGAATGCGATCGGTGTACAGCAGGCTAATGCTACAAACGCCTATGATCCTACTCCGATCACAGGCAGTTTGGATAATGTAAAAATGAAGAGCAAAGAGAATGCACAGTTTGCATTTCAGGATGCAAAAGAGTAAAAGGATAAAGAATGATTACTATTATGGATAAAGTTTTAGGCTGGGGTATGTTTATTACTGCTTTGATAACACTTTGGGCAGTACTGACACCAAACCACCTGTATGTAGGATAAATTCTATGAATAAAGCACAAGTGAGGGTAACCTTGCTTGCTTTGCTGCTTCCGCTATTTCTTAATGCAACACATATTCTTCACAATAACATCTTAAAACCTGAAGCTTCAAAAATGATTGAAGAGATGGGGAGTGAACTGTTGAGCAAAACAGGTATCAATGCCTATGTTATTGCAACCAATGAACCTTTCCCGGAGAGGTATAATCTGGTAGAGTATAGCAAGAAGTATGAACGCAGCATGAGCAAGCCGTACGTACTGTTTGTTTTTGCACCTTATGCAGTGATCACTGCAGGGTCGGGACAAAAGGGGAGAGTCGGATTTATCGCTTCCTCTGAGGAAGTTAAAAGACTGTATGATTACGATGAAGTTAGAGATGCGGCGATCGATATCGTCGCCGTAAAAGACAAAAACAGTGACGAAGACAAACACAATATCGGTGTGGTTCAGGGCTTTTCGGTCCTGGCAGATCAGATTGCAGCATCGAAAGGGAAAGAGATGACTACAACGATCCCCAATGAAACGGGATATGTCATCAATATTCTGAAAATATTTGTCTATACCGGTTCTATTTTTGTTTTTTGGATTTTTTTACTTAGACCAATGATCAAGAGGATAAGAGATGGCAGACAATAAAAAGAAAACCTACTGGCCGCATATGATAGTCGGTTTTTTTATTCTTGGTATTACCCTGGGATACTGGACAGTAAAGTCCGCATCAAGTATGCCGGTTCAGGAATCGAATGACTTTATGATGAAATATCAGCAGGCGGATATCCATATTAACGATATTATAGAGAAAAAGATCGCTTTTGATAAAGAGTATACGATTACATTGCTTGGAAAAGAAACCATGGTAATGACTAACAATATCCACTCCAACCGTATACAAAAAGATCCTGTAAAACTCTCTGAGGGGGAGAATGGTTTTACTTATACAGTGACAAGGAAAAACGGGACTGTTGTGACAGATGCAAATGTTACATTCCTGTTGACCAGGCCGCATACCAGGGTAGATGACTTCATGGTAGAGTCTGTGTCTTACAATAATGGTGAATATGCAGTAAAAGGTATAGAGATTACCAAGCCGGGCAGATACACCTTACATTTGCGCGCAGTGGTAGAGGATACGATAGGATACTCGGAGATACCGGCTTATCTCAAGCCATAAATTTTCTATGACGAGTTTAGATCGTCATAGAAAAGATTCTTTTTTCCGGTTGATCTGCCACCAGCTTCAGGTCAAATGCCATACAGACATTTCTGACAAACATACGACTGGACTCTTTGACGACAAGTCTCTCTTTATGGATCTCAATCAGCTTATCTTCTTCCATCTCTTTCAGTCGTTCCAGTATCTCGGGCATTTTGTCAAGTTTCATCCTCTCATCAGCCCATGACGTTTCCAGGTTGCACATGAGGTTGAGGATATGTCTGCGTACGATCAGATCCTCCTGTGTAAGCAGATGTCCTCTGAAGATAGGAAGTTTTCCTTCAGAGACACGTTTGGTATAGTCCTCGACACGCTTCTCGTTTTGGGCAAAACTGTACCAGCTGTCCGAGATAGAGGACATGCCAAGGCCAATCATCAGCTGTGTCTTTCCTGCGGTATACCCCATAAAGTTACGATGCAGGGTTTTGTTTTTCATTGCTTTATAAAGTTTGTCGGTCGGCAGAGAGAAGTGATCCATTCCTATCTCTTCGTACCCCGCCTCAAAGAAGAGCTGTTTCCCCAGTTCGTACAGTTCTCTTTTATACTCATCTTTGGGCAGGTCATTCTCATCAAAGCCACGTTGGCCCACACCTTTGATCCAGGGGACATGGGCATAGCTGTAGTAAGCGATACGGTCCGGCATCAGTTTAACGGTATTGGCGATCGTTGTTTTGATATTCTCTTTGTTCTGATGCGGCAGACCGAAAATAATATCATGGGAGATCGATTCATATCCGATCTTCTTGGCAAGATTGTGGATCTTCTCCACACTTTCAAAGCTCTGTATCCGGTTGATCGCCTTCTGTACGGTCGGGTCATAGTCCTGTATACCGAAACTTGTACGCCTGAAGCCCAGGTCAAAAAGTGTCTGAAGCTGCTCTTCGGTCGTATTGTTCGGATGCGCTTCAAAGCTGTAGTCATACTCTTCCGGCCTTTTTGCAAACTCAAAAAGTCCATCGATCAGGCGTTTTAAATTGGAAGCGGAGAAAAAGGTAGGCGTTCCTCCTCCCAGATGTATCTCGCGAATGATCGGCGTCTCTTCCAGCAGATCAACATAGAGTTTCCATTCAGCCAGCAAGGCATCGATATAGGGATCTTCCACAGAGTGCTGTACCGTGATGTGTTTGTGGCAGGCACAGAAAGTACAGAGGTTTTCGCAGTATGGCAGGTGAAGATAGAGACTGATCCCCTCCGTTACATTGCTTTCGTTAAATGAACGTTTGACCGTCTCTTTCCAGTCTTCTATCGCAATACCGCCTTTATCCCAGAACGGTACAGTGGGATAAGAGGTGTATCTTGGACCCGGGATATTGTACTTTTGTATGAGTGCTGCATTTTGAAGCTCTGCCATTACGATCCTTCTATTCTATATAATGCTGTGATTATATCCAAAAGGCGCTATCAGCCAAATTATGTCAATATGAGATATTGAGCCTAAACTTACAGCGTCTGTGATATACTACCTCTTATGAATGAACTATATGTCTATCCTACATCCAGAGCATTGAGAGAAGTCAGCACAGCATTGAAAGAGCGGCAGGGATTTCTTCCGACACTGATGCGTATGGACGAGTTTGAGAACCGTCTGATACTGCTTGAGGGGAAAGCACGGGTAGATACCCTGCGACGTATCCTTTTTTTGAAAGAAGCTGCAAAGTTTGAAGCCTTTGAAGCCTTGAATGTAGACTTGAATCTTGTCCGCTTCTTTACCCGATCTGAGGCTATCTTTAAGTTTTACGAAGAGTTGGCAGGAGAGGGGATAGGGTTTGAGAGGCTGCGTGATGCAGATGCGTATGCAGAGTTTGACAGGCACCTGGATATCCTTGAACATCTTTTGGCAAACTATCAAAAAATATTAGAAAAGAAAGGATTTACCGACAGGGCTTTTATGCCGCATATCTATGAGATCAATGAAGGGTTTATTCAAAACTATCAAAACATAGAGATCCATCTTGAGGGGTATTTGAGCAGATTTGAACTGGAACTGTTGCAAAAAGTATCCCAAAATACCCGCTTGACTGTTCACTACTCAACCAGCCGGTTCAACAGAAAGATGCAGGAGAGGTTTGCAGAGTACGGGATCGAATTACCTTTAAATACCGAAGTCTCTATAGATTTTTCAGCCAAAAAAATTTTGAAGACAGCTGCCAATACCAAACAGATCAATGCATCAATCTATCAGGTAGGTGAACGCAGCGAACAGGCAGCACTTGCTTTTGAGAAGATAGAGGCCCTGGTACAGCAGGGAATCGATCCTGAAAAGATCGTACTGATACTCCCTGATGAGGGTTTTAAATCCTGTTTTATGCTCTATGATACGCTGAATAATCTCAATTTTGCTATGGGGTACGATTATACCGAAGAGAGAAATTATAAAACACTTGAAGCACTCTATCATTATCTTGGAGGTTTTGAAAAAGAGGATAGAGCGTTGCTTGAAAAGTACGGTATCGATCCGGACAAAGCAGTGCAGAGTATTACCGGTGAACGGTGCCATATAGAAAAGTTTATTCGGACATTGGATGCAATGGTACCGTCTGCTCTTCCGCTGGAGGAGAAAGGCATGGATGTCAATAAGGGATTCGATGAAAGAATCCATGAAAAGTTCCTGCAGTTTACAGCGGCTTTTCAGGGGGAGAAGCTGATATTCAGGGAGTGGCTCTATCTCTGGATGCAGACACTGAGCAGTATCACGATCGATGATGTCAGAGGCGGTAAAATAACGGTCATGGGAGTGCTTGAGACGAGAGGGGTAAGTTTTGACGGGGTGGTGATCGTGGATTTCAATGACGGCATCGTTCCTGCAGGTTCCGGCAAAGACCAGTTTTTAAACTCAAGTGTCAGGGCTTTTTCCGGCCTGCCTACCCGGCATGACAGAGAATCTCTGCAGAAGCAGTACTATAAGCGGCTGCTGGAACAGGCAAAAGAAGCGGTGATCATCTACAGCAGCAGCGAGAACAGGCTGCCTTCTAAGTTTCTCTATGAACTCGGGTTGCAGGAGGTGAATAAAGCAGTGCCCTCTCTTACATTGCTTTACAATGAGCCAAAGCAGACCGTTGAACAGAAGGATCCAGTAGTCGCCTCATTTGATGCAAAAGCCGTTACTTGGTCAGCTTCAAGGCTTAAAACTTTTTTAGAGTGCAAACGGAAGTATTATTACAAATATATACAAGAGGTTAAAAAGAAAAAAGAGGAAGAGATGAATGAAGGGGCTTTTTTGCATAAGCTTTTGGAGCACCTTTTTATGGAAAGAAGCCAATACTTCTCTATCGAAGAGATGGAAGAAAAAGTCTATCGCCTTATGGATAAACTATTGACTCAGGATGATGCGAAAACCAACTATCAGAAACTCCTATGGAAAGAGAAGCTCAAAGGTTTTATCGCAAGTCAGGTTGCCTATTTTGAATCGGGATGGGAGGTTGTCGAGCGTGAAAAAGAGTTCATCGGAGAGATAGGCGGACTGAAGTTCAAAGGGCGTATCGACCGCATCGATCAGGATGCAACACATACGCTGGTACTGGACTATAAAAGCGGGAGTACGAGTGAAGCGCAAAAAAGCAGAAATCTGGAAAATCTCAAAGATTTTCAGATGAGCATCTATCATCATCTGCTGCAAGAGAGATACCAGAATGTGTCACTGGCTTTTGTCAAACTCTTTGAAGGCGGAAAGATCGAGGAGATCACGGCACTGAAAGCAAAAAACGAATGGCTGGTCAAACATATTATCGATCTTAAACAGACAAACTCTTTTGTGGCAGAGAAGTGTGAGAAGCTCTCTACCTGTACCTACTGCGAATACCAGTTAATGTGCGAGAGAGGAGAGTACCTATGAGTTTTAAACCATTTTTGGCCTACTCTGCCAGTGCAGGAAGCGGAAAGACCTTTGCGCTTGCCGTGCGGTATATCTCTCTGCTTTTTATGGGGGAGTCGCCAGGTTCCATTCTGGCTGCAACTTTTACCAATAAAGCAGCCTCTGAGATGCGGCAAAGGGTAGTGGACTCGCTGCGCAACCTTGAAGCAGATAAAGTATTTTTGGGTGCGATCAGCAAAGAGACGGGCATGAGCAGGCAAGCGTTGTTGGAAAAACAGCCTGACGTGCTGGCACGCTTTCTGGCATCGCCTTCACATATTGTGACGCTTGACAGCTTTTTTGTCTCTATCCTGCGTGCAGCAGCCCTGGAGCTTGGGTTGGAGCCGGACTTTGTGACCAAAGAGCAGGAGGATGAGGCTCTTGAGATGCACTTTTTGGATGAAGTGCAGGTACAGGGACTGCTCTCCCCGCTGGTACATTTGTCAATGGATATCGAAGATAAACGCTTTACCAAAATCTTTGATCTGATGCAGGGGTTTTACAAGATCGATCCGCTGCTGCCGGAACATGAAGCACAGCAGTTTTCTTTGCGTCAGGCAGAAGAACAGTGTGAAGCCTTGCGTCTGGAGATGATAGAAGCGCTGCGTGAAGCAGATTCGGCTGCAAGATGTATGAAGCAGTTTGAGACGGAAAGCATCAAAGATCTGTTTGCCAAAAAACTGTTTGAAAAAGAGTATCTGGGTGACCATACGTGGTATCAAAAGAGCATCACGGATGAGATCGAAATGCTCTATGCGCGGCTCAAAGAGTCACTCAGGCTCTGGGCGAAAACCAGGGAAGCAGCGGTGCTGCACAATCTTTTCAAAATCTACGACTATTATAAGAATGCCCTGATAGCCACTGCCAAATCTTCAGGTGTTCTGAGCTTTGATGATCTGAGTTATTTTACCTATAGACTGTTGCATGAGAGTATCTCCAAAGAGTTTCTGTATTTCAAGATCGATGCGAAGTTCAAACATATCCTGCTTGACGAATTTCAGGATACTTCAACGCTGCAGTTTTTACTGTTGAAGCCTTTGATCGATGAGATATTTTCCGGACAGGGGCAGAGTGAATTCAAAAGCTTTTTTTATGTCGGGGATACCAAGCAGTCGCTCTACCGTTTCCGCGGCGGGGTAGAGGAGCTTTTTGACAAGGTAGCTGAACACTACAGTATCACCATAGCGCAAATGGATACCAATTACCGAAGCAGCAGACATGTAGTAGAACAGGTCAACCAGTGGTTTGAGCCCCATATATCGGGATATGTACCGCAAAAGAGCAGAGAGGGAGCAGAAGAGGGATATGTGGAAGTTATAGCTTCCGATGAAGTGATCGATGAGGCAGTCAAACAGGCTTCACTCCTGATTGATTTTGGTGTTGATATCGATGAGATCGCTTTTTTGGTCAGTACCAATAAAGATGGTCAGCAGTTGCAGGAAGCGTGTGAAGAAGCGGGAATCGATACGTTGCTGAAAACTTCCAGTTCACTTAAAAATTTGCCTAAAATTGCAGCATTGGTTGCTATGGTCTCGTATCTCTATTATGGAGAAAATATCGATGCCGAGGCTCTTTTGATACGTATAGGCAGGAGACTCGAAGAGATTGATATCAGCTGGTATACCCCTTTTATGCAGCCTTTGCAGATACTCGACAGACTGGTACGACAATTTGGATATTTTGAAGAAGATAAAAATATCCTGAAGCTTTTGGAGTTTTCAGGCAGTTTCAATGATATCCCTGCTTTTCTGGAAGAGTTTAAAAGCTCTACGATCGCGGTGGCCGAACACTCTGTGCACGGAGCCAACATTATGACGATACACGGATCCAAAGGTTTGGAATTCGGTTATGTGATCGTGCTGGATAAACTGACCCGCCCAAACAGTGACAAGTCTCCATTGATCTTTCATTACAACGATAATCTTTTTGTAGAGCAGATCCTTTATAGAACCAAGGGAAGAGAGCACTTCGATGAGAACTATGCCCGTATTGCAGAGTCCAGGAAACTTTCAGAGACCAAAGACAGAAAAAATGTGCTTTATGTGGCCCTGACCCGTGCAGTTCAGGGTATGATTGTGATACGCAAAGAGAAGGATTCTCTCTTTGATGAGATCGGCATTGCCCCCATGAAGGTCGGGGAGATCGGTACTCTCCGCCCCGGGCATAAAGCAGAGATAAAGGAGCCTGAAAGAGCTCCCGTTGTACTGACACATTACGGTACGCAGGAGGTAGTAATCGAGGAGAAAGAGGAGGAGAAAGACTATGCTGCGATTCTTTTTGGAACGGCGCTGCACTATACTCTGGAGATGATGGGAAGTTTTGATGCATCGGGTCTTTCCAAAGCGCTTGTCTCTATGCGCAACAGATATGGGTATCAGCTGGAGAGAGAACGGATGAATCAGATCGAACAGCGTATTGAAGCTTTGATCAGCGATGAGAAGTTTCAGGGGTTGCTATGCGGTGCCGAAATCACAAAAGAGAGATCACTGAGCTACGAAGGTGAACTCAAACAGGTTGATTTGCTTCTGGAGTATAACGAGAGTTGTTTGGTAGTAGATTACAAGAGCTCCAAAAAAGATCACTTGAAACATGATGCGCAAGTGAGGCACTATGCAGAAGCCATAGAGAAGCTGATGACAAAGCCGACAAAGGGAATGATTATCTATTTGCTCGAAAATGCTACGATAGAGTTCGTTGCTACTGAAAGTCGGGGATAATAAATAGATAAAAAGAGTGTAGAGACCATACAGTGAAGCTAAAATTTGTTGATATCTCTATCACAATGGTTTTCTATTAATTTTCAGCATGGTATGATATCTGTATGGAGCTAAAGGTATTGATCATAGAAGATGACAGCATTGTTGCGATGGATATCAAAAGAGTGCTTCAATCTCATGGTTGGAGTGTGGTTGGTACCGCTTCAAATGCCAATGATGCTTTTCAAATTGCTGAAGACCAGAGGATTGACCTCATCATTTCTGATATTAATATCGAGGGAGAGATTGATGGCATAGAGTGCAGCGGTTATCTGCAAAAAAGCTTCGCAATACCGGTCATATTTATTACGGCATATAGGGATACACATCTGCTAAAGCGAGTTTCTGACCTGGACTTTATCGGGTACCTTGTAAAACCTTTTAGAGTGGATGAGCTGGAAGTATTATTGGATATTATAGCGTTAGAGTATCAAGAGCAATGCAAGGTGTCTGAAAAGTATACCTACAATTTTCAAACACAAGTATTGCTCTATGACGGAGAGGAGATCGAGCTTACGCAAAAAGAACATAAGTTTATTGCCCTTCTCTTAAAGGCAAATGGCAGTTTGGTCACTTATGATCTGCTGCAGGAGAGCATCTGGAACGGCGAAGAGATAAGTGATGAAGCCAGAAGGCAGTTTATTTTCAGGTTAAAGCAGAAAGTGGGCGACTTCCCGATCGAGCTTCAAAAAGGAAGCGGGTACAGGCTGCAGAAACCAGACAGTCTCTACTGAAATACGTTTGCTTTTTTGGTTTATTCGAGACTGTGGGAAAACGTAAAATTCCAGAATTTGTCTATTTTTTATACATTTTATTGAAATGTCACGTTGATGTCACATTCAGATAGTACAATTAAAAGGTTAGAGACAATCTTCTAACTCAAAAAAAGGGGAAGAGGGTATTTGCAAAGATCGTTTGCAAGATGCACTCTTTTATGATTTGGTATCTTTTGGGTCATGACAGAGCACAGACCTCAGTCTCTATAGTTAATGATAGAGATTAAGGTCTTTTCTTAAATAGAGAGCCCTGTAAATGAATAATGGCCTGCTCAGGCGATTGTTTTTTCCAAGAGAATGAAAAAAAAGACACAAAAACCTTAATATTTTCTTAATTTAAATAAAATTTAAGTTTAAACAGATAAAATCCCTCCACAAAAGTATTGAGTGAAGTACGTTTCAATTTTTAAAACTTTGGAACCGAAACGGTCATAGTATAATGAATCGATACAGATGAAACAATAAAACAAGGAACAATCATGAAAATGACAAAGGTCGTAAAGCCTCATGAGGTACAAAGGGACTGGGTTCTGATCGATGCTGAAGGTAAAACTTTCGGTCGTATCCTAACTGAAGTTGCATCGCTTCTCAGAGGAAAACACAAGCCATCATTTACACCAAATGTTGACTGTGGTGATTATGTAGTGATCATCAATGCTGAAAAAGCAGTTTTCTCCGGTGTAAATAAACTCGAAGATAAAGAGTACTTTACTCACTCAGGGTATTTTGGTTCAACAAAGAGCAAAAAACTTGGTGAAATGTTGGAAAACAATACTGAAAAGCTTTATAAGCTAGCGGTAAGAGGGATGCTTCCAAAGACTACGCTTGGCAGAGCAATGCTTAAAAAATTAAAAGTATATGCAGGTTCAGAGCACCCGCATACTGCACAGATCAATAAGGAGGCGTAAGAATGGCAACTATCTACGCAACAGGAAAAAGAAAAAGAGCTATCGCTAAAGTATGGTTGACTCCAGGTAACGGAGAAATGCTTATCAACGGTAAAACACTTGATCAGTGGCTTGGCGGTCACGAGACACTTAAGATGAAAGTGAGATTACCGCTTGAAGCTACAAAACAGCTAGAGTCAGTAAGTATTAAGGCGTCAACACTTGGTGGCGGATATTCCGCTCAGGCAGAAGCACTGAATCACGGTATCACAAAAGCACTTGTAGAGTTTGAACCTTCTTTCAGATCGATCTTGAAGCCAATGGGACTTCTTACTCGTGACTCAAGAGTGGTTGAACGTAAGAAACCAGGTAAGAAAAAAGCGAGAAGATCCCCGCAATTCTCAAAAAGATAGTCGATCTTTTCTCAGAGATTTTCTCTGGAAAATTTATTTCTATCTTTTCTCAGAGATTTTCTCTGGAAAATTTCAGTCGGTATCTTTATCGCAATTTTCTGCAAGAGGGGTTCCCCTTCTTGTCTCTTCTTTTTATTTGATTCTTTTACATTTTCCAAACTGTATAAACAGAATATTGTTAAGATATCCTTGCTGTATGGGGTGTTTCGTGACAAAAAATATTTTAAAAGTAAAGGATTGGTATGACGATCTGGAAATATCAAGAAGAGAAAGATAGCCATCTATTGGTAAAGCTCTATAAAGAAGATCACGGTGAGGGTGAGTTTCTGGGAGACTTGGATGAAAAGAGTATTAAGAAATTAATACTCGAAATCAAGCCTGATGTGAAGATCGATCAGGCTTATGGAACGTTGGTGTATTTTGGATTGTTACCGCTTTTAGTCTTCGAAAAGAGAGACGGTTCAGCGTAGCATATGAGCCGATCTCTTGTCCCTCGGTTAATTTGGATTGACCAAATAGTAGCTTCCTGTAAAAAGTATGAGGGTAACGACAAGATATTTTATCGCAACAGCCGTAAAGCTTACTACTTGGCACCCGGTACACGAGACAACTTTGTCTGCTTCATATTTTGCATATACGAAATATCCTAAAGTCAAGAAGAGAGAGGCAACAGTGGCAAAGATATCATAATGATAAAGAGATACCAGTGTTTCTTTTTTTAGAGTGAAGAGCGGGGCAAAGAGTGTAAGAAACTCAAAGAAGAGTAATTTTGACATCACACTTTTGAAGTATTCTCTTTTTGAAATAGTGGACTTGGCATTGAACTCGCCTACCGTACCCTGTAAAGAGAGATTTTTTTCTACACGTTTCCTGTTTTGCTTATTCAGCCTGTTGGCAAAGGTCCCTCCAAAAATATAATCGAACTTTCTTTGAAGCAAAAAACCGATGTTGCCTTCTGCTTTCTTAGCGTGTTGTTTCCCCGTTCTATCCTGATAGACAAATGTGATTTTTTCATATCGGGGTATCTCTTCAGTGATATTCGGCAGGTAAAGCGAAGTTTCGGTAGATGTGGTTTTTCCTTCGGTTTTGATAATGCGCGGGTTGATGAATTCCTGCCAGTTACCCTCGGGATCTTTGACTACAACGACAGAACTCGGAACTGCTATCTGTATGGCTGCCAGACCTTCTGCATGATGGGCCTCTATGGTATCTTTCAGGTTCTGGATGAGGTCCCAAAGCTCATGATCAAATTTGCGGACGTCAGCAGAAGCAATATTGATGCGTTCATCCGGATATCGGATAATTTCTTCGACCATAGTATTTCCTTATTATTGGTATCAAGCAAGAAGAGTTTTACATAAGAGTGTGTACTCCCTTTTTTTGTTTCATCCGGGAGTACACAGAAGTAATATTTAGTGATGACTTTTTAAGATAAGCATTGTCATTCTGATATTGATTGCAACAAATCTGACCAGTTGCCACAATACGCATGTTCTCAGCCATTTTTGAAAACCTAAAGGTACCATTGTACCAAACTGTGGGCTGTAGGGGTCGATATGTTTTAAATGTCTTGATGCCATTTTCTTTCCTTTTTTATCATTTTATGTGGGGGAACAATGTCTTTTTTAACTTGACAATGATGGCCTTGGCTTTCATATCAAGTGTTCCCTTTTGTTTTGTTCTGTTTTTACTCAGGGATCAGAGTCCAGCCTGGTTTCTGCTTTGCTTTCCAGAGAAACATATGATGCAGGATATGTTTGATCCAGTGTGCCGCAAGGCCAAGCTCGCCGGTCGTCCCGTTCAGATCTCTCCCTACTCCGGGGTATTTTTCAAAATCAGGAACGATAGGGTAGACGGTCATTGCCGCTGCGGTACCGTCAAAGAGACCTTTCCCTGCACTTGCAACACACGCTGCACCCATTTCTGCCATACAGGCCGTGTGGGTCGGCTCTGAAGCGCCGTTGATCATATCTACAATACTGGTTGCTATGGCTTTACCCATCATTGCCGAAGGCATCCCTGTTCTTGGAGGGGTAGGGTTGATCGGTGTTCCGTTTGGTGAAGACATAGGTTTAGAGATCGTATGCGGAGGAGCAAATGCAATTCCGATGGCAAACATATTTTTATAGGTAGGGTTTTGAAGAGTCCTCGGCCAGTCGGATGCTTTCCAGTTTTCATAAGCCCCTGCATTATAGTTTGCATCTACTTTCATAAATCCGTTTGGCGCAAATACGGTATCAGTAATATCAGATCCGTCTTTGCCAAAAGCTTTCAACCCTACGCCGGCAAACGGAGGGATAAGCATAGCAAAATCGAACTCTTGCTCATCTATAGACCCGTCAAGTGATTCATAGGTTACTTTACCTGCTTCTACTTTGTTTACGTGTGCACCCAGGATCCAGTCCATACCTCTTTCCGAGTAGAGGGATTCTGCAAATACTTTACTTGATGTGGCATATCCGTTCATATTAAAATGGATACCGCCCATTCCGAAGTCACCAAGGAATGATTCATTGGTAATGAAAATAATATCCGCCATATCTCTCACACCGGCATCTTTAAGTTCATGCTCTATATTGAAGATATATTCAAAGGCAGCACCCTGGCAGGTACACATACCGTGCCCTGTACCGATGAGGAAGGTTTGTCTTTCGCCTTTTTTCATCTTTTCTATAGACTGTTTGAACTCCAGGTTTGCATGTGTAGCATGGTCTGCAGTACATACAGATAACGTATGTTCTCCCAGTCCTCCTTCTCCGTCACCAAGCCCCGGTGTAGCATCGAAGTTAAGTTTTGGCCCGGTTGCATTGATCAGATAGTCATACGTGACTTCTTCTGTTTCTCCCTCTTTACTCTGACCTGTATATTCGATCGTGATAAAAGGTGTTTCGCTGTCTGTTTTCCCTTCCGGATGAACAGAGACTGCTTTTGCCTGTTTGTAATCGATTCCCGCTTTTTTGTAAACCGGAGCAAGAGGGAAAGTCACATCCTCTTTTGACATTTCACCTACTCCTACCCAAATATTGGAGGGGATCCAGTTCCATTGTGAATTTGGAGTAACCACGACTACCTCGTGCTCCTTTCCAAGCCATTTTTTTGCAAACGATGCAGCGGTGTGTCCGGAGACACCGCCGCCCATAACTACCAATCGTGCCATAAGCTTCCTTTATCATTAAATGTTAACAGGTTCAATTTTATGTAAAATAGTATTAAATATAAATTAATTATATTAAATATGTATTTTTAATTAGTATTTATTTATTAACTGAATAATTCATATAATGTAAAATTATATTATTATAGAAAAAATATGATATTATCTTTTCCTTGGGTCAACAAGATGCTACACTATGAGTGGAAGCAATAGAACGGATGGATTATAGAGAGTTAACTCCGAATATGATAGAATCCTGTACTTTAAGAGGGATAGAGTTTTAGAAGAAAGGTTACTCAGAATTGATGTCTGCCAAATATATAAAAATATTTTTAGTGCTGATAACGATACCTCTCTTCGGAAATGTCTGGAACAGTCCGCACGACAGCCGAAAGGTAGAGACCGATACACTCTTCTCCTCTTTTTCGATTCCTCCCAAGCGGCTTGATCCTGTGGTATCCTACAGTTCCAATGAGTGGGCTATTATCGGTCAGATCTATGAGCCTCCGCTGCAGTATCACTATCTGAAGCGGCCGTATACCCTGGAGCCGTTGACACTGGTTGAGATGCCGGATATCACGTATCTGAACCGGGAGGGAAAAGCTCTGGACGCAAACCTGTCCGAAGCGGCTTTTACAGAGTATCGCCTCACTTTGAGAAGAGATATACGGTATCAAAACCACCCTGCTTTTGTCAAAGATGCAGAGGGAAGATTGCTCTATGGCGCACTGGACGAAGAGGCGTTGGAGCGCATTGAGGGGCTTGATGATTTTGAGAAAACCGCGACACGGACATTGACGGCATCAGACTATGCCTATGCGATCAAGCGCATGGCAGTCAGACAGAATCACTCGCCTGTGTTGGATACGATGCAGGAGTATATTGTCGGGCTTCAATCATTTTCCGATGAGATCACACGAATCGCAAAAGAGAAAAAAGAGAAAGGCCGGGTACTGGACCTTAGGCCTCACGGGATCTCGGGTGTCAAAGTGATAAATGACCGAACCCTGGTGATCAGGATTAAAGGGAAGTATCCTCAGTTCCTCTACTGGCTGAGCATGAATTTTTTTGCGCCTATCCCTTGGGAGGCAGACCTCTTTTATCAGCAGCGCGGACTGATAGAGAAGAATTTGACACTTAACTGGTTCCCGGTCGGAACAGGCCCCTATTCTCTGGCGGAAAACAATCCCAACAGGCAGATCAGACTGGCGGCAAACCCCAATTATCACACGGAGTACTACCCCGCCTTGAGCAGGGAGGAGCGTAAACGGTCCGGTATCTCCGAAGAGATGCTTCAAGATGCGGGGAAACAACTCCCTTTTATCAAAGAGGTCATCTTCTCTCTGGAGAAAGAGAGCATCCCCCTGTGGAACAAGTTTCTTCAGGGGTATTATGATGCTTCGGGAATCAGCTCTGAAGCCTTTGATCAGGCGATACAGATATCCTCGACAGGCAATATGGGGCTGAGCGAGGAGATGCAGGATAGAGGCATTTCACTCAAAGGGTCGGTACAGCCTTCGATCTTCTATACGGCATTCAACATGGCCGACCCGGTGGTGGGCGGTTACTCCGAGTCGGCCAAAAAGCTTCGCCAGGCGATCAGCATTGTACAGAATGAGGAGGAGTATATCTCCATCTTTGCCAATGAACGCGGTATCGCAGCGCAAGGCCCTATCCCTCCGGGTATTTTCGGTTATGAGGAGGGCGAAGCAGGGACGAACAGAGTGATTTATGACTGGGTGGCAGGAAAGCGCGTCAGAAAATCTCTGGCAGTTGCCAGGAAGCTGCTGGCAGAAGCAGGCTATCCTGACGGGATCTCTGAAGAGACTGGAAAGCCTCTGAAGTTATATTATGATACCACGGCAACAGGGCCTGATGACAGGGCCTTGATGGATTGGCGGCGCAAACAGTTCGATAAGCTTGGGATTCAGCTTGTGATCCGCGCAACGGACTACAACCGTTTTCAGGATAAAGTGAGACAGGGGAAAGCGCAGATCTTCTCATGGGGATGGAATGCCGACTACCCCGACCCTGAGAACTTCCTCTTCCTCCTCTACGGGGGCAATGCCGCAGTGGATACCAACGGTGCGGGGATCAACAGCTCCAACTATAAAAATCCGAGATTCGACAGGCTCTTTGACGAGATCAAAACGATGGAAAACTCTCCTCTCCGCAGGGAGAAGATCAGAGAGATGGTAGAGATTGTGCGGGAAGATGCGCCATGGATATGGGGGATACACCCGAAATCACTGGCACTCTCACACGCATGGTTCACCAATGTCTACCCGCATGCTATGGCGAACAATACGCTGAAATACAGGCGGATAGATGCCAAATTGAGAGTAGAGAAGCAGCAGGATTGGAACCGGCCGGTGGTATGGCCCCTGCTGGTATCGGCGTTGTTTATCTTCATTATCGGCTATCCGCTCTATCGGGCGTACCGGACGAGGCAGCGTGCCGTGATCAGAGGAGGTGGGTGATGTTTGCTTACATTATTAGAAGGATACTCTATGCCGTCCCTATCCTGATAGGGGTAAACCTGATCACCTTTATGCTCTTTTTTATGGTCAATACGCCTGATGATATGGCAAGAGCACAACTCGGTGCCAAGCAGATGACGCCGGAACTGATCGCCTCATGGAAAGTGGAGAAGGGATATGATAAGCCACTCTTTGTCAACAGGGAAGCGAAAGGGACCAGTATCGTGACAGAGACACTCTTTGTGCAGGAGTCACTGAAACTTTTCTCTTTTGACTTCGGTTTTTCAGATGCAGGGCGTGATATCGGTTCTGATATCCAGGAGCGTATGGTGCCGAGTCTGGCGATCGCCCTGCCTACCTTTCTCTTTACACTGATCACCAATGTCTCATTGGCACTGTTGCTGGTGTTGTTCCGCGGTTCGGTACTTGATACGGGGATGATGGTTATTGCCGTGATGATCATGTCTGTTTCGGGACTTTTCTATATTATCGCAGGGCAGGTACTCTTTTCGAAGATGTGGCACTGGGTACCTATCTCCGGGTATGAGAGCGGATGGGGCGGTGTGAAGTTTATCATCCTTCCCGTAGTGATAGGGGTCTTTGCGGGGATCGGCTCCGGGGTAAGGTGGTATAGAAGTATTTTCCTGGAGCAGATCAACCAGGACTATGTCCGTACGGCAAAAGCGAAAGGACTCTCCGAGATCAAAGTGCTCTTCGGGCATGTATTGCGCAACGGGATGCTTCCGATCCTGACAGGGGTTGTCGTGGTGATTCCGACACTTTTTATGGGGAGCCTGATCATGGAGTCGTTCTTCGGGATTCCGGGGCTTGGGTCTTATACGATCGATGCGATCAATGCTCAGGACTTTGCCATCGTCAAAGCGATGGTCTTTTTGGGTTCGGTACTCAATATCATAGGGTTGATACTGACCGATATCTCCTATACAATATTTGACCCCAGGGTGAAACTCTCATGATACTTGCCCCGCTATGGACAGATATAATGGTTTGGTTTTTGGTCGTCTCTCTACTGCTATGGGGCAGGGTGCTGGCACGTTCTCCCCAGATCAGAGAGCAGTGGTATACGATTTTCCGATCGAAAGTGGCTATGATCTCCGCGATTGCCCTGCTTTTCTATCTTACGATTGCCCTGTTTGATTCTGTGCATCTGCGCTTTTCGACTTCCGGGGAAGAGGTGCAAAGTGGCAAAATACACTATCAGGGAGAGATGGTCTCGCTTCTGGATATGATCTTTTCTCATACCACAGATCGTACGGAAAGGACCTACTCTGAACCTTTTGCGACACAGGAGTATGCCAAATCTATCGTGGTAGATGAGAACGGCGTCACAAAACAGGTGCATCTGCCTCTCAAATATGTAGGGACGGGCGAGGATATCGCTTCCCGGTCTATCACTGCACTCTTGACAGGGATGGCAATAGGAGGGGCACTGATCGCCCTGCATATGCTTTGGCGCAGACGAAAGGGATGGAAAAGTGAACTGCCCTGGCGGACAGCCTACCTGACACTGCTGGTCTTGTTGATGACATTTACATGGCTGTATCTGTTGAGCCATCATTATCATGTGCTGGGTACGGACAAGGTGGGCGGTGATGTCCTCTATCAGAGTCTCAAGAGCATACGTACCGGTGTATTGATCGGTGTATTGACCACATTGGTCATGCTGCCTGTGGCAGTGATACTGGGAGTAAGTGCCGGGCTGTTTGGCGGTAGAGTGGATGATGCGATCCAGTATCTCTATACCACCTTAAGCTCGATTCCCGGCGTACTGCTGATCGCGGCGGGTATCCTTGTGATGCAGGTAATGATGGATAACAATCCCGGGTGGTTTGAAAGTACCATGGAACGCTCCGATATGCGTCTGCTCTTCTTGATCCTGATACTGGGGATCACCAGTTGGACGGGACTCTGCAGGATGATACGTGCGGAGACGTTGAAGATATCACGGGTAGAGTTCGTTACGGCGGCCAAAGCATTCGGGGTAGGAAAGTTCACGATCATCCGCCGCCATATCATCCCCAATCTTATGCATATCATTCTGATCTCCGTGGTGCTTGATTTCTCGGGCTTGGTACTTGCGGAAGCGGTACTCTCTTATGTGGGAGTCGGGGTCGATCCGACGATGTACAGCTGGGGCAACATGATCAATCAGGCGAGGCTGGAGATGGCAAGGGAGCCGATGGTCTGGTGGTCGCTCTTTTCCGCTTTTGTGTTTATGTTTGTATTGGTCCTGGCAGCAAATCTTCTGTCTGACCGCATTCAGACAGTACTTGACCCGAGGAACAGAGTATGAGCAGTATCCTGACTGTCAAAGATTTGAGTCTGACTGCAGGCCGGCAGCAGCTTTTGAAGTCTGTCAGTTTCGAGATCAGAAAAGGGGAGATATTCGCACTGGTAGGGGAGTCGGGAAGCGGTAAATCCCTGACTTCTCTGGCGGTGATGCGCCTGCTTCCGGAAGCGATATCGGTCAGTTCCGGGGATATCGGGTTGAAAGGGGAATCCCTCTTCACCCTGCCGGAGTCTCTGATGCAGCAGATCAGGGGCAAATCCATTGCTATGATCTTTCAGGAACCGATGAGTGCCTTAAATCCTGTTATGACCATCGGGGAACAGGTGGCAGAGGTGATCAGACTGCATCTGGGTCTGAAAAAAGAGGCAGTGAAAGAGAGGGTGGTCTCACTCTTTCGCGAGGTGGCGCTGAAAGATCCCGGGGAGAGATACCACTGGTATCCGCATCAGCTTTCAGGCGGTCAGAAGCAGAGGGTGATGATCGCTATCGCACTGGCCTGTGAACCCGATCTGCTGATAGCGGATGAACCGACAACATCACTTGATGTGACGATACAGGCACAGGTGCTGGCCCTGCTGCAAAAGATAAGGGATGATAGGGAGCTCTCCATCCTTTTTATTACCCACGATATGGGAGTAGTAGCAGAGATGGCGGACAGAGTGGCGGTGATGCGGCATGGCGAGATTGTAGAGGAGGCAGATAGGGAACGCTTTTTTAATGCGCCCCAACATCCCTATACCCAAAGCCTTTTACGTGATGCGATGGCAAGGGGAGAGAGAGGGAAGCGTACGGTAGAGAAGTGCAGATTGTTGGAGGTGAGAGACCTCAGGGTACATTTCCCGATCAAAAAAGGGCTTTTCCAGCGTACCGTAGGATATGTCAAAGCGGTAGACGGTGTGACCTTCTTCATCCCGAAAGGCAAGACGCTAGCCCTGGTCGGAGAGTCAGGCAGCGGAAAGAGTACCATAGGACAGGCGATACTCTCGCTGGTTTCTGCTACAGAGGGGGCGGTCACCTATGCTACGCAGAATCTGACACGTTTGACCCATAAGGAGTTACTCCCTTATCGCCGCAAGATACAGATTGTCTTTCAAGATCCCTTCTCTGCATTAAATCCGCGTATGACCATAGGCGAGATCATCCATGAGGGCATGGTAAGCCTGGGGGTGGGCCCGCAGGATAGGGGTTGGCAGGAGAGACGCATCAGAGAACTTCTGTTAAAAGTGGAGCTGGAGGAGGAGCATGCCGGGCGCTATCCTCATGAGTTTTCGGGCGGCCAACGGCAGCGTATAGGGATCGCCAGAGCGCTGGCGGTAGAGCCTGAACTGATCATCTGTGACGAACCGACCTCGGCACTGGATGTCTCCGTACGTGCGCAAATCCTCGCCCTATTGAAAAAGCTGCAGCAGGAGTCGGGGGTATCCTATCTGTTTATCACACATGATCTCTCCATCGTGCCTGCCATTGCTGATGAAGTGGCAGTGATGAAAGAGGGGAAGATCGTGGAGCAGGGTACGGTAAAAGAGGTGATGGAACATCCGCAAGAGAGGTATACGAAACGTCTGCTGGCAGCAGCGCCGAAACTACCTGTTCATATATTGGAGGCATGATAATGATTATACTATTTGACCTGGACGGTACCCTGATCGATTCGACCGAAGCGATACTGGAGAGTTTCGGGGTTGCTTATGAGAAGCATGGCAGGCAGGCACCTGACAGCGAGAGGATTAAAGCCGAGATCGGGCATCCGCTTGATGTGATGTTTGCTGCGCTCGGGGTGGAAGAGAAGAAAGTATGGGACTATGTGGATGCATACAAGATGCATTACCGTATGATATCCTGCCAGAAGACGGTACTTTTGCCTGAAGCCAGAGAGGCTGTAGAGCTTGCAAGCAGACATGCTGTTTTGGGCGTGGTGACAACAAAAACGGCCAAGTATTCCATCGAACTTCTGGACCATTTAGGGCTTATGCACTATTTTGGGGTATTGGTCGGGAGAGAAAACGTAGAAAATCCAAAGCCTCATCCCGAGCCGATACAAAAAGCGTTACAAAAACTGCCGTGTGTATCAGAAAATATCTGGATGGTAGGGGATACCTGTATGGATATGCTCTCTGCAAAGGCGGCAAACATTTCCGGGATAGGGGTTACCTGCGGATATGCAGAGGAGATAAACCTGATCAACTGTACGGAACATATTTATGCAAATGCACTGGAAGCGGTACGATTCATAGCAAAGAGATAGGATGATGTTAAAATAATTATAATTTGAACACCTTTTCAACACGTTTTAAGAGTGTCGTGACTACAATAGGAAAAATATTATAATGGAGCCTTCTGCGCAACATTATTTAATAATGTTATTTAGAGGGTTTTATTATAGAGATAGGAGAAAACATGACAGAGATTAGATGGCATAGCCGTGCTGGCCAAGGGGCGGTATCCGGTGCTAAAGGTCTGGGGGATGTTGTTGCGACGACAGGTAAGGAAGTCCAGGCTTTTGCCCTATACGGTTCGGCAAAAAGGGGAGCGGCAATGAGAGCATATAACAGAATTGATGATAAACAGATATTCAACCATGCAAAATTCATGTACCCTGATTATGTATTGGTAATCGACCCTGCGTTGGCGTTTACAGACAACATTGTGGAGAATGAAACAGATCACACAAAATATATCATTACGACCCACCTCAGCAAAGAAGAGTTGATCGAAGGTATCCCTTCACTTAAAGGTAAAGAGGATAGAGTATATACAGTGGACTGTGTACAGATCTCACTGGACACTATCGGAAGGTCGATTCCAAATGCTCCGATGCTTGGTGCTTTTGTCAAAGTTTCAGGTATGTTTGAACTTGACTATTTTCTTGAGAATATGAAGAGAGTACTTTCGAAGTTCCCTCAGAAGATCATTGACGGAAATATGGCAGCGATCACAAGAGCGTACGACGAAGTGAAGTAACGAGAGAGGATTAAGTATGCAAGATTTAAAATTATTGGCAAACGACAACAGAGGAAAGAGCGAACTGGAGAACGGCAGCGGCCTTGTAGGTTGGCATGAGGTGACACAGGGGAGTATTCTTCCTTCTTTTGAAGGGGATGCGACGGATATCGTATACAGAAAAGCGGAAGAGAGAACATACTCCAACTTTAACTCTTATACGGCAACGGTTGCATCATGGAGAGTAGAAAAGCCTGTATTCAATATCGATGTATGTATCGATTGTCAGAACTGCTGGGTATGGTGCCCGGACAGTTCGATCCTTTCAAGAGACAAGCAGATGCTGGGTATCGACTATGATCACTGTAAAGGGTGCGGTGTCTGTGTGGAAGTATGTCCTACAAACCCAAAATCACTCTTAATGTTTGGTGAGTATACTCCACTGGATGATGCGCTTTCCCAGTGGCCGGAAAAAAAGAAAAAAGAGAAGTAAGGAACAGGTATGGCAGAAAAATACGATTTACAAGAGAGAGAAGTATGGGATGGAAATTTTGCCGCTTCTCAAGCGTTAAGACAGGTAAAAGTTGATGTGGTCGCGGCGTATCCTATTACGCCTTCTACGCCGATCGTTGAGAATTACGGGAGTTATGTGGCAAACGGCTATGTAGACGGTGAGTTTGTCATGGTTGAGTCTGAGCATGCTGCGATGTCAGGGTGTGTAGGTGCTTCTGCTGGAGGCGGACGTGTCTCGACAGCGACTTCTTCACAGGGATTTGCATTGATGGCAGAGGTACTTTACCAAGCATCAGGAATGAGACTTCCAATCGTACTGAATGTGGTAAACAGAGCACTCGCTTCTCCGCTGAACGTACGTGGTGACCATTCGGATATGTACCTGGGAAGAGACTCCGGCTGGATCCAGATTGGTGCATTCAATGCCCAGGAGGCATATGATATGGCACTGTGTGCCTTCAGAATCGGCGAGCACCATGCTGTAAGGCTTCCGGTAATGGTTCATCAGGATGGATTTGTCACATCTCATACAGCGCAGAATGTTTATCCGCTATCTGATGAAACCGCTTATGGTTTCGTAGGTGATTTTAAACCGGTAGATGATATGCTGGATTTCTCTAGACCTGTTACATACGGTGCACAGACGGAAGAGGACTGGCACTTTGAGCACAAAGCAAAACAGCATAAAGCACTGATGGATTCCCGTCCTGTCATTGATGAAGTATTTGCCGAGTTTGAAAAAGTATCCGGCAGAAAATATAACAGGGTAGAATTATTTGATATGGAAGATGCTGAAGTAGCGATCGTAGCACTTGGCTCGACGGTTGAAACAGCAAAAGTCGCAGCACAAGAGTTAAGAGAAACGGAAGGTGTCAAAGCAGGCGTCGTGGCGATCAGATGTTTCAGACCGTTCCCGTTTGACCAGGTAAGAGATGCACTGGAGAATGTAAAATCTGTAGCAGTTCTGGATAGATCAAGTCCTGGAGGAGCAATGGGTGCATTCTATAATGAAGTCTCTGCGGCACTCTATACAACATTAAACAGACCGCTTGTTACGAACTTTATCTACGGACTTGGCGGACGTGACTTTTCTATCGATGAAGCTAAGAGAATTTTCAAAGAGCAGAAAGCACATGCTGATGCCGGACACATTACAACGGATATCCAACAGTTCTCAGGACTCAGAGGACCAAAACTTGGATTTTTCCAAACAAAAAGAGGTTAATTATGGCACTAACATCGATTAAAAACTTAAAAGAATTTTCAACAAATAACGACAGGTTCGAAGGGGCGCATACACTCTGTCCGGGTTGTGCGCACTCTATGATCGTCAGAGAGCTGATGAACTGTACGGATGACAACCTTGTTCTTTCAACAAACACAGGGTGTCTGGAAGTATCAACGGCGGTATATCCGTTTACCTCATGGGATACCTCCTGGATCCATATCGGGTTTGAGAATGCTGCGACTGCAGTAGCTGGTGCAGAAGCGATGCATAAAGCAAGAAAGAGAAAGGGAACACTGAAAGATAACGATGCCCCGGTAAAATTCGTTGCATTCGGTGGTGACGGTTCAACTTTTGATATCGGTTTTCAGTGGCTTTCCGGTGCGGTTGAAAGAGGTCATGACTTCACTTATATCTGTCTGGATAACGAGAACTATGCAAATACGGGTGGACAGAGATCATCCGCAACCCCTGTCGGTGCGACGACTTCTACTGCGCAGGCAGGTTCACACTCTTATGGTAAGAAAGAGAAGAAGAAAGATATCGTAGCGATCATGGCAGCACACGGTGCGCCCTATGTAGCTCAGCTTGCACCGAACAAGTGGAAGTCAATGGCAAAAGGTTTCCAGAAAGCACTTGAGACAGAGGGGCCGTGTTTTATCAACACTGTTTCACCCTGTACGACTGAATGGAGATTTGATCCGAAAGATACGATTGCCATCACAGATCTGGCAACGGATTCATTGATGTTCCCGATTTATGAGATCATCGACGGTCATGAACTTAACATTCTGTACAGACCGAAAAATATCCTCAAGGTTGAAGAGTATATGGCTGCCCAGGGCAGATATAAACATCTCTTCAAGCCGGAGAACAGACACATTATCGACCGAGTACAAAAAGAGACCGATGCGTACTGGGAAATGTTGCAAAGAAGAGAAGAAGCACGCATATAAAAGCGTATCTTCAGCACATCATTCACTTTGGGCTGCAGAGATTTTCTGCAGTCACTTACTTTAGCAGCAAGCGCCTTTACATATCTTTTTGCCAAAATAAAATCTGTACCAAATCTACACTTTTATATCTTCAGAAGAAAATAATTTTTTTATATTCAAAAGGAATTTTAAGATTTTCGTGTCTATATTTTGTAACTTCTGTAAAAAAATAAAGTGACAAAGTCATTTTTTTCAAAACACTTCACTCTTTACGCTTCACTCTACACTTTTTCCGTTATAATTTGAAAAATGATGAAAGGAAGATATCTATGCCTTTATTAGATAGTTTTACAGTAGACCATACCAGGATGAAAGCGCCGGCAGTACGCGTGGCAAAGAAGATGAGCAGCCCAAGCGGCGATCCGATCACGGTCTTTGACCTTAGGTTCACGCAACCGAACAAAGAGATACTCTCCGAGAAGGGTATCCATACGCTGGAGCATCTTTTTGCAGGGTTCATGCGGGAACACCTTAACAGTGACGAGGTAGAGATCATTGATATCTCACCGATGGGATGCCGAACTGGATTTTATATGTCTCTTCTCGGTACGCCGAAGAAAAAAGAGGTGGCCAAAGCGTGGAAAAAATCGATGAAAGATGTACTTGCAGTAAAAAGCGAGAAGGACATTCCGGAACTTAATATCTACCAGTGCGGAACATGCAGGATGCATTCACTCAAAGAAGCGCAGCAGATCGTGCAAAAAGTACTGGACAAGGGTATCGGTATGATGAGTAACAAGAAACTGAAAATGAGCAAAAAACAGCTTAAAAAGGCAGCAGCATGCTGATCCTTATTCCTGTAGACGGGGAAAACGGCGATCAGTCGAAGATCACTACATTGGCAGCGATGAAAAAGTGGGCGCTTGTTGATTTTGATGAGGGGGAATCGAAAGCTCTCTCTTTTCATGATGACAGGATGGAGACAGGGGCTGACTGGATAGATTTTGTGATCCTGGAAAACCGTTTTGAAAATGCGATGGACTTTATCAATGAGGGGATGATATGTCTGGCACGCCGTGAAGAGGAGACAATCGAAGAGATCCTCTCGGCATTCAAATTTAAAGAGCTGGATGAAATAGGATTTTGACAGGAGCAGGGAGCAGTGAATAGTGGATATAATGAGTCTTTAAGGGACAAAAAAGAGATTGTTGTTACCGAAGACGGTTCGCGAACACTCTACTCCAAAGAGTTTGACCAAGCCTATCACTCTACCAGGGACGGTGCGCTGCGGGAGTCGCTGCAAAAGCATGTGATCCCTGCTTTCAGACTCCAGCAGGAGAAAAAGAAACTGACGATCCTGGATATCTGTTTCGGGCTGGGGTATAATACCTTTGCGACACTCTACTATATCAAGACAAACAAGCTGGATACCAAAGTACACATCCTCTCTCCCGAGTTCGACCAGACGCTTGTCGAGTCCCTCGCCGCCTTTGCGTATCCCGAAGAGTTTGCTATGCTTCAGCCCGTTATCAAAGCAGTCTCTGAACACTTTTTCTATGAAGATGAACAGTTCAGGATAGAAGTGCTGATCGGGGATGCCAGGGAGTCCGTTCCGAAGATCACAGAGAAGATCGATATCGTCTACCAGGATGCTTTCAGCCCAGGACAAAACCCACTGCTCTGGACCAGAGAATACTTCAGGGATATCCGGGCGATCTGTAATGAAGATGCAGTACTTACTACCTACTCAACAGCGATAGCTACACGTATGGGACTCCATGAGAACGGTTTCGAGATCTTTCTCTATGAGGGGGATGATGCCAGACGATCGACGATCGCTTCGCCTCAAATGATCAGGGGGCTGGAGTATGTCGATATGGAGCTGAAAAAAATACGCAACCCCCAAGCCAGGAGTCTGAAAGATAGCGACTTTCGTTGATCAGACTCAACTTTTTTTGCATTTTTTTTAATTATACTGCAAAAAAAGAGATAAGGCTACCCTAATGAGCGAATTTTTAAACTCCGATACCTCCCCTTTTTCAGGACAGTATCCGGAT
>JBEWPY010000090.1:0-7347 GCA_047689495.1 Candidatus Sulfurovum profundilacunae | reverse complement strand
TATAATTATAATAGTACTAAATTATGATAAAATAGTAAAATAAGAGGAGTAGTATGTGAATAAAAAAGAGGGTAAGGTTTATGTTTGGAACTTGAGTGCTAGAATTATACATTGGATGATAGCGATCTCATTTACTACAGCTTTTATTACATCTTTTTATGAAAATATGCTGGACAGTCATGTTGCATTGGGTTTCATCTTCGGAATGATGATTCTCTATCGTATTATCTGGGGATTTATAGGTCCCAAATATGCACAGTTCAAACATTTTATGTTGAAGCCATCAGATTTTATTTTCTATTTTATAGAAAAAGTACAGAACAGATGGCGTAAAATCCCGGCCGGACACAATCCGGCCTCCAGCTGGTATACCGTCTGGGCACTCTTTATGGGGACAGTAATTGTCGTGACGGGCCTGCTGTTGCTTGGGATACAGGAGTCAAGAGGATTTCTCAATTTCCTTAATGAAGACTATACCTCCTATATCGGGATACTGGATAATATACACCGCTATGCCTCCTATCTCTTTGTTGTCTGGATATGTATCCATATTGCAGGGGTACTTATAGAACAGTTTTGGCATAAAACCCATATGGTTTTTGCTATGGTGACAGGGTATAAAAAAATAGAAGGAGAGGATACAAGAGTCAGAAAACCACTCATATACTTCTCTTTTTCCGTGATTGTTATTGCAGTTCTGACCTATCTGTTTGTTGTCAGCAGTGACTACAACTTTTTAACTACTAAAAAATATTCCAACATCTACTATGAAGAGCTTCATCCCGTCTTTTATGAGGAGTGCGGGGATTGCCATAAGGTCTATCCGCCTCATATACTTCCCCAAAAGTCTTGGGTAAAGATTATGAAATCTCTGGATAACCACCGAGGAGAGAAAATCACCGATGAGAATATTACAAAAGGACAACAGCAAGAGATTCTGGAGTTTCTTATAGCGAATGCTGCAGAGACGAGCAAACGTGAGGTATCAGTGAAGATGATGAACTCTCTGGGAGAGCGGAGGCCAAAAACGATCACAAAGACACCATACTGGAGAGAAACACATAAACATATCCCGCGTTCGACCTATAAGAGTAAAGAGGTCGAAGATAAATCAAACTGTTTTAAATGCCATAAGCACTTTGAGCATGGCAACCTCGATGACATCAATATAAAAAAGAACTACTGAGACTTATTTTAACCTTATAGGAGGAAGCTTACCCGGTCAGTTTTTTGACAAATAGTTCCTCCCCTGATTTAGTTTAAAATCAATTATATTTATAATATTATTTAGTGATCTTTATCAAAAAATTCAAAAAAAAGAATTATATAAGCTTTTCTTCTATAATATATAATAATGACTTATATTAGGAGTAAATTACTCTTAATTATAATAGTTTAAATAAAGGAGAAGAGCTAAATGGAAGTTGAAGTTTCAAGGCGAAAGTTTCTTCAGGGTACGGTTGCAATGAGCATAGCCGGCAGTGCAGCGGTTTCGGCTAGCAATCTTTTTGCAAGTGGACATGGAGAGAGCAGCAGAGAAAATAGTGCAGGTACTATACCGGAATCTATTACGACTAAAACAGGAATGGCAAAAGAGATCAGAGAGGTACCTACGCTCTGTGAAATGTGTGTCAATAAATGTGCAGCGATCGCAAGAGTGGAGGATGGGGTAGTAACCAAACTTGATCCAAACCCGATGTTCCCAAAATCAAGAAATATGTTATGTCCGAGAGGAAATGCAGGGATACAGGCACTGTATGATCCAGATAGACTTAAATATCCCATGATCCGTACAGGTAAAAAAGGTGAAGGCAAGTTTAAGAGGGTTACTTGGGATGAGGCCTTTAAACACATTACCGAAAAGACCACGAAAATATTGGATGAAGAGAAAGATAACCGATCATCATTCCTCTTCTGTGCCGGTGAGGGGATGGCAGAGCATACCTTTAAAACCTTTTATCAGGCATTTGGTTCATCCAATTGGCTCAACCATGCATCAGTCTGTTTGCAAACAGTTGCTTCTGGATATGGTGTAACGATAGGGGCCTATCCTCAAGCTGACCTGGATAATGCTGAGTATATCATTATGGCGGGAGCCAATAGAGCAGAAGCGATCGTAACACCGGATACTATGGATGCTTTTAAGCGAACAAAAGGCAGAGGAGCAAAACTTATCTGTGTAGATCCACGATTTACCAATACAGCTGCAAAATCTGATCAGTGGTTGGCGATCAATCCGGGTACAGACTTGGCGTTTGTATTGGCATTGACTTATGTGACATTGACTGAAGAGCTTTATGATAAAGAGTATGTTGAGAAGCACTTTAATGGTTTTGAGGACTATAAGTCACATGTGCTTTCCAGTAAATATACACCGGAATGGGCAGAACCGATTACAAATATCAAAGCAAAAGATATCTACAAGATAGCAAGAGATTTTATGGCACATGCACCTAAGGCAGTCTATTATCCGGGAAGAAGAAGTACATTTGCACAAAATGATTTCCAACTGCGCCGTGCCATGGCTATCTTCCAAGGACTTGGTGGTGGAATCGATACCAAAGGCGGACTTATCTTTGGCGATAAAATTAAAATCAAAGGGCATGAAGCATTAATGCCTATGTATGATAGAGCTAAAGCCAGGGCTGTAACTAAAAAAGAAGATGTACAAGAGGGCGAAGCAGGTTATGATGACTGTTCGGTTGTCTCCGGTGGTGGCTCATGGTTAGGCTGGAGAAACCGATTTCTAGAAGGCAAAATGCCTTATAACGTACGAGGAATGTTCTGTTATAAGCATAATCCGATGCTAAACATGCCAAATTCTGCCAAGACGGCAGAGATGCTTAAAAAGATGGAACTCGTGGTCTGTATTGATACCATGCCAAGTGATACAGTGATGTATGCGGACGTGGTACTTCCGGAGTGTACTTATCTGGAGAGAACGGATCCAGTCAAAACATTTGGTGGGGTAGAGCCATCTATTGCTCAGAGAAATAGGGTCGTTGATCCGCTCTTTGAGACTAAACCGGTCAATGAGATCCTGCGAGGATTGACAGCACAGCTCTCCAGACCGCTTTTTGAGATTACGAAGAAGCATGATGAGTGGGTACAGGGTGATCTTGAAGAGGCAGATGAAGAGGAATACTATAAAAAGCAGTTTGATATGACCAAGACCTATGCACATGACCAGGAAGAACTTAATGAACATGCGGTACATGATTATCATGGTGCAGCTGAAGCTCTTAAGAAGCATGGTATTTATTATCCTAAAATGGATCTATACTATAAACAGATTTCAGCCAATGTACATCAGTACTATCCTGAAAAGGCAAAAGCATACAGTGTAGGTGGCGGCAAACCTAAAACACCATCAGGCAAACTTGAGTGTAACCTTACAAGTCTGGCAAGCAAAGGTGTCGAAGCGATGCCGACTTGGAAAGATGAATATAACTTTTCTGTTCCGGAAGGCAAATTTAGACTGATGACGGGAAGACATGCACAGTTTACCCAAAGTGGTACGGCAAACAACTCTGTCCTAAGAGACCTTATGCCAGAAAATTATATCTGGATCAACAAGCGTGTAGCTAAAAAGCAAGGGATTGCTTTTGGTGATAAGCTTAAAGTATCAAGCAAAACAGGCTCAGTGACCATTAGGGCATATCCGACAGAGAAGATCGCTCCGGATCAAGTTTTCTTTGTTCACGGTTTTGGTGAAGAGAGTTCGGAACTTACCTGGGCGTTTAAGAATGGCGGAAATGATAATGCTGTCATAGAAGATGTTTTAGAGCCTGTCTATGGTGCTGCAGCAATGCATGAAACAAATGTAGAAATAAGGAAGGTGTAATCATGGCAAGATATGGAATGGCTTTAGATTATAAAAATTGTATCAATTGTAAAGCGTGTGAGGTTGCCTGTAAAGAAGAGAATGGAGTTCTTCTTGGTGCAGACAAACACAGGATATGGGTTGGTGTGAATGAAATAGAGGGGGAGTATCCACTGTTGGATATTGTTTCAAGCAGTTTTGAACCGAGTCAATGTCAACACTGTGAAGCGGCGCCTTGTCAAGAGGTATGTCCAACCCATGCGACATACTATGATGAGAACGGTGTGGTGCGTGTAGATGCTGACAAATGTATCTTATGCAGTTACTGTATGAATGCGTGCCCTTATGATGCGCGTTACGTGGATGACAGGACAATGACGGTAGATAAGTGTAACTTCTGTTCAGATACGAGACTGGCGAGAGGCGAGACAACCACTGCGTGCCAAAATACCTGTCCGACAAAAGTAAGAACATTCGGTGACCTGGACGATCCCAACAGTGAGATCAGTGAACTATTGAGAACACGTGAACATTTCAGTTTGAAAGCACACCTTGGCACAAAGCCAAAACTGTTTTATTTGACATAAGGAGATTAGGATGAATATAAGTAAATTGATTCCGATTAGAGAAGATTTTTCAATCAAATCATTATTAAATTTTGAAAAAACACCTGCCAATATGTTGGTAGCATTTATCATTGTATCGTTTTTGGCAATGTTTGTCATTGGTGTTGCAAGCTATTTGATGCACGGGCACCATGCGTATAACGTAACAAGAGAACACCCGTGGGGACTTCTTATTGCAGTTTATATCTTCTTCGTTGTAAGTTCGACGGGTTTATGTATTGTCGGTTCGCTGGGTGACGTATTTGGTTTTAAAGACTATATGATGGTGAGCAAACGTGCGATTTTCGGTTCTATCGTTACCATTCTTGCAGGATTTGCCGTGATCGCATTTGAGATCGGGCATCCGGTTACGATGATGATCTATAACGTAGTATCACCGGGTCTGACATCTGCGATCTGGTGGATGGGTACACTTTACGGACTCTACCTGACATTTATGGTCATTGAGTTTTACTTTTTGCTTCACCACGATATGAAAAGAGCGAAGATTTTCGGTTTGGTGGGGCTGATGGTCGGGCTTGCAGCACACTCGAATCTTGGCGGTGTTTTTGGATTTTTAAATGCAAGAACGATATCAAACGGTGTATTCTATCCGACCTATTTCATCTTGACGGCATTTATAACGGGGATTTTTATTGCCTTTATTATGTTAGGGTTTAGATATAGACTGAATTTCCCGGAAAAAGCCAAAACCGCTTTAGCCGGACTGGCAAAGATACAGGCATTGCTGGTCTCTATTCTGATCTTTTTTGTTACCTGGAAGTTCCTCACCGATATCTATGGAGGAATGCCGAATCGTGCAGAAGTTGCGATCCATATTCTCGGTTCATGGACCTTCTGGGCAGAAGTAATACTGGTTATGATTATCCCGCTTTTACTGATCTTGAAAGATATGGGGAGAAGCCCGGTTGCACTCTTCTGGGCTTCCCTGAGCGGTATGGTAGGTGTATTCTTTATGCGATACAACCTTGTCCATGATACACAACTGAAACCGCTGCAGATGCTCAAAAAGACCGAATATCAGCTTCCGCCGGAATGGGTGCACTATTTCCCTTCCAGCGCTGAGATAATGATCAGTTTAGGCGGTCTTGGCCTTTGTCTGTTTTTGTATTATGCGGGGACAAAACTATTTAACCTGGATGAAGAGGAAGCACATTAAGCTTCCCTGATCCGTCATCGTTGTAATCGAACGATGACGATACCGGGAGACGGTACAATACATCTATGAGAGATTGAAAAACCGGCCGGCTGTCTAAGCGGCAGAGGTACAGTACTGAACCAGCTCTTTATCTGATACTCAATTTTGTGCATGCATTTTGCATAGGATTAAAAGACTGTAGGCTGTATCTCTTCGTTGTTTACTCCTCCCTCTTCATTGATCTCCAAAACCTTTTCCCAAAGTTCAGAGGCTATCTTCTGATAGCGTTTAGAGGTTTCACATTCAGGAGCCAGTACCGTAATAGGAAGGCCGCTGTCGCCGCCCTCTCTGATAGCAGGTTCGATGGGTATCTCTCCCAGGATCTGTGTATGGTATGCTTCGGCCAGAGGCTGTGTGGTACCTTTCCCGAAGATATCATACTCCTTGCCGCTGTCAGGACAGATAAATCCGCTCATGTTTTCAACGATACCCGCGATAGGGATATGAAGCTGGGTAAACATATCCATACTGCGTATCGTATCGTCGAGCGCTACTTTTTGCGGAGTGGTGACACATATGCCGGCAGTGACCGGGAGGCTCTGTGCAAGGGCCAATTGCGCATCTCCTGTCCCCGGAGGCATATCGAAAAGAAGGATATCCAGTTTGTTCCATAAAATATCTTCCAGCATCTGTTCTATCGCCTGTGTGACCATGGCACCTTTCCATATCAGCGAAGCCCCCCGTTCGATCAGTGAGCCGATCGACATGACCTGAATATCGTGTGCAATGATCGGTTTGATATTACGGCCCAGAAAAACAGGCTGCTCGCTTTCTATCCCCATCATTCTCGGGATATTGGGCCCATAGATGTCCGCATCCAGCAGACCGACCCTTTTTCCCTGTTGTGCCAGTGCAATGGCTATATTGACCGTGGTTGTCGATTTTCCGACGCCGCCTTTTCCGCTGCTGACCATGACAAAGTTTTGAATCTCCGGCAAAACATTTTTCCCTTTGGAACTGATCTCTCTGGGCATTTTGGGTTTTGTGATCTTCAGATCGATCTGAGACTCTTCAAGAATGGAGATCCTTTTGGTGATCTCCTCTCTGAGCTGATCTTCTATCTCTCCGGCAGAGGAGGGGATATCCAGCCGGATCGATACGGTATCCTGTGTGACTTCCAGCTCTTTCAAAAAACCGAATTCGATGATGCTTTTGCCAAAACCGGGATAGGTAACCTTGCCGAGTGCTTCCATTATCTTTTTTTTCTCTAACATTGTACGGCCTAATATTTTATTACATTATATCTATGATAAGTATAGATATTGTAACAAATGCATAAATTTTTTTTCTGTTGCACCATTTTCTAAATAGTACAAAGAACTTTTGGTATGATATCGCATATTGATTAAGGAAGTAACTATATGAAAAAAGAGTTAACTATTTTTATCGGTCTATTTCTGTTTCTGGCGATCGGGATGCACTTTAAAGAGTGGATGAGCCATCCCGTTGAGCATACTCTCGCACTTCCGTCTGCGGGAGCATACGGAATAGGTGCGATGCATCCCCTGGTATTCACTGTAGCACTCTATCTTGTCATTGCACTCTTCAGAGGGGTGATCAAACTGTTTAAGAGGGGAAAATAAATATTGTTTTGAGGATGAAGCCAAAGCTTCATCCAATAGCATCCTGAAATCTCTTTTGGAAATATAATGATATATTTGATTTTATTTCTATACACAAATCTTTTCTAAAAAATGATA
>JBEWPY010000007.1:0-35750 GCA_047689495.1 Candidatus Sulfurovum profundilacunae | reverse complement strand
CCAGCGACCAAATGATTAACAGTCATCTACTCTACCGCTGAGCTAATCCGGAATGTTTAAAAAATCAACACTTTTTTAGTGGGTGAGATTATAGTGCTTTTTGGCTTTATTGTCAAGAAGATTTTAACTCTTTTTGTAAAATTTCACCCCATGACTCTCAATCACTTTGAGTTTGCCCTCTTTCAGGAGTCCGGCCACCCTGTTTTGGCTCTCCCTGTCAAAGAGCGCTTCGATATCTTCCCGAGTCAAGGGACGCATCGAAAGCGTCTCCAGAATCTCCTCTTCACTGTAGTTTGAAACACTCGCCTCCGCTTTCTTTCGTGTAGCAATATAGAGAGGCAGGGATGGATCGAACTGTTTCGAGATCGCCAGCAGCTCCTCATAGCTCACCGGCTTCACATCGTACGCAGGCGGGCGGTCTATCGTCCCCATATCGATACGGGTCGGCCGAAGATTCAGGAGATACGCGTTGAGACTGGCGATCTCTTCAGGTTTGTCATTGAGCGTTTTAACAATCAGTATCTCTATGACCAAAGGCCCCTGATACCTGGACCGGAAAGAGAGCATCCCCGCTTTGATCTTCTCCACATCGATACCGCCATGCGCGCGGTCAAGCTTCTTCAGACACTTCTGTGTCGCACAGTCGAGTGAAAGCTTCACCTCATCCAGCTTCAAAAGCGCCTCCTGCACTTTCGGGTCATCGATCATCGCTGCATTGGAGAGTATGAGTGTTCTGGTGCTTCCCTTGATCTTGTCTATCTCATCGATCAGCTCACTGAGATAGGGATAGAGCGTCGGTTCGCCGTTGGCGGTCAGTGTGATAAAATCGATATCCGGATGCGCTTCAAGCCCCTGCTTCAACGCTTCCGTTATCTCCTCTACACTGACAACATCCTCATAGCCTTCCATCACTTTTGCAGGGTCGAGCTCGCAGTAGAGACAGTCAAAATTGCACTGCTTTTTGAAAGGACTGAGATCGATCCCCAGAGACTTGCCGAAACGCCTTGAATACACAGGGCCGAAGATGATTTTGGAAGAGCGATCAGAATTTTTTGCCATGGGGAGCCTTTGAGAGAGCGTTCAGCGTTAAGCATGTAGCGTTCAGAATTATTTTAGGATTTTAACATATTTTCAGTTAGTGTTCACAGAATTGGGAGAGCGTTCAGCGTGGTAGCATTTAGCGTTCCGGGCGGACACAGGGGTACCGCCCCTACAAAATCACTAATTCCGGGCGGACACAGGGGTACCGCCCCTACAAACACTAACCACTAACCACTAACCACTAACCACTAATCACTAATCACTAATCACTAATCACCATTCACTATCTACTATCTACTATCTCAAAGAGTCAGCCCTTACGGCTGACTCTTTGACACTCCCTCACAAAATGCTTCGCATTCTCCACCGGTACATCGGGCAGGATGCCGTGGCCGAGGTTGAAGATGTGTCGTTTGCCGCCCATGGTTTCCTGGATCGTCTCTACACATTCAGTCGTTGCCTGCTGGCTGTAAAGCCGGGTCGGCTCCATATTGCCCTGAAGGATATACTTCTCGCCCAGCTTCTCTTTTGCCAGTGCCATCGGCGTACCCCAGTCTACACCGAAGACATCGAAGTTACCGTAGACTCCGCCTCTTTCAATGAAGGCCGCAACCCCTTTGGGGAAGAGGATGACAGGGATATGCGGGTATTTCTCTTTGAGGTATTCGGCGATCTCCACCATATACTGCCAGGAGAACTCATCATACTTGCCCGGCTCGATCGCAGCGGCCCAGCTGTCAAAGATCTGCACGGCATCCGCCCCGGCCTCGATCTGTTTCTCCATATAGTGTTTGACCACTTCCGTCACTTTTCTGAGGATATTGTGCAGCAGTTCGGGGTTGGAGTACATCATCTTCTTGCAGATATTATAAGTCTTTGTCCCCTGCCCTTCGATCATGTAGGTTGCCAGTGTCCACGGTGCGCCGGTAAACCCGATCAGCGCCTTCTCGTCGCCTCTGGCGTCAAGCTGCCCTCTTAAGAGTTTGAGCGTATCATAGACATAGGTAAGCCTCTCTGCTGCCTCTTCTCCGCCGATAAGCCTGTCAAGGTCTTCCTGCGTAGAGAGAGGATCGTGGAATACCGGCCCTTCTCCTTTGATAAATTCCAGATCCATCCCCATCTCATCGGGAATCACCAGAATATCACTGAAGAGGATCGCGGCATCCACGCCAACGATATCAAGCGGCTGGATCGTTACCTCTGCTGCTTTTTCGGGATCGTGACAGAGATTGAGAAAACTTCCGGCCTCTCCGCGTACTGCCATGTATTCCGGCAGGTAACGCCCTGCCTGTCTCATCATCCAAACCGGGGTGTACGGTGTCTCTTTGCCGAGACACGCATCTACAAATATTTTACTCAATTCTCTATCCTTTTTTATACTGATTTTCTCTACGTTTCTATACGTTTTTCAGGCGGGAATATCCCACACTGCGGCTTCCTAATGTTTACCTACTTTTCCTGAAAAATACAACCCCAATGCCAATGCAGTAATCGAGAGGGCAAAATACATCATCTCTAACGGTGTGGTGAACTCCGTATGCAGCACTCTTTGGAAAAAGTTGACGACAAGCACCATCACGATCACTTTTGCGATCTTGTCTTTCAGCTGGTCAAGGTTGTGGATGGCCAAAAGCTTGGAACCGTTCTGCCCCTCCGCTTCATCAATATCGGAGATAAAAAGTTCATAGAGGCCGAAGGCGAAGATAAACATGACCACGGCAATCAGATAGAGGTCCACCGCGCCGATAATCCCTGCCACCACATCTTCGTGAAAATGCTCAGGATGCGGTATCGCATGTGTAATCACCTGAAAGGAAGTCACGGCAACCTGCCAGATATCCATGGAAGCGACAACGAACAGGATGACCGCGCCAAGCAGTCCAAAAATCACAGCCAGGAGTACAATAAACCTGCTTCTCCATATCGCACCCTCAAAGAGTGATTCAAGCATCAGGCACTCTCCTCTAGTTTGATCCATTTCTGTGCGATTCTCACTGCATTGGTAGCAGCCCCTACCCTCACCTGGTCGGCTACGCCCCATATATGCAGGATATTGGGCGAAAAGAGATCCTTCCTGATACGTCCGACATAGGTATAATCCGTATCGGTTGAAGTGATCGGCATCGGATATTCATTGTTCTCAAGGTCATCGACCACCTTTACATTTTCAAAGTTTGCCAAAGCCTCTCTTGCCGCTTCCACACTGACATCCACCCCTTCGGGGAATGTTACCGTAATCGACTCCGAGTGGCTTCTGAGGACCGGAACGCGTACACAGGTTGCAGAGATGGCAAAGTCTGAGTGCATGATCTTGTTGGTCTCATTGACCATCTTCATCTCCTCTTTCGTATAACCGTTCGGCTGCGACTTGTCGATGTGGGGGATCACATTGAGCGCGATCTGGTGGGAAAAGGCTTTGCACTCGCTCTCATCCAGTTTAAACGCAAAGAAATCCTGCATCTGGCGTACAAGCTCTTCCATCCCTTCTTTGCCGGCACCTGAAGTCGCCTGATAGGTACTGACATCCACTCTCTTGATATCATACAGCTCGTGCAGCGGCTGAAGCAGCTGCACCATCTGGATCGTTGAACAGTTCGGGTTTGCGATAACTCCCGTATCTTCCCACAATTCAATATCCTGGGGGTTGACTTCGGGTACGACCAACGGTACTTTGGGATCCATTCTGAAGTGAGAAGTGTTGTCGATCACAACAGCACCGGCCTCCACTGCAAACTTCGCATACTGTGCCGAGATACTCCCGCCTGCCGAAAAAAAGGCGATATCGATATCACGGCCTTCAAATACCGTTTCCGTAAGCTCTTCGATCTTATATGTTTTACCCTGAAACGTTATCTTTTCACCGGCACTTCTTGCACTCGCCAGGGGGAGAAGGTCTCCCACCGGAAAATTGACCTCTTCCATCACTCTGAAGAGCTCTTCGCCCACCGCGCCTGTAGCGCCTACGACCGCTACGTTATATCTATTAGTTGACATTTAGTGTCTCCCTATACTGAAATTTATTTCCTGTCATGTTATTCCAATCCCAATGTATTGTCTATCTTATCTATATTTTCATCCGCAACCACATCTAGGTCTTTCGGCCCGTCGCCTTTTGGGCATTTTGCAAGACTCACGACCTTGTCTTTGGCTTCAACGCTGACGACTTTCACACCCGATGTATTGCGCCCGGCTTTTCTGATCGTCTCCATATCCACACGGATCATCTTCCCGACACTGCTCAGACACATCAGGTCTTTGTCATCCTCCACAAACACGACACCGACGACATCACCGGTTTTCGGCGTCAGTTTCATAGAGATGACCCCTTTGCCGGCACGGTTCTGTTCGCGGTATTCGCTTGCCGTCGTACGTTTACCGAGGCCTTTTTCACTGAGCATGAGCAGTTCATCCTCTTCATTTTCGATCGTTGTCGCACCGCATACGTAGTCGCCGTCAATCTTGAATTTGATCGCTGCCACACCGCGCGCCACACGTCCTATCTCTCTGGCATCTTCCACTTTGAACCTGATACAGAGGCCCTTTTTGGTGGCAACAAAGAGCCACCTGGTTTCAGGGGTAACGATCTTCGCTTCTACCAGCGCATCATTTTCATCAAGATTGATTGCCCTGACGCCGTTGCTTCTGATATTGGAATACTCAGAGAGGTTGGTTCTCTTCACAATACCGTTTTTCGTAAAGAAAACCAAACTTTTATCATCATTAAAGTCAGTCGTCGGAATGATCGCCGTGATCTTCTCTTCTGCCTGCAGACTGATCAGGTTCACTACCGCTTTGCCTTTGGCAGCACGCGACCCTTCCGGGATACGGTACACTTTGAGCCAGTAGAGCTGCCCGCGGTCAGTCACAAACATAAGCGTATCATGCGTGTTGGAGATAAAGAACTTCTCGATAAAATCGTCATCATAAGTAGTCACGGCTGTCTTGCCTTTGCCGCCTCTGTGCTGTTTTTCATACTGTGTCACGGGAACACGCTTGATATATCCTCTGTGCGTGATCGTCACCACCATCGGTTCGTTAGGGATAAGATCTTCGATATCGATATCATCATAATCATCAACAATCTCGGTCTGACGCGGTGTTTTGTACTTCTCGCCGATCTCGATCAACTCCTCTTTGATAATGGCATTGATCTTCTCTTCGGACTTCAGGATCGCTTCGAGTTCGGCGATCAGTTTGCGCAGTTCAGCCAGCTCATTCTCAATCTTCTCGATCTCAAGGCCGGTCAGACGTCTGAGTCTCATCTCAAGGATCGCTTTTGCCTGGATCTCAGAGAGCTCAAAACGCTCCATCAGGTTCTCTTTTGCCTCATTGTCATCAGCGCTTGCACGTATGATCCTGATCACTTCATCGATATTGTCCACAGCGATCTTAAGGCCTTCTAAGATATGTGCTCTGGCCCTGGCTTTCTCAAGCTCGAAGATCGTTCTTCTGATCACAACGGTTTTCCGGTGGTTGAGAAAGATATCCAGAAGCTCAAGCAGATTGAAAACTTTCGGCTCTTTGTTGTTGATCGCAAGCATAATGATCCCGAAGGTTACCTGCATCTGCGTACTTTTGAAGAGATTATTGAGTACGATCTCACTCATGGCATCACGCTTCAGCTCGATCACGATACGCATCCCCTCGCGGTCAGACTCGTCACGGATCTCGGAGATCCCTTCGACCTGCTTGTCACGTACAAGCTGTGCGATATTTTCGATCAGGCGTGCCTTATTGACCTGATAAGGGAGCTCATCAACGACGATGACCTCTTTATTGCGCTTCTCTTCGATGTGCGTTTTTGCACGCACTTTGATACGTCCGCGGCCTGTCGTATAGGCATCTGTGATCCCTTTGCGCCCGAAGATAATCCCCCCTGTCGGGAAATCAGGCCCCTGAACCTTGCCCGTCACCTCTTCTACGGCCGCATCGGGATTCTCTATGCGGTATGTCAGGGCATCCACAAGTTCGTCCAGACGGTGAGGCGGAATATTGGTTGCCATACCGACAGCGATACCGCTTGAACCGTTTAAAAGCAGGTTCGGTATACGTGACGGAAGCACATCCGGTTCACTCATACTGTCATCATAGTTTGATACAAAATCAACCGTATCCTTGTCCAGATCTTCAAGCAGGTTTTCTGCCATTCTGGTCATACGCGACTCCGTATATCTCATCGCGGCAGCGTTATCTCCGTCTATCGAACCGAAGTTACCCTGGCCGTCAACCAGGGGCTCTTTCATGGAAAAATCCTGCGCCATACGTACAAGGGCATCATACACTGCATTGTCTCCGTGCGGGTGGTACTTACCGATCACATCCCCGACCACACGCGCCGATTTTTTGTACGGGCTTCTATGGGAGAGGCTCAGGTTATCCATGGCATACAGTATCCTTCTGTGTACAGGCTTAAGCCCGTCACGTGCATCAGGCAGCGCCCTGCCGATGATAACAGACATTGAGTAGTCAAGGTACGACCCTTTCATACTCTCTTCGATCAACACCTGATCAATATTTTGATTTTCTTCAAACAAATCCGACATCATCTTCCTTTTTTTAAAGTCCCAATATTTTATCCAAGCGGGTTGGTCAAAAGGCTTAAAAACAGCTCAAATCGCCATTTAGAGGTATTAAAATGGAATTTTTGCTTTTTTACCTTTTTTTGATTAACATAATAATTTGATGAAAACGGCTTATTTTTGCTTTTTGCATAGATATTTTTGTATTAACACTCTTTTAACATTAATTGTCTATAATTCACAGCAAAATAATATGAACTCCATTTTAAAGGAATACTGTATGCCTATAGATCAGATCAAAGATATTGTCGATTACGGGGTAATCGGCCTGCTTCTCTTTCTCAGTTTTATCACGTTTATGTTCGCAATCGAACGTCTGCTCTTCTACCGCTCGGTCAACGTAGAGAACTATCGTCACAAAAACGCACTGGAGCTTGATCTGACAAAACGCCTTCCCACGATCGCCTCGATCGGGTCAAATGCACCGTTTATCGGCCTTCTGGGTACAGTGCTTGCGATCATCCTGACTTTCTATATCATCGGTGCTCAGCAGGAGACAATCAACCCCGGCGAAATCATGAAGCACCTTGCACTGGCGCTCAAAGCCACGGCGGCAGGACTCGTCGTAGCGATCCCTGCAACCGTACTCTACAACGCACTGATCACGGTCGTAGACAGAAAGCTTGCCCAGTGGGAGATTGCCAAAGATGAAGGCAGGCTTTCATAAAATGAAACATACTTGTCTGCAACAAATCATCAAAAAAGTGCAACCAGTTGCGCAAGAGCTGTTCGCTGAGAACATCTCTTTCTTTTGGACTTGTTCAAAAGGAAGAATTCAATGAGAAGAGAACCTTTTGACAAGATGAACGTCGTCCCGTTTATCGATATCGTCCTGGTACTGCTGGTCATCGTCCTTGCTACAGCTACTTTCGTCACCAACCAGACCATCAAAGTCGACCTGCCGAAAGCCAGCAGCAAAAAAGAGGAAGAGAAAAAGAGCATCACCATCGCCATCAACAAAGAGGGGGCATACTTTTATAATAAAGAAGAGATCTCGTTTGAAGAGATCAAGGCCAGACTGCTCAAGCTTGATCCCAAAAAAGATATCGTTTCTCTCCATACCGACCAGAAGTGTGAGTTTCAGAACTTTGTGAATGTGATCGATGTGCTGAAAGAGAAGGGGTTTGCGAATATCTCCATCGTGACGAAGCAGTGATTAGTGATTAGTGGTTAGTGATTGGTGATTGGTGATTAGTGGTTAGTGTTTGTAGGGGCGGTACCTCTGTGTCCGCCCGGGATGCATGGCATGCATCTTTTGTTTGATGGAATGATGGGGATTGGTGATTAGTGGTTAGTGATTAGTGGATGGTGATTGGTGATTAGTGATTAGTGATTAGTGGGTGGTGATTTTGTAGGGGCGGTACCCCTGTGTCCGCCCGAAACGCTAAATGCTACCACACTGAACTCTGAACGCTGACCCCTAACCCCTGAATTCTGAACACTCATCCCATAGATCGAAGTATTGCCATGCAATACATACAATAACTCCTCACTCCTCACTCCTAATTCCTCACTAGCAGCCCCGCTGAATGTTAAAGACGCAGTATCCTCTCAAGAGACGTTTGGCATTGCCAAACCTACGGCTGCTCCCTGCTATTCACCTTTCATCCCACCAAACAAAAGATGCATCCTATGCATCATACAATAATTCCTCACTCCTAGTTCCTAATTCCTAACTCCTAACTCCTAACTCCTAATTCCTACCTCACAGCCCCAGCTGCGCTCACTCATCACTTGTCATCATCTGATACGGGCGCATCACCTGTTCGGTCAGCCCATGCATGCTCACGGCCCTTCCCTCTCTGGCAAATTCGCGTCCGTCTAAAAAGACCAGCATCGTCGGTACGGAGAAGACCTGATAGTGTGCAGAGATCTCGGGATTTTCATGGGCATCCAGATAGATCTGTCTGATCAAAGGAAACTCACTGTCAAACAGTGCTTTGAACTTCGGCCTGAGTGCATGGCAGACACTGCACGTCTCTCCTGAAAAATAGAGGAGCACACCCGCCTCTTCCGCGATCATCTTTTGTACGTCTTCCAAAGTCATTGATTATCCTGAAGTTTTTTTAAAATTATAACTTTTATGAACTACAACTGAGCTTCCTGTTTTTAAACACATCCGGCGTGGCTCCCGCCCACCTTTCAAACCCTTGGTGTTCATCATAGGGAGACTGTGCAATCTTAAAAAGCTGATCTACTACGCTGAAATCTCCATGGTTTGCTGCCTCGATCGCCTCCTGGAGCATATAGTTCTTCAGTACATACTTCGGATTGGCCTGCAGCATCTTTTCATGACGCTCTTTTGTTGTTGACGTGTTGCGGGCCAGCCGCTCATCATAGGCATCCAGCCAGTCATGCATCGGCTGGTGGTAAAGCCCTGTTTTGAGCAGTTCCGCCCTCTCTCCGTCATATCGGCTCAGCGTCCTGAAAAAGAGGGTATAGTCGACACTGAGTCCCTGCATCATCCCGAGCAGGTGTCTGACAAACTCCCTGTCCTCCTGTTCGAGCTTATCCAGACCCAGTTTTTTGCCCATGCGGTAAAGGTAGTGTTCGGTATAGAGTCTGGCATAGTGTTTATCCAGTATCTTTGACATCTGCTCCTCATCAGCCAAAGGCGTCAGCGCCGTCATCAGGGCCCTGAGGTTCCACTCACCGATATTGGGCTGGCTTCCGAAACTGTAGCGCCCGTAGGTATCGGTATGGTTGCAGATATTCTGAAAATCATAATCGTCAAGGAAGGCATACGGCCCGTAATCGATGGTAAGCCCGTGGATCGACATGTTGTCCGTATTCATCACCCCGTGGTTGAACCCCACCGCCTGCCACTGAGCCATCAGCATCGCCGTTTTGCCCACCACTTCGGCAAAGAAGTGAAGATAGGCATCTTTTTCGCCAAGCAGGTGCGGATAGGATTCGGCGATCGCATAATCGGCCAGCACCTTGAGTTCATCAAGCTTCTTGTGGTGTGCAAAGTATTCAAAAGTACCGAAACGTACCCAGGAAGGAGAGACGCGCAGTACGATCGCACCCTTCTCCCACTCCCCCCTGTAGACAGAGTGTCCTGAACCGATCAGCACCAATGCCCTGGTGGTAGGGATACCCAATCCGTGCATCGCCTCGCTCATCAGGTATTCGCGGATCGAAGAGCGCAGTACCGCCCTGCCGTCACCGTCGCGCGAGTACTTCGTCAGCCCTGCCCCTTTGAGCTGGAGATGCTGATTGCCCGCCGGTGTGGCGATCGAGCCGATGTTGATCGCGCGACCGTCGCCGAGACGCTCTACAAAATACCCGAACTGATGCCCGGCATAGCACATCGCAAAAGGATCGCTTCCCTCAAGCTCCAGTGTGCCGTTGACAAATTCCACAAAATGCCCGGTGTCGAGTTCCTCCCTGTCAATTTCCAGTGCTTCAGCCAATGCAGGATTGGCATGGATCAGGTAAGCCTCCACCAGAGGTGTCGGTTTGACCCTGTCGTAACAGAGTGAAGGGAGCTTCAGATAAGGGTTGGCCAGCTGTATCTCATTCAGTTTCATGTGATGCCTTTTATTCTGGAACTATTCTACTGATGCTTACTTTGAAATGACTTAAGCCAATTCGGGATATAATCACGACAATATTTCTAACCTGATTATAGGGTTATTGCAAAGGATAGAGTGATGGGTAGAGCGTTTGAGTACCGCAAAGCAGCAAAAATGAAGAGATGGGGGGCCATGTCCCGTATCTTCCCCAAACTGGGTAAAAGTATCACGATAGCAGCCAAAGAGGGAGGGTCTCCCGATCCTGAGATGAATGCCAAACTTCGAACCGCGATCCTCAATGCCAAAGCACAGAATATGCCAAAAGACAATATCGAAGCAGCGATCAAGAGAGCGTTTGCCAAAGACGCAGCCGATATCAAAGAGATCACCTATGATGTCAAAGCGCCTCACGGTGTACAGATGATCGTAGAGTGTGCGACGGACAACAATACGCGTACCGTCGCCAATGTGAAGGCGATCATCAACAAAAACGGCGGAGAGATGCTGCCCTCAGGATCTCTCAGCTTTATGTTTACAAGAAAATCACTCTTTGTTTTTGACAAAACCGAAGCGATGGATATGGAAGAGCTTGAACTGGATCTCATCGACTACGGTCTGGAAGAGATCGAAGAGGATGTCGAACCGCAGGATAATGCCGAGGATAAGAAAATCGTCAGGATCTACGGAGAGTTTACCTCTTTCGGTGAGCTGAGCAAAGCGCTTGAGGAGAGAGGCATCGAACCGGGCAAATCAACACTCGAATATGTCGCCAATGCACCGGTTGACCTCAGCGATGAACAGCTCGAAGAGGTGGATGTACTGATCGACAAACTTGAAGAGGATGATGACGTACAGAACGTCTATACGAATATCAACTGATTTTTTAACGGGAACAAAATATTGATCAAATTTTTCTCGCTCCACCTCTCCGAAGGTGTAGCGCATATCCAAGGTAAAAACAATCATAAGAGACCAACACCACCGATAGGTGGGAGCACTACCCAAGAACCCAAGTCGTAGTCTCTGCATCTCACCTACGGAGAGGTGAGACGAGGGAAGATTAAATATTGTGTCGGGATGAGGGCATCCCGACCTACGAAACACTCACGGGTAAAGCCCGCTCTTAATGACCATACTGCTCTACAAAAGATTCATAATCCCCTTCAAAATCGATCATGGACCCGTCTTCATTGAGTTTGATGATACGGTTGGCAAACGCATCGATCAACTCACGGTCGTGCGTCACACAGATCACACCGCCCTGATAGCTGTGCAGCGCTTCACTGAGTGCTACGATCGCTTCGAGGTCAAGGTGGTTGTTGGGCTCATCCATCACGAGGAAGTTCGCGCTGTCCATCATCATCTTGCTCATCATCACACGGTGTTTCTCTCCGCCCGAACAGGCATCGACTCTCTTTTTCTGTTCTTCACCGCTGAAGAGCATACGGCCGAGTGTCTTGCGGATCTCGTCGATATGCCATTTCGGGTCAAATCCCTGAATCCACTGCGGCAGCTCGATATCCCCCGTGACGATATCGGTCGCATTTTGCGGAAAATAACTGATAGAAATCGTCTGGCCCCAGTTAAAACTACCGCTATCGGCTTCCACGTTACCCATCAGTATCTCAAGGAGTGTTGTTTTCCCTGCACCATTCGCTCCGATCAGCGCGATCTTGTCATCTTTGTTGACCTTGAAACTGATAGCTTCAAGTACCTTTTCATCCTCATAGCTTTTGGAGATATCCGTTACCTCAAGCACTTCATTGCCGATATCACGGTGCGGTTTGAACATAATAGACGGATCGCGCCTTGAGGAGAGACTAATCTCCTGGATATCGAGTTTATCCAGCTGTTTTTGACGGCTGGTTGCCTGCTTTGCCTTGGAAGCATTGGCCGAGAACCTTGCGATAAACTTTTCAAGCGCATCCTTTTCTTTGAGGGCTTTGCTTCTGTCTGTCTCAGCCTGTTTGGCCAAAAGGTTTGCAGCGATATACCAGTCATCATAATTTCCTGTAAACTCACGGATCTGCTGGAAGTCAAGATCAAGGATATGTGTCACGACACCGTTGAGGAAGTGTCTGTCGTGAGAGATGACCACCATTGTCCCCTCATGGCGCTTCAGCTCGTTTTCCAGCCATCCAATCGTTTCGATATCCAGGTTATTCGTAGGCTCGTCCAGCAGGAGCACGTCAGGCTTGAGGAAAAGGACCTGTGCCAGAAGGATCTTGAACTTGTCCCCGCCCGTGATCGAACTCATCAAGTCATGATGCTGGCTTGCGGGGAACCCCAGCACTTCAAGAAGCTTCTCGATCTGTACATCAGACTCATAGGTCGGGTCCTCATCGGCACAGATCATCTCAAGTTCTGCCAGACGGTTGTTGACCTCGTCATTCTCGAAGTCACCCTCCATATAGAGCTTCTCTTTCTCTTTTTGGGCGTCATAGAGCTTTTTGTTCCCGTAAAGCACCGCGTCTTTGAGTGTAAAATCCTCGAAGGCATACTGGTTCTGCCCCAATATGCCGAGCCTTACGCCCGCCTGCAGCTGCACCTCTCCTTCACTCGGTTCCAACTCTCCTGAAAGAATTTTCAAAAACGTTGATTTACCGGCCCCGTTGGCGCCGATGAGCCCGTAGCGTTTGCCCGGGTCCAGTGTGATATTGATCTTATCAAAAAGTACACGCTTCCCGTAGCGCTGTGTCAAGTTGACTGTACTAAGCATCTTTTTGTCCTTCTATTCAATAAATTGTCCGAATTTTAACATAAAATATCAGGAAATCAATTTTATCTACATGCAGAAAGCTGCCCTTGTGACACAAGCCCGGAATCTACCGCCAATCACCAATCACCAATCACAAATCACAAATCACAAATCACCAATCACCAATCACCAATCACAAATCACCAATCACAAATCACCAATCACCAATCACCAATCACTCATTCAAGCAACTATGAGTGAAGCGTAAGTATCTTATCGTCCACTCCCCGGATCACATCCATATCTTTGTTCTCATAGGGGATGTTCGTGAGCAGATAACGTACGGCATTGAGCCTGGCACGCTTTTTGTCATCTGCCTGAAGTTCTATCCAGGGAACGACAAGCGTCCCTGAAAGCCTGAACATCTTGTTTCGGTAGTTTTGATACGCCTGATATGCTCTGTGCGACTTGTAGTCAAGTTCGGACAATTTCCAGTTTTTAAGCGGATTTTTCTCTCTTTGTTTGATACGTTGTGCTTGTGTCTCTTTCGTGATGTTGAGATAGAATTTGACCATCAATACCCCGTCATCGACCAGCATCTTCTCGACATCATTCACCTGCCTGTAAAAGTGGTCATGCTGCTCCTGGGTACAGAAGCCCATGATCTGCTCTATCCCCGCCCGGTTATACCAGGAACGATCAAAAAAAACGATCTCTCCGGCATTGGGTATCTGCTTGAGATGGCGCTGAAAATACCACTGCCCCACCTCTTTCGAATTTGGTTTCGGGAGGGCGACCGAACGAGCTTCTCTTGGGTTGAGATATGCCATGAACTCTTTGATCGTTGAACTTTTTCCGCCCGTATCCATCCCCTCGAAGATGACCAGAAGACGCTGTTGCGTTTTTATCGCCCACTGCTGCAGTTTCACCAGTTCATGCTGCAGTTTATAAAGCTCTTTTTCGTAAAAAGAGTTTTTAATTTTTCCACTCTTTTTGAAAATCTCTTTTTTCTTCTTTTGGTATTCCGGCAATTCTCTAGTATAGCGCGCAATCTGTGCTTTCATGCCTTGTCCTTTATGATCTCTTTGGGTATCGTTTTGCTTGTCTGGGCACCGAGTTCTTTGAGTTGTTCCACCTGTCTTACCAGGTTTCCTTTTCCGTCGCTTAACTTGTTTCTGGCGGCATTGAAACTTCCCTGTATGGAGTCTATCTGCCTGGAGATCTTGACCAGGTCTTCAGAGAACCCGACGAACTTGTCATACATCGCTCCCGCACGTCTGGCGATCTCTTTGGCATTCTGGTTCTGTCTCTCATGCTTCCAGACATTCTCTACCGCCCTCATCGCCACCAGCAATGTCGCCGGCCCCACTAAAAGTATCTTCTTCCTAAAGGCTTCGTCATAGATCGAACTGTCATGTTCCAGTGCAATGGCCAAAGCGCCCTCTATCGGCATAAACATAAAAATGAAATCCAGGGTCTGTACCTCTTTGAGGCGCTCATAGTTTTTCTGGTGCAGGACATTGACATGTGCTTTGACAGAGTCCAGGTGGGATTTCAGGTAACTCTCTTTTTTTACCTCCTCCTCTGCATTAACATAACGTTCGTAAGCCACAAGAGAAGTCTTTGCGTCGATAATGAGGTCCCGGTTGTCGGGCAGGTGTACGATCACATCCGGCCTGAGGGTATCGCCGTCTTCGGTACGCAGGCTCACCTCCCGCTCGAACTCAAACCCCTTACGCAATCCTGAAGATTCCAGCACATGCTCCAGTACCATTTCGCCCCATACGCCCTGCTGCTTATTCTCGCCTCTAAGCGCATTGGTAAGGTTGATCGCATCCTGACTGATCTTCTCATTGAGCGTTTTGAGTGAATGTATTTCGTTTTTCAGGACTGCCCTGTCCCGGCTCTCAGCATTGTATGTCTCCGAAACCTGTTTTTTGAACTCATTGATCTGTACCTGCAGCGGCTTGATCATATTGTCCAGATTCTCTTTGGAGAAGTCTGCAAACTTCTGCGAATTGCCCTCGAAAATCTTTTTTGCCAATGCTTCAAACTCGCTTCTCAACTCTTTTTTATGCGACTGCATCATCTCCATCTTTGTATGGGTATGGCGTGTTTCACTCTCAAGTTTTGTCAGCAGTCTTGCATTATTGGTATGATATTTGCTGTTATCCTCCCTGAGTTTCTCATTGCGCAGCTGAAGCGCTTTGTGTTCCTCCATCAGGTTGGCATACATCTCTTCGGTACTCTCAAGTTTTGCTTTGGTCTGTGCCGTCAGGTTTTCGAGTGCGTTGCACCTCTTTTCCAGCTCCTGCCTTGCCTCCACGGTTCTTGAAAGTATCTCTTTTGTCTCAGCAAACTGCTGCAGCTCCTGCTCCTGCGCTGCATTTTTCACCTGATAGGCTTGAAGTTCCTGTTCCAATGCAGCTATTTTGAGAGACTTCTCTTCGTCGATCTCTCTGAGGTCATACACTCTGTCGGCAAGTGTTTTGGCTTTCGAAGAGAAGATAACCACAACCAGTACAATGATCAGGAGTACAACAATCGCTATCCCGACGATCAGCAAGAGCGTTGAATCATTTTGTATATTGGAAAGCAACCCGCTCATCCTCTCTACTCCTCAATCCTGTCATACGCTTCCGGAGCCCGACAAAGCATTGTTTCAATCGGCAGGCTGCCCCTGCCGTACTTCATCTCTTCAAAAACAATCAATACTTCATTCTCAAGATCATCATAGTAGGCAACCCTTGAGAGCTGCCCTTTACCATCCACCTGTAGCGTATACTGTTTCCCTTCATACTTCGCCAGGAATACAGTTTTGGTCTCTTTATAGGGTGTTGCCTTGGCCAGTATCTTTGCCAGGTCAACCCCCTGGCCTGTCACGTAAAAAGAGACCTGTTCAAGCTCATGATCTACAATCGTCAGGTTTTTCCCGTTGCTGCAGACCTCTTTATGTGTCGGTATCTGATACTCCCACTTGAGCATTTTTTTATCTGAAAAACGTACCGTTCCCCGGTAATGAATCACTTTTTTGTCAGGATTTGTAATCTTCTGCCTGAACTTCGCGGTAAAATGATCCGGAAGGGTGATGGACGATGCGGTGAGTAGTGATGAGAGTGCCAACAGCACCAATATTTGTTTCATTCTTTTCTCCAAAAAATTCTATGGAATATTTTATCAAAATAGCACTTGATAACTTCAAAACAATCTCATATTGTCATAAAATTGTAAAGCAACTGTGATATGGCGCTTCATGCTAACGGTGCATTAATCACTTTTTGGATAAAATTATCGCAATTTATACAAGAGGCAATAATAGCAATGATAAAAAGTGTACTCAAAGTTTTTGGAACCAGAAACGATAAAATCGTAAAAAACTATCTCAAAAAAGTAACCCAAATCAACAAACTTGAAACGCAATACGAAGCATTGAACGATGAGGAACTGAAGGCGTCTTTCACTGCGTTAAGAACATCTGTACAGCAAGGTGAAAAAAGTTTGAATGATGTCCTGTATGATTCCTTTGCTATCACCAGGGAAGCGAGTAAACGTGTACTGGGGTTGAGACACTACGACGTGCAGATGGTAGGAGGCATGGTGCTTCACGATGGCGATATCGCCGAGATGAAAACCGGTGAGGGTAAAACACTGGTCGCAACACTGGCTGTCATACTTAACGCCATGACGGGGAAAGGCGTACATCTTATCACGGTCAATGACTATCTTGCAAAAAGAGACTCGGATGAGATGGGAAAACTTTACCATTTTCTCGGTTTTACCACCGGATGTATCACCTCTGAACTTTATGATGAAGAGAGCAGAAAAGCACAATACGAAGCAGATATCACTTACGGTACAAACAATGAATACGGATTTGACTACCTCCGTGACAACATGAAGGTACGGGCAGAAGAAAAGGTACAGAGAGCGCACCATTTCGCGATCGTGGATGAAGTGGACTCCATTCTCATCGATGAAGCAAGAACTCCACTCATCATTTCAGGCCCGACCCAGAGAGACCAGAGCCACTACAACAGTGCCAATGAGATAGCGCAAAAGCTTGAACGCGGGGAGAAGATAGAGACACGTCCGGGAGAACCGGAACAGACCACCGGTGATTTTATCGTCGATGAAAAGAACCGGTTGATCATTATGACGGAAAAGGGACTTGAAAAAGCACAGGAACTCTTTGGTGTGGGGAACATGTATGACCTGGAAAATGCCGCCCTGACACATCACCTTGACCAGGCACTCAAAGCACACTACCTGTTTGAAAAAGATGTGGACTATGTCCTCAAAGAGAATGAGATCATTATCGTTGACGAGTTTACCGGCCGCCTGAGCGAAGGCCGAAGATTTTCTGAAGGCCTGCACCAGGCGCTTGAAGCAAAAGAGGGAGTGGAGATACAGGAAGAGTCGCAGACCCTGGCAGAGATCACCTATCAGAACTACTTCAGACTCTATGAAAAACTTGCAGGGATGACAGGTACGGCACAAACAGAAGCCACGGAATTTGCCCAGATCTATGATCTTGATGTCATCTCGATTCCCACCAATGTCCCGGTAGAGAGACTCGACAAAAACGACCTCATCTATAACACAGAACGTGAAAAACTCGATGCGGTGGTCCGCAGGGTCAGGGAGCTCCACAGTAAAGGCCAGCCCATTCTTATCGGTACAGGCTCTATCGAAAAATCCGAATTGCTCCACCACAGGCTTAAAAAAGAAAAAATTTCCCATAATGTACTCAATGCCAAAAATCATGAACAGGAAGCAGAGATCATCAAGAATGCCGGGGCCAAAGGTGCGGTAACCGTAGCGACCAATATGGCCGGACGCGGGGTTGATATCAAAATAGATGATGAGGTAAAAACACTGGGCGGGTTAGCCATCCTGGGTACCGAGCGTCATGAGAGCAGACGTATCGACAACCAGCTCAGGGGACGTTCCGGGCGTCAGGGCGATCCGGGAGAGAGTCAATTCTTCTTAAGCCTTGATGACAACCTTCTTCGTATCTTCGGCGGTGAAAAGATCAGAAATATCATGAACCGTCTTGGTGTGGAAGACGGCGAGTACATCGAATCAAAGATCGTCACCCGTTCAGTTGAAAAGGCACAGAAAAAAGTAGAAAACCAACACTATGAGTCGAGAAAACACATTCTTGAATATGACGATGTCGCCAACCATCAGAGAAAAGCGATCTATGCCTTTAGAAATCAACTGCTTGATCCCGAATTTGATATCGTTGCAAAGATCAGAGAGAACCGTGCCGAATATGTCGCACACCTTTTGGAAGAGTGCGAGATCTTCCCCGGCGTTCCCAAAGAAGACTATAATATCGAAAAGCTCGTCGGGCTGATCAAAGAGGATCTCAACATTATCGTTGAGAATGAACCGTTCGGAGAGCTGGAGCGTGAAGCGCTTGCCGAAAGTATCACAAACATGATGGAGCGCCTCTATGAAGAGAAAATGTCCCAGATCGATCCCGAGCAGAGAGCAGAGATCGAACGGGTACTCTACCTCCAGGTACTTGATCCGCAATGGAGGGACCACCTGTATGAAATGGATGTACTCAAAACCGGGATCGGGCTCAGAGGCTACAACCAGAAAGATCCGCTCACTGAATACAAGCAGGACAGCTACAGACTCTTCCAGGAACTTGTTCAGCGTATCAAGTTTGAAGCGGTCAAAACACTGCAGCTGGTTCAATTCAGTTTTGAGTCTCCTGAAGAGGAAGAGGCAGCAGTCGAGCATATCAGAGAAGAACTTGACAGCAGTGTAGCCGAGGCTGTACTCAGCACAGAAGAAGAGAAAGAAGAGAAGAAAAAACCGATTACGGGGACAAAAAAACCAAAAAGAAATGAACCGTGCCCCTGCGGTTCAGGTAAAAAGTATAAAAACTGTTGTGGTCGAAGCGGTCCCAAAAAAGGAATATTATCAAATCACGCATAAGCAGCAAAGCTCCTTATGCCGGGAACATTGATGTTTGTTCCCCGAATATACCAGAATCAGGATACCATCGTTTATGAAAGTCGTCAGCAGCAGCAGGCAGTTTGTCCGCCATATCATTACCCACTATCTGAAATATGACAGAGACAATCCTTTCATCTTTATTTCGGCGCTGCTTGCCTTTTTGGGCATTGCCGCCGGTGTCATGGTATTGATGATCGCCATGGGCATTATGAACGGCACACAAAAAGAGTTTAAAAAACGTCTTTTCGTAATGAACTACCCTCTGACCGTTCTTCCGATGATGCAGGACTCGATCAGCGACCGCTTCATTGATACGCTGAAAAAAGAGTTCCCGCATCTTAAAATGAGTCCCTACTATACCACTCAAGTCATTACAAAAAATGCAGGTGCCGTCCAGGGCTCGCTTCTTTATGGTGTAGACTTTGAAAAAGAGAGTGCGATCAACCCCATCTTTCAAGAGGCAAGGGGTACCTCGGAAAATAAATTTCGTATCATTCTGGGAGACTCTCTCTCTTTTGAAATGGATGCCCCCAAAGGGGGAAAAGTCACCCTTTACTTTTCCGAGCAGCAAGCCATCGGTTTCGGAACGATGCCTCTGCAGAAACGCTTTACCGTAGACGGGGTGTTTGACTCCGGGCTGAAAGCCTATGACAAAGCCATCATGTACACTTCGCTGGAAGCGTTTGAAAAGCTTCTGGGCCGCAAAAAAGGTTTGTATGACGGATTGCACATTTACACCAAAAATCCTTTGCAGGAGATCGATACGATACGCTCCAAACTTCCAGAGTCGGTGATCATAGAAGGATGGTGGCAGCAAAACGGAAACTTTTTTGCCGCCATGGAAATGGAAAAAAAAGCGCTTTTCCTGGTACTGCTGCTTATCATCCTTGTCGCATCGCTGAATATTATCTCCTCACTGTTAATGACTGTCATGAGCAGAAGAAGCGAAATAGCACTGATGCGCACCCTTGGAGCAACCAAAAAAGAGATCCGTACCATCTTTTTTAAACTGGGTCTTGTGATCGGAAGTTCGGGGATCATTGCAGGAACGCTTCTTGGCGTACTGGGGATATGGATACTGAAAACCTTTGACATTATCTCTATGCCGGCAGATGTTTACGGAACGACAAAACTGCCGGTCGACCTGACTCTGACTGATTTTGGGCTGATCATTTTAGGAACATCTGTGATCATCATACTCTCTTCGCTCTATCCGGCAAAGAAAGCTTCCCAGACTGACCCGCTGACTGTTTTACGGAATGAGTAGGATCAATAGAGATCAAGCCCTTCTTCGGCTCTCCCCTTTTCAGGATTTGCCTTCTTCTGAACAGCCGGTTCTTTTTTCTTCGGTACCGGATTCTCTTCGGATCCCTTTTTTCTCTTTTTGACCATCTCTCCGGGAGACTCCAGCGTCCGTTTAAAAAATTCTAAAGGAAGCGTTAATATCTCCTCGGCAGCACTTGTCTGAACTTTCGGTTTATTTAGATTTCCGGTAATACGCAGGCCTATGGTCATACTTTTGTCTTCCCCCATCAATATATGCCCCAATAACGGTATCTTGCCTACAATTTTCCCAAAATCCTTTGCTGTCCGTATGGCAAGTTTCAGATCAATCGTTTCTCTCTTCAGATCGATCTGGCCTACCCCTACGATATCAGAGGAAGCTCCTTGCATAAAAATGGAATCGAATATAATTTTCTCATCCCGTATCATTCGGTACTCCGCTACGCCCTTTTTTATCTTGTAGCCTCTTTCGGAAAAACCCGGATCCTGGAGGACGACCAGGGAGGGGAGCGTATTGATCAAAGCAACGGTATTGTTGTAGGCTTTAAAGTCTCTCATGACACCGCCTTCCACAATGATCCTCCCCTTCATTGTCTTTTTTATATTACCCGACTGTTTGAGACTGTATCGCCCCTCCTGCAACCCGTCAAAGTTGATCAGCGGATGCAGAATTTTATCTTTGATACGCAATGCATTGATAGAGATATTATTCCCTCTCATGCTGAATTTGACGATGTCTCCCCCGGAGCTTCCTATCGCTTTCAAATCTCCATTCGGTTTCACTTCTACATCATAGCTGTCTGTTTTCAGTGTATAGTTTTTATATCTTAAATGACTGTTTTTACCCAATATGACCAATGTCCTGTCGAGTATTCTCTGACTATCGTCTTTCTTTTTCAGCTTTTCGCTGTAAGCGATGAATTCCTCAATGTCAATATTGATACTCTTTAGCGTAACATGTGATTTTTTCTGATTGTAATGCAGCCGGCTGTCAAAGGCATAAAAATCAATCCCTCCGGAGGTCAGTGTACCTGACACAGGCACTCTGTCATGGCATACATCATCCTTGTCAAACAAGAAGCAGGTATTGCGGTGCATCTCTCCTCTGAAATCAAAACGTCTGAAATCTTTCGTTGTAATCCTGAGTTTCCCGCCTTCCTGGATCACTCCCTGATAGTTGATATAGGGTTTAACCTTGCTGAGGTCGTCAAAGTTGAGTTCTATGCCCTTCTTATCTTCTGTTTCATCAAACCGAAAAGCCAACTGGGGAACTGTGATTTTCACCCCTTTGGTATAATCGAGCAACAGATCTATTGTTTGATTTTTCAACTCAAAAATATTTTCTTTTTGATGCTGCAAAGCAATATGCTCCGCCTTCATACCGAGCGTTGCCTGTTTTTTCTCCAAATTGATCTCTCCGGCCAGCTTTCCGCTGTACATTGGATCTTTTAAAAAAACATCATCAAGCGTCACGATCCCCTTTTCGAAGTGGATCTTTCCCTTCTTCACGGGAAATTCTATCTTATTGATATGGATTAAAGCATCATGGATATCCATATCAATCGCTGCGGTTGTTTTGCCATCTTTCAATCTGACATCCAATGCCACCTTCCCTTTTGCAGTACCGCTTTTTTGCGAAACGGGGACATTGAGCTTATAGGCCTGAAGTATCTTTTGAACCTCACGGTCAAACGGTGAATCGATACGCAAATCAAGTTTTAAAATCGTCGGGTTTTTATCTGCCAGGTTAATAATGGACAAACGGCTCCCCTCCAAATTTTTATTTTTGTACGTCGGTTGAATCAGTTTAAAATAGAGTCCCCCCTCTCTATATTGCATCTTTACACTTTGTGCGATGACAGGAGCAAGTCCGTCTTTATAATGAATCGTAACATCATCAAGCGCAAGCTCCCCTTTCAAGCTGCCGACATCCGGTTTGAACGTTTCACCGTCAATGACCGAACCTCTGCCCGAAAGCGAAAGCAGCTTGTATTGTTTTGCAAGGACGCGTTCTGCAGACCAGTGTTTCACCGTTTTTGTCAGCGGCAACGCCTGCACCAGAGGTTTCAAATCTGAGAAAGTCTCGCTCTGCAGATTGAACTGAAGCTTCTCTTTGACCTTGTTTGCAGAGAACTTTCCCTGGATACCATACATATCATACGTTCCCCAGGCATGCAGTCTGTCGGCATAATAGCTATAGGTGAATTCTCCTGAAAGCGTGATCTTCTTTTTTTTCAGATAAAGCAGAGGAACATCGGCAATGAACCTTTTCTCTTTACGTTCGATCTTCCCTGCAATCTCATAATCTTTCGTATTGATATGCAGAAAATGATCCGCATAGATGAAATCGATTCTGTTGTTTTTATAATTGATATCGTGCAACGATACAAAGTCAAAGAGTCCCAGCAATCCTTTCAGCAGATCAAATGTCTCATCGATACTTTCAAACGAGGGATCTTTTTTGCTTTTGGGTATAGAGACATCATGTGCTTTCAGTACGAGTTTTTTATCGAGTTTTATGTATAATCCGGATACTTTGTAGGGACCGAATGCAAGGTTGTCTGCACGAACACCTATTTTAAGCCCAATAAAAAGAGTGATAATCATGAGTACAAAAATGATAACTGCATTACGCAAAATTTCTGTCATAAGATGTTTCGAGACTTTCGCAGTTGTTTTAATCATTACCTTAGCCTTTTATACCACTCAATCCATCCAAACAACAAAAACACTCTTTATACCGCAAGGATCTATAGGGGGTATTATATCACAGCTGCATAAAAGAGGGTATGAAGTCAGTATCATAGACAAGTACCTCCTGGCGCTGCTCGGAGAGCCCCAAAGCGGATGGATCAATATCGGTGCAACAGAACTCAGCCGTATCGATTTTTTATACAAACTTGCTACGGCAAAAGCAAAGATGGAAACCATCACGTTAATCCCGGGTGAGACCAGTATCCTTTTTTTTGAAAGCATTGCTGCAACACTGAAGCTTGATCCCGCAAAACTGCAGCACTATTATGATCAGATATCTTCTTATCCCGAAGCAGGCATTTACGCAGAGACCTACCATGTGCCTTTCGGGATCCAGGAGAAACAGTTAATCACTTTTCTTCTGGAAGAGTCTGCCCGGCAGTATCAGAAACTATCAAAAAAAATCTACGGGGTCTATGATGAAAAACAGTGGCTTAGGATACTGACTGTTGCTTCCATCATACAAAAAGAAGCTGCAAATACCGAAGAGATGCCGCTGGTAGGCTCAGTGATTTATAACCGCCTAAAAAAAGGGATGCCGCTTCAGATGGACGGTACACTCAACTACGGAAATTACTCTCACATAAAAGTGACACCTGAACGTATCAAAAACGACACGACCCGCTTCAATACCTATAAGTATAAAGGGCTTCCTCCCTCACCGATCGGTGCCGTAAGTTTTGACGCGATCCTTGCAGCGATCAAGCCGGCAAAAACAGACTATCTCTACTTTATGAAGAACAAACAGGGAACCCACGACTTTACCAAAAGCTATAAGTCCCATTTGCGTCATATAAAAAGGGCAAGATAAACTATCAATCTAACACAGAGTATAGGCGAAATTATTGCATTAAAGATTTAGGTATTTGATCGGTGCGGTGATACTATTTCAAAAAAGCACTTTCAAATCTTCAAGATCAAACAATAATAATTTTTCATCCCGATGCTGTAGCAGCTCATTGGAAAAACCGCTTTTTGAAAAAAGAGCATACGTATCTACAGAGAGTCCTGACTGTTCTGCTTTCGCCATAAGCTTACTCCATTCATTTTTGCATATTTTTCTCTCTTTGTACTTGCATTCTCCCAGGATCACTTTTTTTTCTGAAGTAACGGCCAGGATATCAAACTCGCTGTACCGGTCCCAAAAGCTTCCGGAGGAGAGGATTTGAATATTCTTCCGGCTGAAATACTCGATAAGCAGCGCATCGCAAAGCTGTTCATACACCAAAGAACGAAGCCTCTCATAATGTTTCTGGAAATTCTCAAGGAACCTTTCCCCTTTGCCTGCTTCAAGCTCTTTACGGTACGGTTCGACAAAGCCGAACCAAAAGCGCAGAAACGGTGTGTTAAACCGCAGTTTATCCTGAATACGATAGCTTCGCAAATGTTTTTTGATCTTCTGTTTGGGAGAAGTGCGTATCGGTGCCTCTCTCGATTTCTCTATAAAAAGTATCTCAAGATTGACAAGTTCATCGATAAGCTGTTCTCCGACACTTTCACTTAGCCTTGTCTTTTTCAACACCGTATAAAATTTGCCGTCACCCCTGGCTGCAGCAGTCAGCAGTTCACGATAGGAAGGTTCAAGCAGATAGGAGGGACGAACAAGGTCTTGAAACTTTTTGAAGTCATCTACAAAGTTTGTTTTGACCATAGAAAAGATATCATCGAAAAAATCTATCTGGATGTTCTCTTCCACCCCTCCGAGTATAGAAAAGTATTCCAGGGACTGCTCCAGGGTAAGGTAGTTAAAGTACTGATGAAACCTTTTAAATGATGCTTTGATTTCTAACCTCTGTGTCTGATTTGAATTATTTTATCATAGTTACTATAAATATAAAAGATACCTTTAAATTCAGATTGTTTTGTTATGATTAATTATTGAACAAAAAAAGAGATAAAAATAGACATGAAACATTTTTATACAAAATCAGAACAGATACAAAGTATCATCAAAGGATTGAACCTTACCAAGACACTTTATGTATCTTCCATCATCATCGGCCCTCCACATATAGGGAAAAAAACACTGGCATCTTCTGTTTTTCCGAATGCACCTGTCGTATCCGGAGAAGATCAGGAGCAGCTCAAAGCCGCACTCTCAAATTCCGATGAGTTGATCATCAGCGATTTTGAAAAGATCAAAAACCAAAACGAACTGGATCTCTCCCATAAACGTATCATTGCAACGGCAAATTACCTCGGAAACTCTACCGTTATTGATGAACTTTTTGCCTTTATCTATACAGTGCCGCCGCTGAGTCAAAGGGAGGAGGATGTCAGTTACCTCAAAGATCTCTTTATCAAAGAAGCCGAATCTACTTTGATGATAGAGAGCATGTCTGCTATCGATACGGAAACCATACCGCTTGATCTTTCTCTCAATAATAAAAGCCTCAAACGATCCGTATACTTCCATCTTATCAAACATGCAATGCAGTCAGAAGATATCGAAGAGATACTTTATCATTATCTGCTCAAGCATCTTGAAGGAAACGGTGCCTACAGGGAGCATCTGGGCCTCTATGAAAAACCGCTGATCAGGGCCGGCCTTGAGAAGTACGGTTCACAACTCAAACTTTCAGAAATTCTGGGTATCAATAGAAATACACTGAGAAAAAAGATACATGAACACCATATGGATCAGGAAAAATAATGGACATAAATTTTGAACCTTTTGTAGAATGGGACAACAGTTATCATATGATAGAACGTTTTCCAAGCAAAGCTCAGAAAACTACTCTAACGCTGAGTTTGCTTCAGCAGCAGGCTCCTGCGGCTAGCCGCATGAAAAAGGCATAGCAATGGACATAAATTTTGAACCTTTTGTGGAATGGGACAACAGTCCCTTTATACTTTTCAGTCATGAGGGGAAGATACTTTACCTGAATCAGAGTGTAGAGCTGCTTTTCGGCGCGGTAAGCACAAAGGAACTATACGATTTGGCGCTTGCCTACGCATCTTCAGGGTTTGGCTACAAAACCACTTCCATTGCTTTGACCTACGACTCGTTCATCTTTCATGCAATTACCATAGGATATGAGGATGAAGAGAAGATTTCGCTCAGGCTGTATCATGCACCGTCTGTCCAGCCAAGCCGTCAACTGCAAACCGAAAAACTGATCACTACAGATATCAACCTGTTGCTTGAAGCGAATATCGCACTCTTCCAGGCAAAGAACAGCAATCCCCTTACACTCCTTGCAGACCAGGATCTTCCTCTCTTTAAAATAGACCAGAACAATTTTTCCAAACTGCTTAGAAAAGTATTTCATGCTTTTAGAAGTTCGGATTCGATCGATATCTCTCTTAAACTCCTGATCGGCCAGCATATGATCATCAACAATAAAAAAGAATCTCTCGCAGGCCTTTTTATACATGCGAACGGACGCTATGTCGACTCGGATGAAGAGATCAGAGAACTTGCCAACGAAAACCAGATCAAAGCGATACTGAAAGAGCATGCAATTACCCTGGAAATTCCTCTGATTCAATAAAAACTTTTTACAAGGCACACAGTTGATTAAAAATTAATCAACTGTGTGCCATCTATTAATCATTTTGCATGCTACTATGGTGATGTAATAACACAAAAAGGATTAAGCATGAAACAAAAACTTTCAGCTCTGACGGCATTTCTGATGCCGATCTTCGCTTTTGCAGAAGAGAAGCTAGACACAGGTGATACCGCCTGGATGATGGTATCTACGGCATTTGTACTCTTAATGACCCCGGCAGGCCTTGCCCTTTTCTATGCAGGGATGACAAGAAGTAAAAATGCACTCAATACTTTCTCAATGGTCATGGGTGCATTTGTGCTTGCTTTTGTAGTATGGATTGTAGCAGGATACTCTCTTGCCTTCAGTACAAACGGCAGTGCAATGCTGCAAAATATTGTTGGCGGATTTGACAATCTCATGTTAAGCGGTATCAGTTGGACTGACCTCAGCGGTACCTATCCCACCTATGTCTTCATCGCCTTCCAGGGGACATTTGCCGCCATTACGGTAGCGATCGCTTCGGGATCTGTGATCGGACGTATGAAATTTTCAACATGGATGGTAATCGTAGCGCTCTGGGGCCTTTTGGTCTATGCACCTATTACCCACATGGTATGGGGCGGCGACGAGGCACTCCTGTTCGATGCGGGAGCGCTTGACTTTGCCGGCGGTACGGTGGTACATATGAACGGAGGCCTTGCTGGACTTGTTCTCGCACTCCTGGTGGGGAAGAGAACCGGTTATCCGAAAGTTGCGATGAAACCTTTCAGTATCATCCTGACGGCAGTAGGCGCTGCGCTTCTATGGTTCGGATGGTACGGATTTAACGGCGGATCCGCATTCGGAGCCAATGCGATCGCCGGTCTTGCCGTACTCACTACGACTACCGCTACGGCTGCTGCGGCTGTCACATGGATGCTGATCGAGTGGTTTGTATTTAAAAAACCTACATTGCTTGGTATCGCTTCAGGTATTATCGCCGGCCTGGTTGCGATCACACCGGCTGCCGGTTTTGTAAGCGTTGGCGGAGCACTGCTTATCGGTATTGTCGGATCACTTGTGGCATTCTGGGGTGTGGTATCACTCAAAAAGATGCTGGGATACGACGACTCTCTGGATGCCTTCGGAATCCACTTTCTGGCCGGACTGTGGGGTGCGCTTGCAACCGGTATTCTTGCACTGAACGACCAGGCTCTTCTATGGGACGGTCCGCTGAAGGCTGATGGTGACAGAATGGCACAATTCTTTGTACAGGTAGAGTCTGTCGTAGTCGTCGGTTTATGGACGCTTATCGGTACTGCGGTTGTATACTTTATCGCCAAAGCGGTCACCGGCGGAGCGAGAGTAGACGAAGAGACGGAAGAGATCGGTCTTGACGAAGTGCTGCACGGAGAAAAAGCGGTAAATCTATAAATACCGCAGGTCGGGGTGCCCTCACCCCGACCTACAATCAAGTAAGGAAAATAAAATGAAAAAAATAGAAGCAATCATCAAACCATTTAAACTTGAAGATGTCAAAGATGCTTTGGTTGAAGCAGGCATCGAAGGGATGACGGTATCTGAAGTGAAAGGATACGGCCGTCAGCAGGGACACTCTGAACTCTACAGAGGTGCGGAGTATGTGGTGGAATTCATTCCAAAAGTAAAAATAGAGATCGTTGTCAGTACAGAAGAGTATCTCAATCTGGCACTCAAAGCGATCAAAGAGCAGGCCAAAACCGGCAAGATCGGTGACGGCAAGATCTTTGTCTCCGATATCACCAAAACGATCCGTATCAGAACGGATGAAGAGGATGCCGATGCACTCTAGGATCGGAGATCTCCGATCAGCGTTCAGCGCTTAGCGTTGAGCGTTCAGAAGTGATTAAAAAATAACCACTAAACTTATAAACCACTGATCTATTACCCTCCAACTGTTCAAAATTCCATCATGGCCTCTCTCCAAATGACATAAATAATAGTTATAATTTTCCTATTCATCTTAATATAAGGCTTTACAATGGAAATAAGTTATGTAATTGACACCTTCTTTGCACTTTTTGCGATGACGCTGATCATCTTTATGGTACCCGGGTTTGCCATGCTCGAAGCCGGGCTGGTCAGAACAAAAAATGTTACCTCCGTATTGACAGTCAATGTGATGATCTATGCCATTGCCTCTTTGTCTTTTTTGCTGATAGGATACGAAATCGCTTTCGGTTCCTGGGATCACCAGGATGGCATGAGTAAATGGGCATTTTTCCTCTTTCAAATGGCTTTCGTCGGGAAAGTGGTCAACATTATGAGCGGCGGAGTCAGTGAAAGGTCGCGTATCCTGCCTCTGGGCCTCTTCACCATCATCGTAGGTGCGCTGATCTATCCCCTGATTGTCAATCTTGCCTGGGGTGCGAACTTTCTTGAAGGAACACTGCTGGATATTTCAGGTCTTTCCGATCTTGCCGGTTCGACAGTGATCCACTCAACAGGCGGCTGGGCACTGCTTGCAGCGATCCTGATCATGGATCCGAGATACGGACGATACAAAAATGGAAAGGTCAAAGTCATACCTGCTTCCAACATTCCGCTCGTGACACTAGGGGCATTCCTGCTATGGATCGGTTGGTTCGGCTTCAACGGCGGCAGTGTCGGGGCTATCTCCAGCAAAGAGAATGCCGATGCCGTAGCGCTGACAATCATGAATACCAACACTGCAGGCCTTGCCGGGGCAATTTCCGGATGGCTTTTGACATACTTCAGGTATAAAAAGTTCGATATCACCATGCTGCTCAATGGGGCGCTGGGAGGACTGGTAGCAGTCACTGCGGGCCCTGACCAATACAGCATCTATCAGCCTATCCTGATAGGCGCAATCGGCGGCGCACTGGTAGTATGGGCCGTACCCTTCTTTGACAAGCTCAGGATGGATGACCCGGTAGGTGCCCTTTCCGTACATCTTGTCAACGGCATCTGGGGTACACTGGCTGTTGGTATCTTCATTGATAGCGTAAGTTTCATGGCACAACTGAAAGGGGTACTCGTTGTAGGGATGATTGTATTCCCTGTATCATTCATTACGATTTATGTGATCAACAAAATCTTTGAACTGCGTGCAAGTGATGAAGAGCAGTTTGAAGGGATCGATACAACCGAATGCGGGATTGAGGCATATCCGGAATTCAAGAAAAGTATTTAACTTTAAGGGAATCTCTAAAAAACCTATACGCTGTCTTTTTTTGACAGCTTATTTATTTTATAATATAAGAGCTAAACCAAGGAGCAAATCGTATGAAAAAAATAGAAGCAATCATAAAGCCATTTAAACTGGAAGATGTGAAAGATGCACTGGTAGAAGCAGGGATCGAAGGGATGACCGTATCTGAAGTCAAGGGTTACGGCCGTCAGCAGGGACATTCTGAGCTTTACAGGGGTGCGGAGTATGTCGTGGAGTTCATCCCTAAAGTGAAACTTGAGATCATCGTAAGCAATGACCATTATCTTACCCTTGCACTCGACATCATCAAAGAGCAGGCCAAAACCGGCAAGATCGGCGACGGTAAGATATTTGTCTCCGATATCGAAAAAACGATCCGTATCAGAACGGATGAAGAGGATGAAGAGGCACTTTAGGATCGGGGATACCCGATCAGCGTTCAGCGCTTAGCGTTGAGCGTCAAGAAGCGTTTTAATTTTTTCTATCTTCTCTTCACTTCCCGCAATAACCCACTTCACCCCATCGACGCCAAACTCTCGTTCATATTCTGTAATACCATGCCGGTTTAACTGATACCGTGTTTTATCAACCGTGGAATAATTTGTTTCAAATGCATATTTTACCTGCTTTTCGTAAGGCACCAGGGCAGCTTTACCCAAGGCATTTTTCACTGCGTCGGCATACGCACGTGCCATACCCCCTGTACCGAGCTTGATCCCGCCAAAGTAACGTACGATAAGCACTGCACAGTTGATCATCTCATTGCCCCGAAGGACATTCAGTGCAGGCACCCCGGCACACCCTTTCGGTTCTCCGTCATCACTGCTGTTCTCTACGACCTGGTCATACTCATTGAGATAACGCAGGGCATAGACCACATGATTGGCTTTGGGATTGTCAGCTTTCAGTTTGTCCTGCAGTCCTTCAAGCTCACTGAAAGGAACCAGGTAGGTGATGAATTTGGAGCGGTTGACTTCAGTCAGGGACTCTCCGCTGCTATGCAGTGTCCGCATGATGCACCTCTACACTCCCGGCTATAAACGCTGCAAAAGCATCACTGTCGTTCATACATTCAGCTACGATAAAATCTTCATACCTGATCTTCTCTGCGATTTCGCGCGCTTCGATATCAAGCTCAAAACGTGTCTCGGAGTTATCAATGGTAAAAGCCAGAGGATAGATAAGTACTTTTCTGTTTCGCGGGTTGCGAATGGTATCTGTCAGAGCCGGCTCAAGCCACTGCTGTGGCCCTACTTTTGACTGGTAGACGAGTCGTATCGCTTTAAAATGTATCCCCTCGCCTTCAAGAGAGCGCCTAAGTACATCCGCATTCGCTTCAACCTCGCTCTGGTATGGATCTCCTGCTTCGATAATGCTCACAGGCAGTCCGTGTGCCGAAAGTATCAGATCATATTCGCCTGCTTCCTTGCTTCCCAAAGCCTCTTTGATCTTCTCGACACTTGCTTTTATGTACCCGGGATCATCATAATAACGCTCTTTTACAAAGGAGATTTTAGGATGATAGTCCAGTGCATCACAGGCCTTAAGAACATCTTCGTAAGAAGAAAGCGTTGTTGTCGTCGAATATTGGGGGTAAAGAGGGAAGAGCAGTATCTCTTCAATACCTTTTTCTTGGCACTCCTGAAGTGCTGACAGGGCAAAAGGCGGCACATAACGCATCACGGGATAGATAGGTATCTCCACTTTTGCGCTCAGTTTTTCAATGAGTTGCATCGTCAAGTCAAGGAGCGGCGACTTGCCTCCAAGCTCCTCATAAGTCTCTTTCGCCTCGTTCAGTCTTTTTTTGATGATAAGGTTTCGAACCAGGGGACGTATAAAGGGGTTGGGCACGATATTTTTATCACTGAACATATTGTATAAAAAAAGCCTCACTTCATCCAAGTTGTTCGGGCCGCCCATATTGAGAAGAAATAATGCCTGCATTTTTATCCTTTATGCTTTTAGAACGTACAATTTGTAAAACAAATTTTACCCAAACTTGCAAAAGTCCCATTGTCTCTTACAAAAAACTTGCCATTCAGGCAACTTTATTTATAAGAGATTGCTAACGCTAAGTTCTACCTAAAGGTATACACGATGCTAACTTCAGCAGTGGGCTCAAGCGACTAATCGCTTTTTTGTATCCTATAAAAATTACGTGTATTTTAACATAGAGAGTGTAAAATTAACTACCAGAAGCAAAAACAAAAGGATAAATATGATTATCATCCCGGCACGTATCGGTTCAAGCCGTTTCCCCAACAAAGTTTTGGCTGACATCGGCGGTATCCCCATGGTTGTGCGTACTGCCATGGCGGTAGAGAATATCGATGATGTCTGTATCGCAACAGATTCTCAGGAAGTGATTGAGATCGCAAAAGCGCATGAGATTCATGCCGTTATGACAAGCGATCATCATCAAAGCGGTACGGACCGCATCCATGAAGCCGCACAGAAGCTTGGACTGAAAGAGGATGAGATTATTGTCAATGTACAGGGAGATGAACCGTTTATTGAAACAGACGTTGTTCAGGCGATCTATGATTTGACCAGGAAAAACAGGCACAGAAAAGAGATTATGATGAACTCCTGTTATAAAACCATTACGAACCCGGAAGCCGATGATCCCAATATTGTCAAAGTCATCACTGACAAAGAGGATATCGCCCTCTATTTTTCAAGGGCAAAAACTCCCTATCCGAGAGATCACCATTTTGATCACTACAAAGGACACCTTGGAATTTACGGCTTTACAATGCAGTCACTCAAAACATTTTGTGGCCTTTCAGATTCGCCGCTGGAACATATCGAAAAACTGGAACAACTCAGAGCGCTCTATCACGGTTTCAGGATAGCGATGACGGAAGTGGCAACAGAGAGCTTTGGCATAGATACCCCTGAGGATTTGGAGAGAGCGATAAAACATCACCGGCTTTAATACATCCTCCAATCAAGCAAAAAAGGAATTTTCCTCTTCCGTCATGGCCAGAGCAACATGCCCAAACTCCTCTTTGTATTTTTTCATAGAATCAGACATACTGCCGCCCGCATTAATGTCATTGTTTATCGATATATAAATATCTTTTAACGCCTGATTACGTGTATTGTCACCGACATCCTGAAGCGTATCGTTAATGGGAATGCCGGCATCCGTCATGACCGCGATCTGCCTGATCGTTGAGATTTTATCATTGATTGGAATTTTCTTTTTCATAGACTTGGTCAAGCCTGAAAAAAAAGCCTTTAATGTCTCTTCCATGGGCGCTACTGTCTCTTCAGCCTTGATCACCATAGCCGACGAGAATTTCTGCTTTGCTCTCTGGATAGCAGCCATTTTATTTGCTGCTTTTGTCAACTCTTTACGCTTTTTGCCTTTTTCCATTAAAGTTACATTAAAATATTTCATTACAGCCTCGCTACTCTATAAATTTCATCAATGGAGGTGATACCTTCCAGTGCCTTCATTACGCCATCTTCAAACATATTGACAAAGCCCTCTTCTATCGCCTGCTTCGTTAACTCCTCTTTGCTGACATTTCTGACAATCATTCTTTGCATCTTTTCACTCACGAGCAAGACTTCTGCGATCATTTCACGGCCTGCATATCCGGTATGGTTACACTCCTTACACCCTTCCCCTTTATAAAAAACAGGATTTTCAGGCAGATACTCTTCTACCCCTTTGAGAAGATGAGGGAGTATATCGGCCTCTACTTTGCAATGCGGGCATATTTTACGAACAAGACGCTGCGCCTGGATTGCTACCAACGCTCCACTGACCAGGTACTCTTCAATGCCCATATCAAGAATTCTTGTGACAGCAGATATCGCATCGTTCGTGTGCAGTGTAGAGAGAACCAGGTGTCCAGTCAATGCAGCCTGAATAGCGATATGCAGCGTCTCCTTGTCTCTGATCTCCCCGATCATTATCTTGTCCGGATCCTGTCGCAGTATTGATTTCAGCGCCGTTGCAAAAGTCAGATCTACATTGGGTCTTACCTGCACCTGCTGAAGCCCCGCCATGTGATACTCAACAGGGTCTTCCACTGTAATAATTTTATCTTTGATGTCTTTGATCGCATTCAATGCACCATAGAGCGTCGTTGTTTTACCTGAACCTGTCGGCCCGGTTACGAGGACAATCCCATAAGGAGATTTAATCGCTTCAGAGAATTTTTCATAACAAAGCTTACTCATCCCTGCATCTTCAAGCATGATCATAGCCTTCGACTTATCCAGGATCCTCAGAACAATTGATTCACCGTCAATGGTGGGCAGTGTTGAAACCCTGAAGTCAAATGCTTTATGTGCAAAGGTGGCTGAAAACCTCCCGTCCTGCGGTTTTCTTTTTTCTGCGATATCCAGATTGGATAAAAGTTTCATCCGGGAAGCCAAGGGTTTAAATATATCTTTATCAAACGTAAAGCTTTGTCTCAGCATCCCATCAATCCGATCTCTGACAACACAGCTTTTTTCAAGTGCCTCAATATGAATATCGCTGGCATTCGCATAGATAGAGTTTTTTACTATAATATCGATCAGTTTTAAAACAGCAGGCGATTCACTCTCTTCTGCTTCACTCTCCTGTGCCAAATCTTTACGGATATCGTTAACCAGTCCCTTAATACTTTCATTAATTTCCAAACGCTGCAGGTGCTGTCGTATCTGCTTGGGCGTTGCGATTGCCATTTTTATAGGCTTTTTAGGAAACAGCCTCTGGATCGCATCCTGGGCAGCCATATCAAGGGGATCGTCAAACACGATTTGTACATGCAGATCTGACTCATCTATAGGAATAATATTGTATTTAAGCAGTTGCGTATAGGGTACTTTCGAAAATAGCCTCATATCGATTTCTATCTCATCCAGGTCAACATATTCGATATTCAGCGATGTAGCAACCTCTTTGATGATCGGGATAATATCTATCCCTTCTATCTTTTCCAGATGAGATAAATTGATAACGCCTTGTCTCACTTTTTTTGCCAGGTATGTCTGAACTGTTTCCAGATCAATCATATTTTCATTAATAAGATTTGCAAAAGAGATTTTTTTGGGCGGTCGGCTTCTTACCAGTTTTGAAATAGCATCTTTTGTCAAAAGCTTTTCATCCAGCATCATCTCAATCAATTTTACCATTTTACTCTTCTTCCTTCTTAAGCTTATACAAGTATACCATATATCACGGCCATAAATATGTTTAGAGGCCCGCTTCTATTTCAATTTTTCCAATAATCTTACAGCGTCTCTGGAATCATGTTTTTTGAGATACAGCTCTAAAATTTTAATGGCCTCATTTTTATGGCCTAATTTTACTTTTGACTTGGCAAATATCAGCCAGCTCTCTTCTATGGAATCATCGACTTTATTTGTTTGCAAAGCCCAATACTCTGCTTTCTTATAATTTCCTTTGTTAAAATAACTTCTTGCCAGAAAAAGAGAATCCTCTATTTCCCGGGTTTCATCAAATCGATCCTCTATATCTTTATACGCTACCACATCCGCAATTTCAATGATATTGATATGGACTTTTCTTTCGGATTTTCTCTTCGGGACATTTTCGTCAACTCTCTCTCTGCTGCGTAATGACTCTGCCTCTTCAATCACCGGTTCGTTCTTTGCAACATCGAACGGGTTTTCCGGTGGTACAGGCTCACTTTTTTTTTCAACCTTGTAGTTTGTCTCTTCGGCGTGCACAGGAGGCAACTTGCCAGCATCCCCCTCTGCTTTTTTTATATTGTCATCCACTATAACAGGTAAAGTATCCTCTGCCTCTGCAGCCGGTACAGTCTCCGCTTCCTTTTCAACACTTTCCCGCTCTGCAGATAGATTAGATACATTTGTTTCTGCTGGACTGGTGCCGCCATGAATCATCTCTCCGGCAACTGATGTTCGAATTTTATCAATATAGTTGCCCTCCCAAAAGAGGTAGGTTCCCAGAATAAGGAGAAAAGAAGTGATCAAAACGATATATTTGGGTTTGTGTCTTTTTTTATTATACGCTTCCCACTCTTTTTCCAGTTTTTCAATATCATACATCGATATACCCTAATTTTAAAGCTGCCATTTCAATCATTTTTCTTGAAAGTTTTTCATAGTTGATCTTTGTAGGTTCATGTGTGTCATAATATTCACAAATTTCAAAAATAGTAAAAAAAAGCTTATTACATTCCCTGAAATTACCCTTTGTAAACTCATGTATCAGTTTCATCTCTT